>CAYNSH010000008.1:0-61217 GCA_964399775.1 uncultured Verrucomicrobiota bacterium
ACGCGCCTCAGGCGCATTCACCCTGCCAAAGGCGCATTTACTTTGTCCATTGACCCGTCAAATCGAACGTCCGGCCTGGCCGGTCTGCTCCGTCAAGGGCAGGCTGGGATCGGCCTCCAGGGCGGGCGGGTTGGTCAACCCGGCCCGGACCCGCAGGCCGGCGGCCGTGGCCACCATGGCGGCGTTGTCCGTGCAATAGGCCGGCGGCGCCAGCAGAAGCCGAACCCCGCGGCGGTGGGCCAGGTCATCCAGTTTCGCCCGCAGCCGCGCATTGCAAGCCACGCCGCCCACGCAGGCCAGGGTCCGCGCCCCGGTGATCTGCAGCCCGCGCCCGGCCCGCATGACCAGCGAATCCATGACCGCCGCCTGATACGAGGCCGCCAGGTCCGCCAACTGTTCCGCCTTCTCGACGGGATGCTTTTTCAGGTGATAGAGCAGCGAGGTTTTGAGGCCGCTGAAGCTGAAGCACAGTTCGATGGCCAGTCCGTTCTCGGTCGTGCGGTTTTTGGCATGCTGGAGCCCGCGGGGGAAATCCACAAAGGTCGGGTCGCCGCCGCTGGCCGCGCGTTCCATGGCGGGCCCCCCGGGATAGCCCAGCCCGAGCAGATGAGCCCCCTTGTCGAGGCATTCGCCGGCGGCATCATCGAGCGTCTGCCCCAGCAAGCGGTACCCCCCCACCGAATCCATCTCGATCAGGGCGGTATGCCCGCCGGACACCAACAGGACCAGCGCCGGACAAAGATCCGCCGGTTCCGGGGCGGCCGGATCGAGAAACAGGCCGGCCACATGGGCTTCCAGGTGGTTCACGCCCCACACCGGCTTGCCGAGGGATTGTCCCAGCGCCCGGGCGCCGGAAAGCCCGATCAACAGGGAACTCACCAGACCCGGGCCATGCGTGACGGCAATGGCGTCGACGCCCCCCCACCCTGCCCCCGACTGTTCCACGGCCGTGGAAACCACCTCGGGAAAGGCGCGGACGTGCTCGCGGGAGGCGATCTCCGGCACGACCCCGCCATGCGGCCGGTGGCGGTCGATCTGGCTGTCCACCACGGAAGACAGCACCTCGCGGCCATCGCGCAGCACAGCCGCAGCCGTTTCGTCGCAGGAGGATTCGATGCCCAGGATTATCATGCGGGGCCTGCCTGAAATCCTGGGCCCGGAAAGTCGGGAAACCGATCGGCCACGCCGCGAACCGTCATCGATTCTGGAACACGAGGATGCCGCGCAGCAGGTCGAGCGCCCGGTCGAGCTGCGGATCCGAGACCGTATCCAGATCCAGCAGGTCGACCTCGGCTTCCGGAGTCGCAGGGGCGCCCGGAAGAAGGACTCCCTCCTCATCGACCCATCCGTCGTCATCCAGCAGCGAGGACTCATCGCCGTTGACTTCCTCGGCGCGGTTGCGCGACAGGATGATGTGCCGCCAGTTTTCGGCGGACATGGGCACGACGATATCCGGCTCGATGCCGTTGTCGTGGATGACGCGCTCGCTGGGCGTGTAGTACTTGGCGGTGGTCAGGCGAATCGCAGTGCGGCCGCCGGGATCCTGCGGCAGCACGCTCTGGACGGAGCCCTTGCCAAAGCTGCGCTCGCCGACCAGCACGGCGCGGCGGTTGTCCTGCAAGGCGCCGGCCACGATTTCCGAGGCGCTGGCGCTGTAGCCATTGATGAGAACGGTCATGGGCACGTCGGGAAAGGTCCGGCGGGAACGGGCCCGGTAGGAGCGCTCCATGCGGTTGTCCCGCCCGCGCGTAAAGACGATCAGGTCGCCGCGCCGCAGGAAGATCTGGGCCACATCCACGGCGGCGGTGAGCAATCCGCCCGGATTGCTGCGCAGGTCCAGGACAAACGCCCGGATGCCCTGCTGCTCCAGTTTGTCCAGTTCGGCGAGAAGATCGCGCGCCGTGCTTTCCCCAAACTGCAGCAGCCGCACATAGCCGATCCCCCCGTCAAAGACCTGGGTATCTTTGATGCTGGGCACATTGATCACCGCCCGTTCCAGTTCGAATTCGCGCATGAGTTGGGTGCGCGGCCGGAAAATCTTGACCTTGACCGTGGTGCCGGGCGTGCCGCGCAGTTTCTTGACCGCCTCTTCCAGGGAAAGCCCGTCGGTGGGCTCCTCGTCCACCTCCATGATCTTGTCGCCGGAAAGGAGCCCGGCGCGGAACGCCGGCGTTCCCTCCATGGGAGCGATCACGGTCAGCACGTTGTCCTTGATGCCAATCGTGATGCCCAGGCCGCCGAATTGACCGGAGGTGTCCTCCTTCATGGCCTTGAACGCCTCTTCATCCAGAAACTGGCTGTGGGGATCCAGCGATTGCAGCATCCCCTTCAAGGCGCCCTGGATCAATTCTTCGTACGTGCTTTTTTCGCCATCGACATAGCTGGCCCGGACCTGTTCGACCACCTTCGAGAAGAGGGTGTACATTTCGTAGGGGGATTCCTTGACCGCCTCGGCCGCGGCGGCCTCCCGCAAATAGAGCCGGGCGCCCACCGCCAGGTTGACGGCCAGGACAGCCGTCACCAGGATCCATCGATAGCCTGTGGAAAGGGATTTCATCTCATTCGCTCCGGCGGAAAGACCGGAAATTGGGTGAACCATAGCCCAGAACCGGCCCGAACGCAACGGCACCCCGCCTAGACATGGCCTTCCATGTCCGGCCGGTAGCGGAAATAGACCGCCCCCAGCGGCGGCACGTCCACCAGCAGGGACTGATCCCGGCCCTGCCAGTTCTGCGGTTCGGCCCGCAGGAACCGGGTATTCCCCAGGCCGCTGCCGCCATAGATGGCCGCATCGGTATTGAGGACTTCCTCATACACCCCCAGGCGCGGCACGCCCATCCGGTAGCCCTGGCGGGGCACCGGCGTGAAGTTGAAACCGCAGACCATCAGGTCGCTGGGATCCTTCCCCTTGCGCAGGGTGAAGAGCATGCTGTTTTCCCAGTCATTCAGGTCGATCCACTCGAAGCCTTCCCAGGAGAAGTCGATCTGGTGCAGGCATGCGAAGCCCTTGAGCATCTCGTTGAGATCGCGGGCCAGCCGCTGCAGCCCCGCATGCGAATCGTACTGTAGCAGGTGCCAATCGAGGCTTTCGTGGTGCTGCCACTCGCGCCATTGCCCGAACTCCATGCCCATGAAGGTCAGCTTCTTGCCCGGATGGGCGTACATGTAGGCATACAGCAGTCGCAGATTGGCAAACTGCTGCCACATGTCCCCGGGCATCTTCGAAAGCATCGAGCCCTTCCCGTGCACCACCTCGTCGTGGGAAAACGGCAGAATGAAGTTTTCGGAAAATGCGTAGATCATCGAGAACGTCATCTCGTGGTGGTGATACTTCCGGAACACCGGATCCTTGCTCATGAACGACAGCGTGTCGTTCATCCACCCCATGTTCCACTTGAGATCGAAGCCCAGCCCGCCGAGATAGACCGGGCGCGAGACCATCGGCCAGGCCGTCGACTCTTCCGCAAACGTCAGGAATCCCGGGTATTCCACGTGAACAAGCTCGTTGAACTTCTTGAGGAAATCGACGGCTTCGAGGTTTTCGCGCCCGCCGAACTTGTTCGGGACCCACTCGCCCTCGTTGCGGGAATAGTCCAGATAGAGCATCGAGGCCACGGCATCCACCCGCAGGCCATCGATGTGGTAGACATCCGCCAGGAAGATGGCGTTGGACAGCAGGAACGCGCGCACTTCGTTGCGGCCGTAATTGAAGATGAACGTCCCCCAGTCCTTGTGCTCACCGAGACGCGGGTCTTCATGCTCGTACAGATGCGTGCCGTCGAAATAGGCCAACCCATGGCCATCCTTGGGAAAGTGCGCCGGCACCCAGTCCACGATCACGCCGATGCCGGCCTGGTGGCACTGGTCGATGAAGTACTTGAAGTCGTCCGGCGTGCCGAAACGTGAGGTCGGCGAGTAGTAGCCGATGGTCTGGTAGCCCCAGGAACCGTCGAAGGGATGCTCGCTGATCGGCATGGTTTCGATGTGCGTAAAGCCCATCTTCTTGACGTAGGGAATGAGGGTGTCCGCCAGCTCCCGGTAGGTCAGCATGCGGTTGTCCTCGTCGGGATTGCGACGCCAGGAACTCAGGTGGACCTCGTAGACGCTGATGGGCTCGTCCAACCAGTGCTTCTGCTTGCGGGCGTCCATCCACTCCGCATCGTTCCATTCATAGGCGTCCACGTTCCAGACCATCGAGGCCGAGCGGGGGCGCAGCTCCGACGCGAAGGCGTAGGGATCCGCCTTCTGCACCAGGAACGCGTTGTGCCCCTTGACCTCGAACTTGTACAGGTCGCCGGCCTTGAGGTGCGGAATGAACAATTCCCACAGCCCCGAACCGCCGCGCTGCTGCATCGGGTGGATGCGCCCATCCCAGTTGTTGAACCAGCCCACCACGCTCACCCGGATCGCATTCGGCGCCCAGACCGCGAAATGCACCCCATCCACCCCGTCGATGGTCGCCGGATGCGCACCCATCTTGGTATAGGCGCGGTAGTTGGTCCCCTCGCCCAGCAGGTACATGTCCAGATCCGTCAACTGCAACGGAAAGCGGTACGGATCCTCCAGTTCCGCCGTGGTCTTGTCGAACCACGTCAATCGCAAGCGATAGGCAAACGGCTTCTCGTCCGGGAAAAACAGTTCGTAGAGGCCATCCGCATGGATGCGCGGCATCTGGAAGCCGCGGCCATCCGACCCCCGCACCAGTTCCACCTGGGTCGCGTACGGACGGAAGACCCGCACCACCACGCCGGGCTTCTTCTTGCCGGTTTCGTGCATGCCCAGCAGCTTGAAAGGCGCGCCGTGCATGCCGTAGATGATGGCGTTGATTTCAGGCTCGGACAGAATCGGCTTCATGCATGAACTCCTCTTCGCTCCCGGCGCGTACGACGCCGCGTTGACGATGGCACATCCTCGCATACGCCCGGCGCCGGCGTAAAGGCGGAAGTGGCGCCTAGGGGTACGAACCGGGATGGTCCAGCCCGGTCTGCTCGGGCAACCCGCAAATCAGGTTCAGGTTTTGGAGGGCGTTGCCCGCCTGTCCCTTCATCAGGTTGTCGATGTGCGAGACCACCCGCAGGCGGCGGGTGCGCTCGTCCACATCCACGATCAGGTTGGCGTAGTTCGTCCCGCGCACATGGACCGTGCCGATGGCGGCGGTGGCGTCAAACAGGCGCACGAACGGGTTGGCCTGGTGGAATCCCGCATAGGCACCGCGGACCTCGGAAAGGCCAACCCCGTCGCGCAGGGTGCCGTACAGGGTGCTGAGGATCCCGCGGCAGACGGGAACGACCTGGGCCGTGAAGGTCACCCGCACGGGCGATCCCGCCAACTGGCCCAGCATGCGCTCGATTTCCATGACGTGCTGGTGTCCGCCGAGCCGGTAGGCGCCCATGCTGTCGTAGCGGGCGGGATAGTGATGCGCCGCGGATGGCTTTTTGCCCGCGCCGGACACCCCCGTCTTGCAGTCGCAAATCAAACTGGCCGGATCCACCAGGTCGCCGGCAACCGCCGGAGCCAGCCCCAGCAGGCAGCTCATGGCGAAACAGCCGGGATTGCCGACCAGTCGGCGGTTCTCGCCGTAGGCCGCGCGGTTCAGCTCCGGGAGGCCATACACGGTCTTCGGCAGCAGCTCGGGCGCCTTGTGGACGGGATCCAATCCAATGCGCTGGGCGTATTCGGCATAGTCCGCCTCGTTGTCAAAACGGAAATCGCCGCTGTAATCGATCACGCGCGCGCCCTTGGCCAGTTCGTCCGCGGCATGGGTCATGCCCACGCCATCGGGCGTGGAGAACAGCACCACATCGGCCGGCTCCTGGGCCGCCGGATCGTCCGGCTTCAGAATCGGCAGGTCGCAGAACCCCTTCAGGTGAGGATACAAATCGCTGATGGCCCGGCCGGCATCCGCCACATCCACCAGCGCCTGGATGCGCGCTTCGGGATGCCGCCGCAGCAACTCCACGATACCCACGCCGCCATATCCGCCGCATCCAACAACCTTGACCTTGATCATGTGGTTCTCCTGTTTACGTTACGAAAGACAACCGTTGCCCCGGCGCTAAAACGGAATCCAGCTTTGACCGGGCTTCATGTCGGCCACCGCGCCGGCCAGCAAATCGATGATCCGGTCCAGATCGTCCAGGCTGACGATTTCGCTGGGAGTGTGCATGTAGCGAAGGGGAATGCTGACCAGGGCCGTCGCCACCCCCGCGCGCGAAAGCTGAATGGGATCGGCATCCGTCGGCGTCGCGCGGCCATCGGCCACGATCTGCACCGGGATCTGGAGCCGCCGCGCGGTTTTGACCAGGTGCTCATACAGGACGGGATTGATGTTCGCGCCGCGGCACACCACCGGTCCACCGCCCAGTTCCACGCGTCCTTCGCGCTTCTCGGGACCCTCCATCATCGGGTGGTCCGTCGCATGGGTCACATCCACCGCCAGGCCCACCTCGGGATCGATCCCGAACGACGCCGTGGTGGCGCCGCGGCTGCCGATTTCCTCTTGGACCGTCCCCACGGCATGCACCTCCGCGCGGGGATGCATCGCCGCCAGCAGGCGCGCAGTCTCCAGCACGATAAACGCTCCCGCCCGGTTGTCGAACGCCCGGCCCATCAGCCGGTGGTTCGGCAGTTCGTCCACCCCCTGGTCGATGACCATGGGATCTCCCACCGATACGCGCTTTTCAGCGTCCTTTCGATTCTTCGCCCCGATGTCCACCCACAGATCCGTCAGCGGCGTGACCTCCTTGCGACTCTCGGGCTTTTGCAGATGGATCGGCACTTTGCCGAACACGCCCTTGACCACCCCCTTGGCCGTCCGGATCGCCACGCGCTGGCCTTGCGGGATCTGCGGGTCCCAACCGCCGATCGGCGCCACCCAGAGATAGCCCTTGGAATCGATCAAGGTCACGATGAACCCGATTTCGTCGTAGTGCCCCGCCAGCATGACCCGCGGCGATCCGCCGGGATTCACCACGATGTCGGTGCTGCCATGCACATCGGTGCGAACCTGCGCGGCAAAAGACTCGGCCTCTTGCCGGAAGATCCGGACGGCCTCGCGTTCATGGCCGGAGGGAGAAATCGCGCCCATCAGGCGCTTGAGGAATTCCAGGCGTTTGGGTTTCATGGCATCACATTCCGTTCATAGGTGTCTGACCCATGGGGCACGGTTAATTCCGCCCCAGGTTGGGATTCAATAACCGCGATGGCGGGGGCGCAACCGCCTGCATGGGCGGTGGTGTCGCGGGCGGCGGCGCGGGCGCGGGCGCCGGCGGCGCGGCCGGCACAACCGGGGCTGGCGGTTGAGAAACGGCCGGCGGCGGCGCGGGAACGGGCTGGGCGGGGGCCTCCACGGCCGGCGGCGGTGGGGCCAACAGTTGCGGCGGGGCAACCGCCTGCATGGGCGGTGGGGCAAGGACCACCTCCGTCGGCCCCCAAGCGCGGGCCGCCATGGGAATCGGAGCCGGCGCGGTTGGCGCCGCCATCGCCATCTGTACCGGGGGCTGGATGAGCGGCGCCCCCAGCTCCATCTTCGCCCGATTGACGGCCGCCAGGAAATTCAAAATCCCCACGGCAATCCCTTGCGCCACGGTCTCGCGGTAGGAAGGCGTGGACATCTTCTGGGCTTCCTGGGGATTGGAGATAAACCCGCATTCCACCAGCGCCGCCGGCATCGCCGCATCGCGCAACACCTGAAAGCGCGCCCGTTTCAGCCCGCGATCCTCCGCACGGGTGATCCCCACCAGCGACTGCTGAATGTGGTGCCCCAACACCGCATTGGAATGGTTGAACCGGTTGTTGGCCACCGCCGGATATCGGCCCGTCAATCGCGGATTCGCCGTCGGCGGATAATGCTCCGCCGCGGTCACGAAGGTTTCAACGCCATGCACGCTGCGGTTGTCGACGGCATTGAGATGGATGCTGACAAACACATCGCCGCCACCGCGCGCCGCCAGGAAGGGGCGGTCTTGCAAGGTGAGAGACTGGTCCCCATCGCGGGTCATGACCACCCGCACCCCGTTGGCGCGCAGATGCGCCGCCGTGCGCCGCGCGATATCCAGCGCCAAATCCTTTTCCATCAGGCCGCCACGGCCCAGGGCGCCGGGATCCTTGCCGCCATGTCCGGCATCCAGCACCACCGTTCGGGTTCCGCGCGCGCCCAGATACGCCGACGGCCGAACCAGCGGGTCCACGATGAACTGGGCATCGGCGTCCGTGATGGCCCAACCGCTGCGCAGCTTGATCACCGGGGCATGCAGCCAGACCTTGCTGCCGTTGATCATCGCTTCCCGGCCATCCATCGTGAGCAGGACGCTGAGATATTGCCCCCGGATCAGAAGCTTCTTGTTGCCGGGCTCTGTCAGGGGCAGGCCATACATGCCCGCCAAGTCCTTCAGGTCCACATACCGCCGCCCGGCATACGTCACCGCGCGCAGGGTGCGGACCTGGGCCAAGGCCGGCCGGGGCGCCAAGACCCCCAAGACCAACGCGACGACGACGAGGATGGAACGGGCTGCAATCATGAAAGGCCGCAATCTACGGAATTCTCCATCCCTTGGCAAATGCTTACGGCACCCAACCGTTTTTCTCTTCCCGGCGACCACGGAATCGCGGTAGGATGCGGGCGTGGCAATGGTCCAGGCAACTTGCGGCGGCGGCGTTTCCGCCACTAGGCGTGGCCCGTCGATCCCGCCGGCAAGAGCGGCGGATCGACGGTGCGGCGGGGTGGTGGCCCTGTGCGCCTGGGCGCTGATCGGGCTGTCCTGGCAATCGTCCGTGGCCGCACTCGATCCCCTGCTGCTGGGCGATGGCGATCGACTGCTGGTGCTGGCGCCTCATCCCAACGATGAAATCCTCGCGGCCGGAGGACTCATCCAGGAAGCGCTGGCGCTCGACCTGCCCGTCAAGGTCTGCGTGTTCACCATGGGCGAAAACAATGAAATCGCCCGCCTCTTCGTTCGCCGGCATGTCCACCAGATCCCGGGCGCCCGCCAACCCACGGGCCACTTGCGCCAGACCGAGGCGCTGGCGGCCGCCGGGCATCTCGGCCTGGCCTCCGACGACCTGGTCTTCCTGGGATTTCCGGCCTCTTCGACCTATGAGATATGGAAGAATCATTGGCGCGACGTTGCGCCCCTGTGGTCGGAACTGACGCGCAGCCGGGCGATCCCCTATGATCATGTGCTCACCCCCGGGAATGCCCATGCGGGCGATGATATTCTCGACGACCTGGAAGACATCCTGGCCGAGTTCCAGCCCACGCTGGTCGTCCTGCCGCATCCCGGCGACCACAACGACGACCACCGCGCCCTGTATTTATTCGCCCGTGTCGCGCTCTGGAACGTCGAAGCGCTCGGCATCGCGCCGGAACTGTTGGCCTATCCCGTGCATTTCACGCGCTGGCCGCTGCCCCGCCGGTTTGATCCCCAGCGCCAAGTGGCCCCACCCGATTTTCTCGGAACCACCACCGCGTGGAGAGAATTCGAACTGGCCCCCTTCCAAGTCAACGCCAAGCAGGTCGCCTTGCGGCGGCATCACTCCCAGTTCCAGCGCGCGGCCACCTATTTGGAAGCCCTGGTGAACAAAAACGAGTTGTTTGGGGATGTTCCGCCGATCGTTCTGCCCGGCGGGATCGGCGCAACGGAGTGGGTTGAACCCGACCACACGCGCTACCGGCCCGACCGCGACTTCTTGCAGGAGTTGGTCCGGGATTCCGACATCTGGCTGGAGATTGTTGGACAGCACAACGCGGAAACCGCGGCCCTGGAGAAGTACGATCATTCATTCCAGCGCGTCGGATTCGAGGGAGATGGCCGTCGTGTGCGCCTGACCCTGCAGATCCAACGGCCGCTATCGCCGGAAACCCGCCTGCGAATCTTTTTGTACGGCTATCGATCCGACATCCCCTTCGGGGACATGCCGAAGATTCAAATCACAACCGGCCCGCAACAGACCGATTCCGTGAAAGACCTCGTGAGGACCCTTTCCAACCGCATCGTCGAAACCAGCGCCGGCGGCGGCGATGAAGTATCCGTGGCTCTGGACCTGGCGCAACTGGGCCACCCGCATCGGATTCTGGTTGGCGCTGAACTGCTGTACGAGGAATTGCCGCTCGACTGGCTGGCATGGAGGGTCATCGAACTGCCCGACCGGGGGGACCCTTCGCCGTTGGCCGGGGCGCCCCCCTCCCCGCCATCACCGTCACCGCAGCCTCCCGCCGTCGTGGCTCCAGAGCCGCCGGCGCCTCCGTCCCCAGATTCGTTTGTACGGCAACCACCCCCGCGAGGCCGACGACGCCCTCCGGCCCGTCCCGATCCTTCCGGAACGCCGGAGCGCCTGGTTCCACGCGTCAACCTGCCGACCCGGGATATTCCCGAACGGTCGTACGAAAACGAGCCGGTCTTCTGGTGACGCCGCCGTCGCCCCATGCCGCACCCGCCCCCTCCGGCCGGGTGTTTTTGCATGTGGACATGGACGCCTTCTATGCGGCCATCGAGCAACGCGACCATCCGGAGTATCGCGGCAAGCCCCTGGTCGTGGGCGCGGCGCCCGCCGAGCGCGGCGTGGTCGCCACGGCCTCCTATGAAGCCCGCGCCTTCGGCATCCATTCCGCCATGCCTTCGCGAGAGGCCGGTCAACGATGCCCCCACGCCATCTTTGTCGCCCCCGATTTGCCCCACTATGCCGACGTCTCCGCGCAGATCTTTGACATCTTCAACCGGTACACCCCCCTGGTGGAAGGTGTTTCGATCGATGAGGCCTTTCTTGACGTCACCGGCTCGCAGCGACTCTATGGACCCGGCGAAACCATCGCCCGCCGCATCCAGGATGAGATCCGCCGAAAACTGAATCTGACCTGTTCGGTGGGGGTCGCCCCCAACAAGTTTCTGGCCAAGCTGGGGTCGGAATATCAAAAGCCCGGTGGCTTGACCGTGCTGCCCTTCGACCGCCCGGGCATCATCGCGTTTCTGCGACCGCTGCCCGTTACCCGCCTCTGGGGCGTGGGACGGGTCACCCGGCAGGCGTTTGATCGCGCCGGAATGTATCGGATCGGCGACATCCAGGATGCCGCCCCCGCCCGCCTCGAACAGGTGGTCGGTCCTCATCACGCCGCCCACCTGCGGGCGCTGGCGTTCGGCGAGGATTCGCGCGAGATCGAACTGGATGTGCGCGAAAAAAGCATCTCCCGCGAACATACGTTCCTGCGCGACGAACGGTCGCGGCGCAACCTGGACGACTGTCTCTTTGAACTGGTCGAGGATGTCGCCCGGCGGTTGCGCGCCGATGGACGCCTTGCCACGACCGGACGAATCAAACTGCGCTGGAAGGATTTCACCACCCTGACCCGGCAGCGCGCCTTTCCCCGCTCCACCCGCATCGAACCCGACTTGCAGGCTCTCGCGCGCACCCTGCTCGGCGAGATCCCCCTCGAACAGCCCGTGCGGCTGATCGGTTTCGGTGTCGAAGGACTCTTGGCCCCCGGCGCCGCACGGCAGATGGACCTCTTCGACCTTCCCGTGGAAACGCGACACAAAGCCGAAACGCTCGAACAAACCGTCGACCAGATCCGATCCCGACACGGGCCCGCATCGATCCGCCATGCCCGCCGGCTTTCCACTCCGCCGACCCCGCCACTCCCCGACGGCACGCCAAAAGAATGACGACGGGGGCGGTGCCGCTCCTCGGGCGGCGGCCGCCGCAACTCGTTTGCCAATCGCCCGCTTCAGCCCACAGGGGTCACGATCCGGACACGATAGATCCTCACGCGATCCGATTCGTTGTCGTCCTCCAGCAGGAGGAGGGTCGAGCCGTCGCCAACCGCGGAATCCGCCGGGATCCACACCACCGGATCGGCGGCGAGATCGGTGGTGTATTCGAGGGCATAGAGCACCCCGAATTCCCCCACCCCCATGTTCACCGTTGCACGCAGATAATCCACACCGCCGATGTCGACAACCGTCACAAGAAATTCCCGGGCCGCTGGACGTTCGCCGCTGCTCCGCACAATGGCCAGATCATTCACAAACAGCGCCTGGCGGGGATCTCCGTCGTGTCCGCCGTTGTAGAAGACCAGCTTGGCTGCAGGCGCATCGAGATTGTCCGAGAACACGCTGGCCGTTGCCCCATCACTGCGCGTCAGCGTGACGCGAAGCTGATCGTTGATCAACTGCTCCACTTCGAGCAAGATGGCGGAATTCCCGTCGTAGCCCCAGCCCAGGTCGATGCCCGGATTCGGACCGAAGGTATAGGTGTAGGTGTCGCCGGCGGAGAGGTTGAGGTTGAACAGCAGTTGGCCGGCCTCGTCCTGAATATCCACCCCGCGGTGCCCGCCGCTCCAGTTCACCCCCAGCACGAAGAACAGTTGGTCCCCCGCGGCCAACGGATTCAACAAGGGCCGGACCGCCTCGGCAAAATCGAATTCCTGATTCCCGCCCAGGATGCGGAACGAATGGTTGTGGACCGAATCGAACCAGACCTCCGGAACGATAAACGATTCCAGATCGATGATGGCGGTTCCCGGCGTGTCGAATTCCCATGGACCGAAGCCGCCGCCGCCGTTGGAACCGTCGATGAAGGTGGTCGGCACAATACGTCCGGGCACATAGTTGCCGGCGTCGTCCCATTCTTCCGGGAATGGGAACACGTTTACCATCAGCGGCGCGCAGATGTATCCCTCCGCCTGGGCATGGATGTCCACCAGGCTTTCCGAGACGCCCGTCACGCTGAACGTCGTCACCGCCTCGCCATCCGCAAACTCCACGGTTTCCGGCACGGTGGCGACTTCCGGCGATGCGCTGCCCAGGTCCACCGTCAAGGGGCCCGTCGTGTTACTGCGGCGCAGATGCACGGTGGACGATCCCCCAATGTCGATGTTCACCACGCCCTCCATCTCCATCACCTGGTACTGGTTCATGCCCAATCGGTTGAAATAGAAGTGGTTGGCGCCGTCGGCCTCCGTTTCGCGGACCTCGAAACGGACGCGGTCCGGAGCCCACCCGCCGAGGTCCCGCCACCGGGTCTCAATGAGCATGTAGTTCTGAAGAGCACCGGTGCGGTCGAGGGCCACGGTGTAGCGATCCTCCGGATAGCGGGTGATGATGACCCGGATGGCCGTATCGGCGCGGTAGCTCCAGCCGAGGGGGGTGTACCCGGTATCGCCGGCCCCCCAGTCGGCGAAGACGTATTCGTCATTGCGCACGGCGACCTCGAACAGCCAGTTGATGCCTCGCATCAGCAGGGCGCCCTTCGACCCGTTGCGATAGTTGACCCCCAGATCAAACGTCAACCTTCCGCCTTCCGGAAATTCCGACAGGAGGCGCGTGGCGCTGGAATGGGGAGATCCCTCATCGGTGGAATGGGCGTATAGGCCGAACGCCGTCCCGTCGGGTACATTGACGTCCCCTCCGCCATACATCGTGGAATCGCCCAGAAACGCCCCCGCGGAATAGGTTACGCCCCCACCGGCATCACCGTCGTTGTTCACCAACTCCCACAAACCGAAGCCCTCGCCGCCATTCGATTCGTTTGTCCACGTGCCGGGCGCGTAGTACGACGCGGAATCATAGGCCAGATCATAGACGTCCAGTTCCATTTCGACGCTGTCAAAGCCGGCGGCGGAAACCGTCAGCGTGGCCGATCCGCGGCGAAACCCGGTGAGGTCGACCTCGGCGTGGGTTTCGCCCGCCGGAATGGTGACGCTGGCGCCGCCAAAAGCCGCAATGCCGTCGTCGCTGCTGTGCAGGTCCACCGTCAGCGGATCGTCTGTCGGTCCCTCACGGCTGATGAAGGGATGATGCGTGGTCCCCGCCACCACCCCTTCCGGAACATGGAAAGCCAGTTCCGGAACGCGTTCGCCTTCGATCAGGAGGTTGTCGATATAGGGGATCCGCTTCGCGAAGTCCTCAAACTGGATATCTCCTGCGTAAACCATAAAGGCATCCGGGGCGCCGGAGATGGTAAAGAATTCGTCAAAGGTCTCGACCCCGTCGCGGCCGGTGGCATGGACGCGCAGGGTGTCGGCGGCCGTATAGTCAAAGGTCAGCGTGATCGCCGCCGTGCCATAGTTGGAAAACATGGGTTGGCCGGGCTGGTCCTGCGGCACAAGGGTGATCGCTTGTGATGGCCCCATGTGAATGTTGAGAATCTGGGTTCCGCCGCTGTACAGGTTGATCCCCTTGTAGTCCCCGCCCGTGTCCCAGTTGTTGCCCCATTGCAGGCTGAAGGTGTCGCCCACCTTGAGCGGCCGGCGAAACGCGCGCCGGGCGTGCACATACCCCCCAAAGCCGTATAGACGAAAGGAATTGGTGGGCATGCCGGTGATCTCCGCCTCCGCCGGATCTCCGATCTGAAACGCAACGTGAAAGCCCCAATCATAGATGAATTCCCACGGACCGAATCCCTCCCCTCGGTTGGAGCCGTCCGTCCAGCCCGCGAGATAATTGGCCCCGACATCCTGCGCCAACACGGCCGCCCCGGCGGCGCTGGGCATTCCCACCCCGAACAAGAGGAGCGTGAGTCCCCATGCCCTCATCCAATGTGTTCCGTAAAACCCAAAAGGCTTTCCGGCGTTTTCTCTACGCGTCCTCATCGCATCCTCCTTGGTAGCATTCCCGCGTTTCAGTCTATCAAAACCGAACGGATGTTGTCTGTGTGATCTGACGGGTTTTTTGTCGGACCGGACCGGATTCAACCTTCCGCATCTGGATCCATCTCCTCCCGCACCCAGATCAGCAGGCGCGTGGAGCCATAGCGTTTGTCACCGGCAAGCCGCCAGCCGGGCAAATCCGGAGGGGCCTCTTTTCCCTCGGCCTCAAAGACGAAAATGCCGCCCGGCTGGATCCAGCCATTGGTCGCCAACCGCTTGGCCACGATTTCCAACCAGCCCTCGGCCCGGGCCAGCGCGTAGGGGGGGTCGGCAATGACCAGATCAAACCCCGCCCCCGGGCAGGGCCGCCCGAGACGCTGAAACACATCGGCGTCGATCACGGAGCCCGCTTCCGACGGCACGCCCAGCGTTCGCAAGTTGTCACGGAGCGCGCCTAACGGTGCCTTGGCGTTTTCGATCCACTCGACCCAGGCCGCGTCGCGGCTCCACGCCTCCAGCCCCATGGCGCCCGTACCGGCAAAAAGGTCCAGGACGCGCGCGCCGGGCACCTGCGCCGCCAGCGATGAAAACAACGCGGCGCGCACCTTGTCCTGCGTGGGACGCAACCCGTCGGCTGGAACACGCAGCCGGCGACCGGCGTGTTCGCCTCCCGTAAGTCTCACCGGACGATCTCCCGGGCCCATTGGCACACCGAGAGCGCCAATTCCGCCTCGCACCCGTGGAACCCGTGGTCCGCCCCGGGAATCAGCCAGTCGTCGAAGTCAACCGACCGCGTCTTCCGTCGCAGGATCGAGAGCATCTCCGCCGGCGGGATTGCCGCGAATTCTTCGTTTTCGCCAAAGATCGCCAGCACGGGGCAACGCAAACGTCGAAAATGGGTCAAGGGGCCGTCATAGCGAAAGACACCCGCTTCGGTGGCGCGGGGATTGGCCAAGCTAAGAAAGCGGGCGGCGGTGAAGGTCTCGTAGAGCCCGGCCACCGGCGCATCCGGCTTTCCGTCCGCCACCTGTCGCTGCGCCCAGGCCACGGTTTTGTCGAACCACCGGCCCAGGTCGCGCCGGGTCACCGCGTAATCGTCGGCCGGCGCCAGCAAGACCAGGCCCGCCACGGCGGGATGCCGGCGGCGGGATTGCCAATAGGCGATCTTTTGGCAACCCGTGCTGTGTCCGACCAGCACCAGTTCCCGGTGCCCGTGGCGACGCGCGAATTCCGCCGCGGCATCCAGGTCATGCAGGCAGGCGCCGAAGGATTCGTCCTGCGTTCCGCGTTCCGCCCCGCGATTGTTGAACGACAACACCCCCAGGCCCAGCGCGGGGGCCGCTTCCAGAAAGGCCTTCTTGAGGCCCGAACGATAGAAATTGCTGCCCATGCCATGCACCATCACCACCAGCGGCGGGTTGGGATTCTTGGGCGGGCGGTAAAACCCGTCGAGGCGGCGCGTGCCGCGCCCATCCCGGCCGGGAAAGGATACCAGGCGGCCCTCCACCATCCAATCCATCACGGGCCGCTCTTCGTTCTTGCGCTTGCTTATCATGGATCCTCCTTATACGATGGCCGTGGAGTCAACGCCATGAAAAATCCTTGCTGTGCTTGCTTGCTGGTTGTGGGACTGACGGTGGTCGGCGCGGGTTGCGGTCGGACGGATTCGGCGACGTCCAACCCGGCCTCTTCTCCGGAATCCGCTCCCCTCCAGGATGTGATCGCCCTCCCGACGGACCTGGACATCCCCTCCGACTTGCCGGGTTGCCCCGGACTGCTGGAGGTCTCCGACCACACCGGAAATGCCCGCACCGGGTCGCTCAACCTGCTCTCCAGCCAACGCGCGGACGCGCTGGCCGATTTCTACACCGGGCATCTCTCCGCCGGCGGCTGGATAATGGCCTCCTCCTTGGCCCAGGGAGGGGATCGCCACATCCAGTTCCGCAAAGGCCCGCGGTTCCTGCGGCTGCAAATGAGTCCGGCCCAATCCAGGACCGGCCAAACGTACATCCGCATGGCCTGGGGCGCGCCGGATCACGCGGACCTCAACCTGGAGGCCCATGCCCCCGACTACGAAGAAGACGCCTCCGAGATCGAGCCCGCTTCCTTCGAGTGGTGATTCCAGGACCATCGGCTTGCCAGCCTCGGTCGCATGCCGTACAGTTCCGCCCCCATGAAACAAGTCAAGTTGAACGAATTAAGCGCGGCGGACCGACGCCTCGTGGAGAAAGCCGTGGCGATCCGCCTGAAGGCGTATGCCCCGTTTTCAAACTATAAGTGCGGGGCCGCCCTCCGCGATATCCGCAACCGGATCCATGCCGGATGCAACGTCGAAACCGTGGATTTGACCCTCACCACCCATGCGGAAATGGATGCCATCAACAGCATGATCAAATCCGGAACCCACCGCCTCAAGGCCATGGCCGTGGCCGTGCTGGCCGTGAACGGCTACGCGTTTCCCTGCGGCCTCTGCCGCCAGAAAATCCGCGAATTCGCCACCGGCGACGATGCCAAAATCTTGGCGGTGGGCGTGGATGACAAGGGGCGAATCCGCCAACTGGCGGTGACCACCATTGGCGAACTGTATCCGCTCTCGTTTACCGCGGATTGCCTGCCGTAGGGCCCGGGCCCAGCGCCTGCCGGATGGCGCCGACCCGCTCCCGCTGCGGCGGGGTCAGGTGCGCTTCTAACGCATCCGCCACCCGGAGAAAAGCCGCGGCCTGGCGCCGGTCCCCTTGCGCCATTACAGTCTCCATCAGGTCCAGGAGCGTGTCCAGGTTGCGGCCCCCGTTGCGCAAGGCGTCCAGCACATCCGCACGCGCATCCGTCAGGCGGCCGGCCGACATATGGATTTGCGCCCGCGTGTTGTGCATGCTCGGGGTTCCGGGCTGAAGCGCCAACGCTTCGTTCACCAGCGCCAGGGCTTCAGCCAGGTCGCCCCCCCGCACCCGCACCACATGGGCCAGATTGTTGAGCAGGACCGGACTGCGCGATCGGCGCAACCCCGCCCGGAACGTCCGCTCCGCCAGTTCGTACTCCCCTTTTTGGTAATGCGCTACCCCTTCATTCTGGAAGCGAATGTAATGGTCGGGATTGCGGGCCGTCAGTCCGCGAACACTGGCATCGATCAGCCGGGGATTCCCGATTTCCTGGGCCACCGCCAGAAACAGCTCCCAGGCATGGTCCGGGTAGCCCTCCATTTCCACGGTCCGCTCCAGTTCCGTCATCGCCTGGCGCCACTGGCCCTGCGACATCAGAATCGAGGCCAGCACCATGCGAACCATCGAACTGTCTGCATGACGGTTGCGCAACACCCAGATCGCTTCGCGGTTTCGCGGGTCGTCCATTTCGGTCAATAACGCAACCGCCGTCCACACGCGCGGATCCCCCGGGGTCTGATGCGACAACACATCCAGTTGGGCCAACGCCTCCTCCCGCCGACCGGAGATCAGATCCACCATGGCCTCGTCAAAGGCCAGCAGGCCCTCGGTTTGGCTGATCTCGCGTGCGGCCTGCAGGAGCACATCCGCCGCCAACCAGTCGCCCTGACGCATCGCATTGCGAAACAGGCCGACCCACGCATCGAAATCCCGGGGGTTGCGGGCAAGCCGAGCATGAAACGCCATGTCGGGAGGCAGTGCCTGCGTCCAGCGCAAATACGCCTTGTCCACCAATTCCACCTGGCGGGCATCGAGAACCGTGGGGGGGGCTTCCTCCTCCTCGGTGGAGGCCGCCCCGCCCTCCGGCCCAATCTGGCCGGACAGGGCCCAGACCCAGCCGCGCCCCAGCCAGTGCCGGGCATTCCAAACTTCGCCGTACAGCGTGGCCAGCCGCCAGCGCTCGCCTTCCGTATCCCCCACCAATTCCTCCAGGGCCGCATGGATCTCCTCCCGCTCCGGATCCTCCAACCGTTCCGCCAGCAGGGACAGGTTGAGCAAGACGCTCAGGTTTTCGGGATAAATCCGCCATGCGGCCCGGAAGGTTTCCAAGGCTCCCGCCCGTTCATCGTGCCGCGCCTGCAATACGCCCACATGGTTCACGACCCGCGAGACCATCAGCCGGATGTAGTTCTGGAAGGGGCGGGCCGGGTTGTTTTCCGCAATGGGATGCTTGGCCTGTTCCATCAGGTCCATCCAGAACTCCCGTTGGCTTGCCGCCAGATCGCGAACCGCCGCACGATCCAATGGGTCGGTCTGGATTCGATACGCCAGCCCATCCGGGATCAAATGGCCGAACGGGCGAAACACATCCGGCATGTCAATGAAACGCATGGTGCGCAACCCGTGCTCATGCTCGCACAGATTCTGGACGAATTTGGAGATGTTGCCGCTTAGAAGCGGCTGCCGCAGGGAGGGATCTCGAAACGAGTCCGCCAGCCGCCGCAGGTAGATCGGCGAAGACGTGCGAGGGCCGCGAATGAGCAGAACCGGCGACCACCGCTGACGGATGGAGATGTGCAAGGTGTCGTCCAGCACGCCGGAAGAAAACAGGATGCTGGCCTCATCCATGCTGTCCAGAACGCGTTCGGCCACATTGTTCACGATCTGCGCCGTGCGCCCATCGGTCACCGGGCGGTTGTGCAAAACGGCGCCCAATACGGCCACCGGCAGCGCCAGGGCAAACGCACTGGCCACCCATCGGCGGCTGCGCAGGCGCCGCCGGTAATCCATCAGGATGTGCTCTTCCCCCAGGATCCAGAATTCGCCGGCCATGTAGCCCATGCAGCCGGCCATGACGACGTATGGCGTCACGAGGACATATCCCATGCCCATCAGGGCCCAGGGGGCGAATGCCGCATTGTACAAGGCGGCCAGTAATCCGCCGATCAATACCAGCCGCATCCCAACCGGCCCCGCGTCATAGGCCCACGGCGACCGCGACGACAACGGAAACAGCGCCAGCCAGGGCACCAGGCAAAAGGCCATGGCGACCGGAAAACCGTGATAATACCGGATGGTGGCCACCAAGCGCCCCTGCCCGGCCAGGAGATCCAGCAACGCCGCCCAGCGGGTTGCGTAGACTTGGGACGGAAGACCCTGCCGGTAGATCGCATCCGCGTGAAACCCGTAGAGGGACAGGCCCACCAGCAGGGCGCCCCAGAAGACCAGGTGATGGCTCCAGCGGCCCAGCGTTTCCCAGCGGAACATCTCGCGGAGAACCAGGATCACGATCAACGGAAACAGGATCCAGAACGTGGCATATTCGGTAATCCCCACGCCCACCACCAGGCCCAGCGCGACCAGTCGCGATGGCCGTCCCAGATCTTGATAACCCTTGAAGATCAAGGCGGCCAGCAGCATGAGCACCACGTGAAAGGAGCCCGGAAGCGAGCGCGTGGACAGGATTCCGAACGGTATGCAGGAAGCCAGGAACAATCCGGCCACCAGGCCGGACAGTCGGCGGGCCTGGATTTCCCTCGACAGCGAATTCGGGCCCGGTTCACCCGGGAATACATATCCCACCTCCGACATGAGCAGGGAAAGCATCGTGACGGACAACGCCCCGCAGGCCGCGCTGAACAGCCCCATCCAGCCGGCAATCGACAGCCACCCCGGCAATCGACCGGCCAGCCGCACGGCCCAGCCCCAGAGCAAGTGGGTCCGGGCCGGCGTCGCCTCCATCTTCAAATGCTCCAGCAGCATCTGCGTAGGCGGCCCCGGGAAGGCGGACGGACTCCGGAGGACCCAATAGCCCACCAAGGTCAGCACGAACAAGACCAGGGCCGTTGGGAACGGCATCGGGAACGGCCATCCCCGCCCCGGCCGAATGTCATATCCAAACGGTGAATTCATAGGCCCGTCAACTCCTTCCCCCATCTCTGCAATTGCGCCGCCTGGCTGGCGCTCAATTCGTCCCTGCGCGCCGCCAGCTTCTCGATCAACCCGACCGCCCTCTCCGGATTCGGCCCCGCCAGGTGCCACTGCAGATCCACCCACTGAACCTTCAGATTGCCCGGCAGGCTTCGTTGCAGCCAATCGATGTGCGGGCGGGCTTCGTCCAGATGCCCCCGCTCCAGCAAGCGCTCCACCTGGAACAGCCGGAAGTCCGGATGGTAGGGCTGGCGGATCAAGGCTTCCTGCAGCAATTCCTCCGCCTCTTCCTGGCGGTGGTCATCACTGACAATGCGCGCCAGGATAAACAGCACTTCCGGATAGCGTTTGTTGCTCAGCGCCGCTTTCAGCCGCTCCTCGGCCTGTCGCGGATCCTCGCGCTGGAGGTCCTGAATCGCCGACCGAATGGCTTGCAACGGATGACCGGCATCTTCTTCCAGCAACACCTTTCGGCTGGATTGAAACAACCGGGGGGTTTCCGTGATCTGAGCCAAGGCCAGCATCATTTCCCAGGCCAGGGTGCTGCGCGGTTCGAGTTCGACCGCCGCTTCAATCGCGACGCGGGCCGCGTCCCACTCGCCCTGGTTTAAATAGCCCCAGGCCAGGGCTAGATGCCATCCCATCCCCCCGTCATGCACATCCCGAAGACTTCGCAGGGCTTGCCTCTGCAAGGCCGAATTGGTTTCCGACAGAAGGGCGATCGCCAACCAGGCCCGGGCATTGGAGGGATGGACCCGAACGACATATTGCAACACGCGCAGGGTCTCCTCCGTGCCATGCCGCAGCCACGCCGCCATGATCTGGTCCACCGCCATCTGCTCGGGCGGCATCCCCTTGGCTTTCGCCACATTCAAGTAGGCCTCCGCCGCCACCGGATCGTTTTCCCACAGCGAAAACCGCGCCAAGTCCTGAAGCGCCTCGAGGTCGCGATCATCGCGCGCCAGCCGCGAGTGCAGCGAGATCCGATCCGGGGGCGGGCCTCTTCCGGGCAAGTACAGCCAGCTCAGGACTAGGTCGCGCCGCAGCTCGTCGACCTCAAACCGGTAGGGTTCCCGCCGGGCGGCCGCCCGGCCATGCGGGTCGCCGGAAAGCGCCCACGCATGACCGGACTCCAGCCACGCACGCGCGTTCCACAAATATCCGTGGCGCTGCGAAAGCGCCCAACGGTCGGACCCCAGCAGGGCCAGGCATCCCGCCCACTGCTCTTCCACCTCTTCCAGATCGGGCCGATTGTGTGACCGGGCCAGATCCAGATCATTCATCAGGGCGGCCGCATTTTCCGGATCAAACCGCCGGGCCGACGCGAACGCTTCCATGGCGCCGGCCTCATTTCCCGCCTCCATCAGCGCCACCCCCAGGTTATTGGCCACCGCGGCCGCCTGCTTGCAAATGTACTGGTGATGACGTCGCAACAAGC
Organism: uncultured Verrucomicrobiota bacterium; assembly: GCA_964399775.1. GTDB lineage: Bacteria > Verrucomicrobiota > Kiritimatiellia > CAIQIC01 > Lenti-01 > Lenti-01. Next base: position 21,830 of record CAYNSH010000008.1, read on the forward strand.
TGCCCTTGGGAAACGATTGCGAGGCGATCCGGCCCATCCATACCCAAAAGGGCCGTTGTGTCGCCAGGCGCCCTTCCAGCGAAATGTCGTCGGATCGAACCTCCAGGCGGTACAAAAAACCGTCGGGATCCAAATGGCTGAATTCCCGGAACAGATCGGTCATGTGCAGAATGGCCACCTGCCTCAGCAATCCATCGTCCAGCAGCAGGTCGGAAACGAATTGGCTGACTTGCCCGCGCTGCAATAGGGCGGCGATGGGACTGTCGGGGAAGGCCTGGGCCAACTGGGAGAGATAGACGGGGGAGGACATTTGCATCACGTTGATCAGCAGCAGCGGCTGGCCCCGCTCGCGCGCCGCCAGCCGCAGCGATTGCTCCAGCCCGCCGTGCGTGAACAGGATGTCCCGCCCCTGCATGCGGTCGAGCAATTCGAGGGATATCTCGTGCACCATTCGCCCCGGACGACCATCGGTGATCCCCAGGTTCTGGGCGGATCCCGCAAGAACAATGGCCGGTAGAACCAGCCCGGTGCCCGCGCAGAACCAGCGGTAGGCCCGCCGCAGCCAATGGGCATCGGAGGCTGGCGCGACGCCGCCAATGATCCACATCTCCCCCCCCATGTACCCCATGCAGGTCGCCAGCAGCAGATGCGGCGTCAGCATCAGGTTGTCCATTCCCAGGAAATTCCAGAACGCAAACGGGGCGTTGTACAGAATCGCCAGCAGCCCGACCATGAATACATGGCGCACGATGATCTGGTCCAATTCGTAGTACCAGGGCGAGCGGCGCGAGAGCGGGAAAATCAACAGCCAAGGCACCGTTGCGAAAAACAGGATCGCCACAAAACCGGCATTGAGGCGGATCTGATAGAAGTGCGTCATCTGGACCCCGAGCATGTCCAGCCAGGCCACCCAGAGGGAACCCTCGGTGGCCGACCATCGCAGCAGGGCCAGTTGCAGTGGATATAGCCCCAGGCCCAGCAGCCAGCCCGACCCGAATATGGCATAGGGCCGCCAGCGTCCGATGACGCCTTGGCGCATCCATTCGCGCAGCAACAGCACGATTGCCACTGGCAGGTAGAGCACGAACGTCGAGGACACCGACATCCCACCGCCATACAGCAACCCCAACAGGCCTAATCGCCAAAGCGAACCCGTGCGCTGATACTCAGAAAACAGGCAGGCCGCCAGCAGCAGCAGCAGCAAATACAACGTGGCCGGCAGCGAACGGGTTGACGCCACCCAGAAGGGAATGCACCCGCCCAGGTACAACCCGGCGATCAGGCTGGAGATCCGCCGGGCCTGGGCCTCGCGGCGGATTCGATCCGGCGACTGGTCGACCGTCAGCCCCAGGAAGTGAACCCGCTGCATCAGCCAGGCCGTCAATCCCACGCACGCCGCTCCGCAGATCGCACTCAGCCAGGCCGCGGATGTCGCCACCGGCACCCCGCGCAGCCGGTCCAGGCGGCGAATCATCCATCCCCACACAAGATCCATGCCGGGCCAGCTTCCCTCCAGTCCCAGATGCTGCGCCAGCGTCTCAGCCGGCAACCCCGGGAACGGCGTACGGCTCAAGGTCAGCCCATAGACCCCCAGGGAAAGGAAAAACAATCCAACGCCAATCCAGGATCGACGGGGGGCGGAAAGCTCAACCGGATCCGACACGATCATGGCCTGCCCGATCCCTCCGACGGGTGGCGCAACGCATGGCCACGGGGTGGGATCATGTCCCGCCTATCGCAGGTCGCCCAGCAAAGCCTGCCATGTCTTCTGTTGGTCCGGCTCCAATTCCCCCAGGCGATCCTCCAGGGATTCCACCAATTCCAGGGCGGCCTGCGACTGGCCCCGGGCGGCATAGATCCGCGCCGCCAGCAAGATCATCTGCGCATGGTCGGGCATCGCCGCCAGCGCCTGTTGGAGGTCCTGCTCCGCCTCGTCCAAACGGCCTTCCATCAGGTAGAGTTCCGCTCGGGTTCCCAGGAGCACCGGGTGGTCGGGCTGGAGCGAGACCGCCTCTTCGATCAACGCCCGCGCTTCCTCCAGCGCGACCCCCCGCATCATCAGTAGATAGGCCAAATCGTTCAGCACGATCGGATCCCGCCGCGACGCCAGGGCGGCACGATACGAGGATTCCGCCAGCGAAAGCTGGCCACGCGCATATTGGAACGAGCCCAAGAGCAGGTTGCCGGTGTAGTTCTCCGGATCCAGCGTCAGCAGCAGGCGCACGTGATCCTCGGCCAACTCCCGCTTGCGTTCTTCATAATCCACCTGGACCAGCATTTCCCAGGCGCGAATCAGGCGCGGGTTCATGCGCAGCACCTGTTCGATCTCCGCCCGGGCCGCGGGAAACTCCCGCCGTCCCATGTGAAAATGGGCCAGCAGCAACCGGACGTCCGGCGAGGCCCCGCGCAGGCTTTGCAGGGCCTTCAGCGCGCGCTCATGCGTCTCCCGGTTCGGGTGGTCGGCCGTCAGCATCGCCAGCAGCGCCCAGGCCCGCGTATGCTCGCGATCTTCCGCAACCAATTCCTCCAGCCGTGTGATCGCGGTATCGGGCTTGCCCCGCAAATACGCCAGGATGGCCCGCTCAAACCGCAACTGCCCCGGCGGAACGCCCGCTTCCTCCATTCGGGCCAGCAGCCGCTCCGCCTCCGCATAGGCTTCCGCCCGCAGGGCCAATTGCACCATCATCATCATCGCCCGAACGTCGTTGGGATCCTCCTGCAAAATTTCCCGGTAGTATCCGGCGCTGCGACGCATTTCGCCGCCTTCCAGGAAGGCCCGTGCCAGAAAACTCTTCACCCGGGCATCCACCGGCACCCCGCCCGCGGCCCGCTGCAATTCCGCCTCCGCCATCCGCGGCTTCCCGGACACCGCCCACATCAACCCGTGCCGAACCAGGAATCCCGTGTTGTGGACGTATCCGTACAGCGAACCCAGCGACCACATCACCCGGGTGTCGACCTGGCGAGATTTGAACGCCTCCCACTCCGCGCGGTAGGTTTCCACCTCCGGACTCTCCGCCAACTCGGCCAGCGTCAGCAAGTTCAAGAGCGCGCTGATGTTCTCGGGGAACATGCGACGCGCCTCATGGAACAAGGGTTCCGCCAACTCCGTTTTCCCCCGCTCCACCATGGCAAATCCCAGGTTGTTGGCCACCTTGGAAGCCAGCCGCAGCGCAAACACCAGATACGGCTGGGCCAGGTTGTGGGAGCTGGGCAGGCGATCCGACAATTCGGCCATCTGTTGCCAAAACGCCTGCTGGGATTGCGCCAGGCCAGGCAAATCCACCCGATCCATGGAGGGCTCCACTCGGAATAACAGCCGATCCGGCACCAAATACCCGTATTCCCGCAGCGGATCCGCCAACTCCACGGCGGCCACTCGTCGCAGCCCTTCCTCGGTCGCCAGGAAATCCTGAAGAAACGCACTGAACCCCACCTGCAACAGCGCCTGCTGGCGAGGCTGGGTAAACTGGGTGGATAGATAATCCCGATAGATGCCTGCCGAGGCCAGCGGGACCGTCACGACCGTCAGGGGAACCCCTTCCTCATGCGCCAAGAGCCGCAGGGAATCATCCATCGCCCCGCTGGAAATGACGACATCGCGGCCGTCCAGCGACTCCAGCGCCTCCCGGACCAGACCATTGAATACCGTCCCCGGACGGCCATCCGCCACCCGCAGATTGAGAGCTCCGGCCACCAGCACCGCCACCGGCATCAACAGGCCCACCAGACCCAAGGTGCTCCGCAGCGGCTGCCCGACGCCCGCCTTGCGGTGTTCGCGCACCTGCCCCATCACCCAGAGCTCGCCCACCACATGCCCCGTGCAGGCCGCCAGAATCAGATACGGCGTCGCCATCAGATAGTACATTTCGAAAAAGCGCCAAGGCGACCCCGGGGCATTGAACAAGACGCCCACCCCGACCGCCAGCACCAGCAACCGCAGCAACACCTGCCACGAGCTGAAACGCCACGGCGGCTTCTTCGGGCGGATGATATACAGCATCGTCCACGGAGCAACCGTCAGCACCATCACGAGGAGGAAACCCGCGGTCTGCGGCGCATGCACAATCAAATGCCACTGATCCCGCCAGATGAACCAAATCACTGACCAGACCGAATTAAACCCGCGCAACCGAACCGCCGCATCCGACCATAGCGTCCAGCCGTTCCACAGATACATCAACAGGCCCGGCAGCATGCACAGGGCCATGCGCACCAGCACCGCCCAGCGGAAGGCCGCCCGCTGCAGCATCGCGCGCGCCACCAGCAACACCGCCAGCGGTGCAAAGATCCAGAACGTCGGGAACTCCGCCACGCCCACCCCATAGAGTACCCCCAGGGCATACAACAGACCGGTCCGGCCCGTGCGCTGATACTCTGAAAACAAAAAGGCCGCCAGCAGCAGCAGCAGCAAATGAAACGCCCCCGGCAGGGAACGGGTCGACAAGATCCAGACGGGGATGTTCACCGCCGTGAACAGTCCCGCCGTCAGCCCGGCCAACAGGCGGGCCTGGTGTTCCCGTCCGGTCTCATCCGGATCGTGGCGGTCATGCAGCGGATAGCGAACGCGCATCGTCAGCACCGCGACCAGGGCGGCGCAGGCCGCGCCGCAGGCCGCACTGAACAGGCCGGCCCACAACGCCGTGGTGCCCCACGGCAGCCGGTCGAACACCCGAATCAGCCGCCCCCAGAGCGAATCCAGCAGCGTCGGCGCCGAATCCAACCCAAGATGCCAGGCCAGGCTGCGCGCCGGCAACCCGGGAAACGCTCCCCGGCTCATCGTCGCCACATACAACCCCAACACTCCCGCCCCTAGCAGGACAATCATCATCCGCCGGCTGCGCCGCGTGGTCAGTACCTTCTCATGCATACATCATTTCTCCAAACTCGTGGCCCCGTACCCTATCGGACTCCCCCCCCAAAGGCACGAAGAAAAACACTTCCAAACAATTCCAACCGCCTCGTGGACAAAGTGCGCCACGCCGTTGTCGCGTGAAGAGGAATTCGCCCGAAGGAATGGAGCGGGCAACGGGAATCGAACCCGTATGGCCAGCTTGGAAGGCTGGAGCTCTACCATTGAGCTATGCCCGCGCAGAATGGGGCGCATAGTGCATGACCGCTCTTCTCGGGTCAAGTTCGGGTTTTGGCCAGGTCCGCCTGTTGACGGTCGTACTCCCGCTGGCGATAGGGCTCGGGTTTGGATTTGTGTGTTGGCCGTCGACGGGCTAGTATCGCGGCCATGAAGACCACTCCGCCTTCCACTCGCATCGAACGGGATTCCATGGGCGCTTGCAACGTGCCGGCCCATGCGCTCTACGGGGCTCAAACCTCCCGGTCCATCGAAAATTTCCGCCTCTCGGGAACGCCGCTGCCCATCGAGATCATCCACGGCATGGCGCTTCTGAAGCTGGCCTGCGCGCGCGCGAATGCCGCTCTGGGCCTGCTGCCGGACGAGAAAGCCGGCGCCATTGCCGACGCCTGCCGGGCCGTACTGTCCGGTCAACACGACCAGGAATTCCCGGTCGACCTCTACCAGGCCGGATCGGGAACATCGTCCCACATGAATTTGAACGAAGTGCTGGCCAATCTGTCCAATGAATCGCTGGGCGAAAGTCGCGGTTCCAAAGCGCCGGTTCACCCGAATGACGATGTCAACATGGGCCAATCCACGAACAATGTGTTCCCCTCCGGGGCCAAGATTGCGCTGTTGGGCCAGTCGCGTTTGCTCGTCGATGCCCTTGCTGCGCTCGAAAAAGCCCTGTCCGGCAAGGCGACCGAATTTGCATCCGTGCTGAAAAGCGGACGAACCCACCTTCAGGATGCCGTCCCCATCACCCTGGGCCAGGAGTTCGGGGCGTATGCGCATGCCGTTCACCTCGCCGCCGCACGCATTTCCGATGCCGGCGAGCGACTGAAGGAACTTGGCGTTGGCGGGAACGCCATCGGAACGGGCATCAATACCGCGCCCGCTTTTCGCGAACAAATTATCCAGGCCCTGAACGAGGAAACCCTGGGCGACTTCCGGCCGGCCCAGAATGGCATCTACCTGACTCAATTCCTGACCGATATCGCCCATGTGTCGGCCGCCATTCGCCACGCGGCGCTCGATCTGCAGCAAATCGCGAATAATCTGCGGTTGCTCTCTTCCGGGCCCCGCACCGGCCTGGGAGAAATCCGCCTGCCGGCGGTCGAACCGGGATCGAGCATCATGCCCGGAAAGATCAATCCGTCGATCTGCGAGGCGGTCAACATGGTTTGCCTGCAGGTGCAGGGGCTCGACCATGCCACCGCGTTGGCCTGCGGGGCCGGCCAGTTGGAATTGAATACGCACATGCCCCTGATCGGCGCCAATCCCTTGCAAGCGGCCAAGCTGTTGTCGGCCGCGGCGCGCGCCTTGGCCGAGAAATGCGTCGTAGGCATCACGGCCGATGAAGAAACCTGCCGGCGGAATCTAGAGCGGAGCGCCGGACTTCCCACTCTGTTGAACCCGCGCTTGGGGTACGACCGCGTGGCCGAATTGGTGAAAGAATCAGTGGCCAGCGGCAAGACCCTGCGCGAGCTGGCGCTGAGTCAAGGACTGCTGACCGAAGTGGAATATGAAGCCCTGCTGGCTTCCTCGACCGCTCCGAATCTGTGAGCCGGACCAAGGCCAACTCGGAGTTGAACGGGTTTTGCGACGCCCCCGTGGAGGCCAGCGGGCTGCCCCCGCGAATCCTTTCGGCCCTGCGTTCTGCCGGAATCACCACCCTGGGCGACCTTCGGCTAGCGCCGCTTCCGTTCCATCGGCTGGATGCGGAAGACCGCACATTGCTGAAGCGCGTGGCCGGGTGGTATGAGCAGTCAACCCGTGAACAACCGGAAGCGCTGAATGTCCATTCCTGGCTGAGACTGTTTCTGCCCTCGCGCCTGAGCGATGCCTTGAATCTCCACTTCGGCCTTCAAGAGCCGGCGGAGTCCATCGGACTGCACGAGGGCCCGTTGCGCGAAACCGGATTCAAGCTGGGCGTCAGTCGTGAGCGCGCCCGGCAACTCCTGGATCTGGCGTTCCATGCGCTGCGCCAGCCCCTGCCTCTGCACGCCGTTGAACCGGTGTTCCAGGCTGCCGAGTCGGAACTGCGATCCGCGGGTGGCGTCCTGGACGCCTCCACCCTGGCCAAACGCCACCATCCGACGTGGAAGGACGCATCGCCGGTCGGCGTCTTTATGCTGCTGGTTCGCCTGCGGCCAGATCGCATCGTCCTCTATCGCGGGTTCTTCAGCCTGCTGGGAGATATTGAAATCGATCGGGTGGAAAAGGCCATGCGCGACCTGCTCCAACCGGACCGTGGACTTCAACCCATCGCGGACCTGTCCGTTCAACTGCCCCAGCCGGCGCGCCCCCCTCGTCTGCCATCGGCCGAACCCCTGTTGTTGGCCTTGCTTCGCCACATGCCGGATACCCTGGCCACGCGGGATGGACGGGCCGGCATTCTGGCCCGCGATGGCATCGAGGTGCTCTGTGAAGTGCTGGCGGATACCGGGGAACGGCCCCTGCGCACCCTTGTGGATGGCTTCAACCGCCGGGTCTACCCCGAATGCCGGCGCGGCAGCGGCACCATTCGCGAGATGCTGGATCGCGATCCGCGCATCCGGAAAACCGCTCCGGGCCGATACGCCCTGCCCGGGGGGCTTCAATCCACTCTGCCCCTATCGCCATGAATGCGCCGGTCCTGCGGATCACTTTTCTCGGAACGGGTACATCCTACGGCATTCCAATGGCCGGGTGCGATTGCCCGGTATGCCGCTCCCCGGATCCCCGCGATCGGCGCTTCCGCACCGCTATCCTGGTGGAGGCCGGTTCGACCACGTTGTTGATCGATACTCCTCCGGACTTGCGGACCCAATGCCTAAACCACGATATCCGGCACATCAATGGCGTGCTGATGACGCATGATCACGCCGATCATATCTTCGGGTTTGACGACCTGCGAGCCTATACCAACCGGATGGAACATCCCATGCCGGTCTGGGCATCTCCGGGAACCGTGCAGACGCTTCGACGCATTTTCAGTTACCTGGACCAGCCCCCCGTCCCCGGCACCTCCTTGGCGCGGATTCAACTGCAGACGGCCCCAGGGCCGTTTGACATCCACGGGATGCGGCTGACCCCGCTTCCAGCAGAACACGGACGGGCGGATATGATCGGATGGAAAATCGAACACCAAGATCGATCGTTTGTCGCCATCCCGGACTGCAAGTCCCTGCCGCCGGCCACGATGGAGATGTGCCGCGGAGCGGATCTGGCCGTGGTGGATGCCCTGAGAATCCGCCCCCACCCAACCCACATGAATCTCGCCGAGGCCGCGGAGGTTCTGCTGGCCATGCAAGCCAGGAAATCGCTGGTCATTCACCTGTGCCATGAAGTGTCGCATGCCCAGGCGGATCAATGGCTCCCCGACGGTATTTCTCCCGCCTATGATGGCTTGCAGATCAACCTCTGGTGAGCCTCCTTCTTGATCGTCCCGTTCTGGGCACTTGAAAGGCCGAAGCATGTGCGCTACGCTTCGGGCATGAGTATCCGTACTTCTATGTTGACGGTCTGTTTTGTGGTCGGCTCAACCGGATGGCTTTCGGCCCAGGAATCCCCTCCCGTGCTGGCCCCCCGAATCGTCTGTGATCAGCCGGTTTTCGAATTCGGCGAGCGGGAGAACACGGAAACCGTCGAACATCATTTTGTCATTCGCAACGATGGGGATCTGTCGCTGGAAATCCGCGGCGTGCGGGCGGGTTGCGGCTGTACGGCGGTGAAGCCGGATGACAGTATTGTCCCGCCTGGTGGTGAAACCAAGATTCAAACGCGCTTCAATTTGCGCGGGCGCAGCGGACAACAGAACATGCGAATCACGGTCCAAAGCAACGACCCGCAAACGCCCACCCTGACGTTGCAATTGCGCGGCACGGCGCTGGAAGGCCTCCGCGCCCAACCGTCGACGTTGTTTTTCGGACGCTTGAACCCCGATGCACCCCGAACCCGCACCTTTGAGATCCTGTCTGGCCGGGCACCCTTTCAAATCACATCGATACGTGCGGAGCAAGAGGGCCTCGTGGTTCGCCCCTTGGAGCCGGAACCCGGCGACGACAACAAGCGCTACCGCTTCGAGTTGATTTTGGATCACTCGCTCCCGGAAGGAACGCTGAATACCCGCCTTGTGATTCAGACCGACGCCCCAGGGCCGTCCGAACTCACCATTCCCGTTGCCGCCTATCTGGTCCCGGCGCCCCCTTCGCCGTGAACGCGGAGCCGCAAGGTCGCCGCCGCGAGGTGACCCGACTGTTGGGCGCCTGTGCCGGCTTGCTGGCGCTGTCGGCGGCGGTTGGAAGCGCGGTGAACACGGTCCGCCCCGGCTCCTCCCGATTGCCCTGGGTGGGCGACTGGGACCGGCACATCGAAACACTGGCCTTTCGAGCGGGCATTCCCGTCACCTTCCTCATGGGCGTCCGGGACCGTCTCCGGGACCCTCACCTGGTGCTGTTCGATGCCCGGACGCCGGACGAATATGCGGCGGGGCATTTGCCGGGGGCGCTCTCCCTGCCCATACGCGACGTGGATGCACGAATCATCGACTACATTGATCGAGCCCGCATGGACTCGCCCATCCTGATCTATTGCGAGGGACTGGAATGCGAAGACGGCCTGGCCTTGGCGCTGAAACTGCGCGAATTCGGATTTGAAGACTTGACGCTCTATCCGGGCGGTTACGAGGAATGGATCGCCTATGGCGGGGTCGTGACCCAGGGGCCCGCCCCATGAACCGAGATCGGCCGTTGTTTGGGTGGCTGGCACGGCTGGCCTTGGCGGCGGTGTTTCTTGCGGCCTGTATCGCCAAAATCCGTGACCCGGAGACATTCGCCCTGTCGGTCCATCGCTACCGCTTGCTGCCGGGAGGGATGGTGAATGCGGTGGCCATTCTGTTGCCGTGGCTGGAACTCACCACCGGCATCGCCATTCTCCTGCCACTACGACGTTGGCGCGCGGCGGGCGCGCTGTTGCTGTTTCTCATGCTGGCCGTTTTCACGGGTGCGATCTCGCTGAATCTGGCCCGGGGCATCGAGGCCTCCTGCGGATGCTTTACCACGCGGGCCGATGCCGCCGTGTCGGATGCCTGGAATCTGCTGCGCAACGGCGCGCTCTTGTGGCTGTCGGCCATGGTATTTCTGGAAGCCTTCCGAGATCAATCCGGACAAACCGACGAACCATCGTGAGTTCCCGACTGCAATCCATCTTCGAGGTCTACGCGATGGGCGCCGGCCCATCAAGCACCCACAGCATGGGGCCGCAACGCGCCGCGCGGTTGTTTGTCGACTCCCTGCCAAACCCGCCCGCGCATGTGCGGGTGACGCTGTTTGGCAGTTTGGCCGCGACCGGTCGGGGGCACTGGACGGATCGAACCCTCGTCCGGACGCTGGATCCCATCCGCACGGAGGTGGCGTTTGATACCACCACCTCCCCGTTGCCCCACCCCAATACGATGACCTTTGAGGCCTTCGATGACGGCGGCCAGATCCTGAAAACCTGGACCGTCTGCAGCATCGGCGGCGGACATCTTCGGGAAGCCGATGGACGCGCCATCCCGGCAACGCCGCATCCGACGGAATATCCGGTGGGCAGTATCGACGAAGCCATGGACTACTGCCGATCCCGCAACCTCTCGTTCGTTCAACTGGTCGAGCAGGTCGAAACCAACCTGTGGCCTCGAATCGAACTCATTTGGAAATCCATGCGCGACACGGTCAAGCGCGGGCTGCACAGCAAACAGATCATTCTGCCGGGGACCTTGGAACTGGCCCGACGGGCGGGCACGACCTGGCAGCGGGCCCAGCGCCTGAAAGGAACCCAACGCGACCTCGGCCTGGTGGCCGCCTTCGCCCTGGCGGTGGCCGAGGAAAATGCCGCGGGCATGCAAGTGGTGACGGCCCCTTCTTGCGGGGCGGCCGGCGTACTGCCGTCCGTGCTGTTCTTTTTCAAGACCATACGCCGGGTCCCCGCGCGGCAGATCCACGAAGCCCTGGCCACGGCCGGACTGTTTGGCGCATCCATTCGCGCGAATGCCACCGTCTCCGGGGCGGAGGCCGGCTGCCAGGCGGAAATCGGTTCCGCCTGCTCCATGGCGGCGGCCGCCACGGCGCAATTGCTCGGGGGCTCCATGAACCAAATCGAATATGCCGCCGAGATGGCGATGGAACACAACCTGGGGCTGACGTGCGACCCGATCGAAGGCTACGTGCAGATTCCCTGCATCGAGCGCAACATGAACGCCGCCCTGCGGGCCATCGAGTGCGCAGCATTCACCTTGTTGACCGATGGGCGGCATCTCGTCAGTTTCGATGATGTGATCGAAGTCATGAATCAAACGGGCCGAGATCTTCAGTCCGCTTATCGCGAGACATCGACGGGCGGCCTGGCCCAGCTCTGGCGACGGGATATTGAACAGCGTCTCCGGCCGAGGCCGATGGCTTGAGCGCCTCGACCAACAGCTTTTCCTGGTCGTTCTCACGCCATGAGACATTCCAAAGCTGCCTGAAACGCTACTATTTTTCCTACTACGGAGCCTGGGGCGGATGGGCCCCCGATGCCCCGGCCACGACACGCGAGCTGTACCTCTTGAAGCGACTGAGCACCCGCCAGCAGTGGGCCGGGCGCCATACCCACCAGGCGATTGAATTCCTGCTCAAAACGGCGCGCAACGATTCGGATGGCGCCCCGGCCGCGACGGCCGGGCCGCGCCAAATCGACCTGATGCGCCGGGAGTTCCGCGAATCACGCGCCGGGCTTTACCGGCAGAATCCCGCTCGCGTGCCGGCCCTGTTTGAGCATGAATACCATTTGGACTTGCCGCCGGAGGAGTGGAAATCCACCGTGGATCGTGTCGCCGAGGCCATCGGCAACTTCTTGCGCTCCGATATCTGGCAATTCCTTCGCTCCTTGCCGGAGGACGCCGTTCTGTCGGTGGAACAGCGTGCGCATGTGGTGCTGGATGGCCTCAGCGTGTTCGCCGTGCCCGACCTGGTTGTGCGCGATGGCGGCCGAATCCGGATCTATGATTGGAAGACGTCTCGAACTCCGCCCGCGCAACACCGCATGCAGGTCGGCATCTACGGCCTGTTGGCATCCCAAGAGTGGGAGGCGGACCCCGCGGCGATCGAGGCCATGGTGTACAACCCGCGCGAGGAAACGCGCGCCACATTCGCCTTCCATGCAGAAGAGATGGAGACACTGCGCGAGTTTATACGCGATTCGGCCGAGGAAATGCTGTTCCCCATGGAGAATCCGGAACAGAACGATCCGGGCGATGGTTCGAATTTCGATTGCACGGCCGACCGGGAAACCTGCAAGACCTGCTCATTCCTGCGCGTCTGCCCACGCTGGATCGGATAGGTTGTATCGGCCAGCCAAATCGATGGCCGGGCGGAGATGCCGCCGCGCCCATGCTCAACGTCAGCGGCCCGATTCGTTCGTCAAGCTGTCGATTTCCCCGGTAGCCGGCAAGTCGGCTTCCGCCGCTTGACGCGCCATCCGGAGTTCCAGGCTGCGGATGTTTCGGCGACTGAGTACGCCAGCGACTCCATCCTCGATATTCTGCCGAAATACGTCGAGCGCCTCTTGGTCACGCCCCATTCGGCGGAGTTGGATGCCCAGTTGTTCGCGGTAGAAAACATGGCGCTGCTGGTAGGAAGCCGCCCGACGGATGTGTTCCAAGGCGCCCTCCGAATCCCCCCGGGCATTGAGCGCTCGCGCCAGGCCAAATTCGGCCGCCATATCCAACGGATTGCGCGCCAGCGCATCGCGGAAATGCCGCTCGGCCTCGGCCGCCAACCGTTGCCGCCCTTCGCGCTCGGCGTCAAGGTCCGGGTCGCGATACAGCAAGGACTGGGTGGCTTTGAAATGGCCCAGGTGGAGATGCGGCTGCCAGTTCAAGTCATCCCAGGCGATGGATCGGTGGTACAGATCCTCCAGGCCATCCCAATCCAAGCGGGTTCGCGCCATTTCACCACGAAGATTCCAGTAATAGGACATGCCCGCGGAAAGGGCGATCCATGCGGCCAGACCGCACGCCACCGCCCCACCCATGGCGATGATTCGTCGCACATGTGCACGCGCGCCACTCCGTCGCAGAGTTCCATGTTCATTGGCATACCAAACGCCCCATGCCACGCCGCCGACCCAAACCAGGGCATGCGGGTTGGGAAAGACATGGAAGTTGAAGTCGAACAGGGCATGAATCAAGTTCGCCGCCAACGCTCCCCCGGCCCCGGCCAGCAGGTAGGCTCCTTCGCGATGCCGCGAGGCGCGAATCGCCCGCATCAGTCCCCACACCAAAACGGCCAAACCTCCAAGCGCCAGGGCAAAACCGACCACACCGTACTCCAAAAGAAGCTGGATGTATTCGTTATGCGGGTAATTCCACGTCAGGTGCTCTTTTACGTGACGCTGGTAGGGCGGATACACCCAGAGATAAGATCCGCCTCCGAATCCCCACAAGGGCCGGTCTCGAAACATGGGCGGGGCATCGCGCCACATTTGCATGCGGATGCCACCCGCCGCCTCTGGATCCTCCAAAACATGGCCCATTCGTTCACGAACGGCCGGCAGGCTCTTCCAGGCGACCAGCCCCACTGCCCCCGCCAGGATAGGCGAGAGAACAAGCCCCAGCAGAAACCACTTTCGGCTTTTTCTCCACACCAACAAGAGAAGGCCTGCCGCCATGCCCCCCAGCATCCCGAGCCATGAACTGCGCGACTGAGTCCAATATAGGACGGGGCTGGCGACCACCAGAAAATAGATCGACATCAGCCGCAAGGGAAAGCCGGCCTCCGGGAGCGCCACAAGCACCAGGGCGAGCGGCATCAGCATGGCCAACATGTTGCCGAAGTGGTTGGGGCAGACGTAGGTTCCGCTGGCGCGCATGCCGTATTGCTCCGGACGCAGGGTCCACAGGACCATCCGCGATCCATTGGCATGCTGGACCAACGCATAGAGCCCATTCATGGCCACCACCATCAACAGAATGCCCAACAACCATTTCCATCGGTGCGGCGCTCCGCCGAGTTGACAAAAGGAAAAGACGGCCGCCAGCAGGCAAAACCACCGCAAGCCCTCCCAGCGGGCCGTATAGGAAACCTCCACCCAGAATACACCGGCCGCCACGTATGCGCACAGGAGCGCAAGCAGCGTGAACCCAGGTGGAATTCGCCATGAGGGAGTGGCAGAAAACAGGAGGGGGCGTGCAAATACCAGCATCGAACCCAGAAAGGACATGATCAACCCAGGGGCATAGCCCCATACCCGGGTCGAGCCAAGCAACCCCATCCCCCCCGTTGCAGGCCACATCAGCAAGATCAAGGCGACCGCATCGTAGAGCCGCTCCCCTCCCCTTACCCGCTCGACCGCCATTCCCGGGTACGAAGTCTCTGGCATGGCGTCCGGCCGAACCCTACCAGCGGCTGCGCTTCACCTCGATGATGTCATCCGGCTCCAGGATAATATCGTCTTGGGGATTTCGATCGAGACGGCGGGCATTTCGGATCGTCTTGACGATCCGCCCACCCCGCTTGATTTCTACCCGACCGCTGGCAAATTCCGTATAACCACCCGCGCCGGCAATCGCCTGAGATACACGTGTGGAGGCCACGATTTGGTAGCGCCCCGGCCCGCGAATTTCTCCTTGGACATAGTAGTAGCGGGTCGGCACATTGACATTGACCGACATATTGCGGTAGATGCCTTGTTCCTGATAGATGCGACGAATATTGCGCGCCAATTCGGATGCGGTCTGCCCCTCCGCTACCACCTCGCCAATAAACGGCAGCGGGATCTGGCCAAACTCATCGATGATGGCCTCGATGGCGTCGGCCGATGGAATTCCGCGTAAAAACACCTGCACCAAGTCGCCCTTCTTCAAGGTATAGGCTACACCATCTGCGGTAGAATCCGTCTCGCTCACGGACGGCGGTGGCAGGCTGGGCGGGGGCGGTTCCGGCGCGGCGGGAGGGACGGGCTGCGGCGCCACCGCGGGGGGTGGCGGGACAACCTGGACAGGAGGTTGGGAAGGCGCTTCGGGCACGACCCGGACAGGCGGTGGCGGGGGCTCTTCAGGACGGGGGGGAATCGGGCGCCGATCCAGCGGCGGCGGCTCGCGAGCAGGACGGCGCGGGGGAGGCGCGGGGGTCGGATCCGGTGCCGAGGCCGGCGGGCGCACTTCGGTTGCGGCGGGGGCAGGCTCGGAAGCCGGTGCCGGTGCCGCG
Organism: uncultured Verrucomicrobiota bacterium; assembly: GCA_964399775.1. Classification (GTDB taxonomy): domain Bacteria; phylum Verrucomicrobiota; class Kiritimatiellia; order CAIQIC01; family Lenti-01; genus Lenti-01. Next base: position 37,112 of record CAYNSH010000008.1, read on the forward strand.
GAATGCGTCTGTCGACTGCGCTCCGCCACCAACTCGGCATATCGATCGTAGATTCGCCGGTTGTGCGATGGCCTCTGGCATCCAGCCATCAAACCCAGCGCCAAGCCCAGCCAGAGGATGGCACCTGCATAACGGCGTATCATCGAGTTCTCTTTCACATCAAGCTTCCATCGCATTGTCATCCGGTTCAGATTCCTGCTTAGAACTACCATAATACTTCTTGGTCGTATAGTGGTAGTAGTAATAATAATCGTCGCGCATGATGTTGATGTTGTTCAACACCGAACCCATGAGGCGACCGCCCGCATTCTCAATCATGCGCTTGGCTCGCAGGGAAATGATTTTGGGATATTTCCGGTATTGCACCACCAGCAGCACCCCATCGGCTTCGCCAGCAAGGATCGCGGCATCCGTCACGCCCAGAATCGGGGGGGAATCCAGCAGGATAAAGTCGTACTGGTCCTTGACGGCATTGATGGCGGCCCGCAGGCGCGGCGCATTCATGATGCCCATGGACCCCCGGCGCAACCGACCGCTGGGCATCATCCACAGATTGGGCACTCCGCTCTCCTGAATCACCTCTTCGGCCTTCATTTCGCCTGTGAGGACATTGACCAAACCCGTTCGGTTGTTCAAGCCGACCATCTTATGCTGCACCGGACGGCGCAAGTCGGAGTCGATGATCAGCACACGACTGCCCTGTTCCGCACAGACATAGGCCAGATTGAAGAGGGTTGTCGACTTTCCTTCCCCCACACCGCCGCTGATGACGGCGAATGTTTTCTGATTCCCCTCCCGCGCCAGCAGCGCCAGGCTCGTCCGCAGAGATCGATAGGCTTCGCCCTGCCCACTGGAGGGGCCCGATTCCGTCAACGGCCGCGATTGCTGTGGAACCACTGCCAGAACCGGCAGGCCAAGGTACTTCTCCACCTCATCGACGGTCTTGATCGAAACATCGAGGTATTCCACGAAGAAGGCCAATCCCGTGCCGGCCATGAACCCCAGGACGACGCTCAGGAAGATGTTCAGCGGCACGATCGGACTGGAGGGGCGCGACGGCGGCTCGGCCTCTTCCACAATCCGCACCGTTGTACGAGGCACTTCCACCTCAATCCCGGTTTGGGTGATGCGGGCGCGCAGGGCCGTCAAGATATCCCGCTGGACGGATACATTCCGTTCCGCCCGATCAAAGGGCAAGTAATCCTCGGCTTCCGACTCGATGTCCGAAGTCTTGATGATCTGCAATTCCTCTTCGAGGGCCGTGAACTTCTGCAGGGCGACTTGATAATCGGCTCGCAAACCGGCCTTCAGGCCGTCGAGGGCTGAAGTCAACTGCCGCCGCAGCTCCGCGACCGCCCCTTTCAGGCGCAACACGTCCGGATGGTTTTCCCCCATGACGCCAGTGTTCAACATGAGTTGCAGACTGACCTGGCTGTCGATCAACTGCTGACGAATCCCCATCAATACGGGGTCGGATACAATGTACGCAGCGGCATCCATCAGGGTGTCGCCATCCAATCCCTCCAACTGGTCTAGCCGGGCTTTGCGCACCAGCATTTCAACCCGTGCATTGCTGCGCTCGGCTTCCAGCATGTTCAACCGGGTCGCTTCCACGCGAATCCCCATGCCCTGCCGTCCGATGAGCGCAATCCCCCGGTCCTGGCGAATGCGCTCCAACTCGGCTTCGGCCTCTTCCACGCGCTCCTGCTGCATGCGCACCTGGTTGCTCATCGCATCGATGGCCCGCTGAATCTCCCGGCGCTTCTCGTTCAACCGCCGATCGCTGTAGACATTGGCGATTTCATTGGCGATTTCCGCCGACCGTTTCGGATCTTCGCTCCGGACGCTGACATTCATCAGGGTTGTATCGCGATCCTGCTCCACCCGCAGACTTCGCTGCAAAATCTGCAGGGCCAGTTCCGGGGATATCGGCGACTTGTCCTCGTTGAGCTCCGCACCCCATACCCGCTGAAGATTCAAATTGCGAATCACCTCCATCAGCACGGGCCGGGAGCGCATGATCTTTTCCTGGGTCATCAGGAAGAACGGGTTGTACCCCATCCGCGAAGCCTCGCGGGAGTAGAACGGATCGACATCCAAGGCGTCTTCCCGGACTTCGAGTTGGGTCGTGGCCGTATATTTTTTGGGCATCATCAGGGTATAGGCCGTACCCGTCACAATGGTCAACAGCGCCACCGCGAGGATGACTTCTTTGCGGTCGCGAACGACTCGCCAATAGTCGAGGAAATGCAGTGCCGAGCTTTGGGATTCTTCTGCCATGGGTGTCTATCCTGATCCTTACATGTCCGGCGGGGCAAGAGGCCCCGCCGGATCAGCCATTGCTTGGGGACAGAAGGCCGCCGCAATCAGACGCCGCGGCCACCGTTGCCGCCTTAGAAAAGCTGGACTTTCCAGCCAATGTCGAACCGATTGCGGTCGTATTCCACCCGGTTGCGCACGTCGCTGTCCAGCTTCACGAACTGCCAGCCGGCCTCCAGCCAGTTGATCCGGCCCACCCGGTAGGCCAACCGGGCGCTAACGAGATAGGAGTTTTCATCCGCGTCTTCCAAGGTCCTATCCAGCGCATAGTCGGCTTCGTAGTTGCTCAACGTGAATCCCGAGCTCAGGTAGAAACTCAGTCTGGCGGTGAAGTCGTGCGCCAGGCTCAATGACAGGTAGGTGCGATTCTGGGCGAGATAGTTGGCCACATCCGACTCGTAAATCGAGTAGGAGGCGGCCGCGGTGATCCGCGTGGAGGGGCTCGGCAGGAACGTCAACGACGCCTCGCCATACGGCTCGGTCTGGTCGTCATAGGCGTCCAACTCGTAGGTGCGCGCTTCCACGCCCGCCCGGAAGGTGCCGATCAGTTGCGGGACAAAGGTCTGCTCCAGGCCCAGGCCGGCAAAGATGCTTTCGGAATCGCGCTGGCGGCCTACGGCGGCTTCATCGTACGTTACCACTTGATAGCGCAGGTCCGCATTCACGGTGGTCAGGCTCGCCAGTTGCTGGCGCACGGTCAACCCGCCGACAATCGTGTAGTAGTTGTTGTCCTCTTCGGTATCCGCATCGTTCAGGTAGCGGACCATCACGGAGCGACCCGACAGGTCGATACGCGTGGTCGGCTGGATCCGGTACGACAAGGTCGCGAAGAAGGAGTTGACCAGGTTGTCGTCGTTGCTGCGGACGAGATAGTCGCCGTCGACCAACTCCGGCAGTTGGCTGTAGCGAAGAGTGTCACTCAGGGACAAGGTCAACGAAGGGCTGAAGTTGTGGATGAAATTCACATCCAGGTTGTGCAGGAAGTCAATATCGTCTTCTTCGCGGTCGGAGTACCAGATCACGGACGGCTGGTAGCGCAGGCCCAAATACGTCCGCTGCAGATTGAGGTTCACCATCAACTGGAGTTCTTCAATGATGCGGAAACTGTCTTGCTTCGGATGGGCAGCCGAGTCATCCCCCTGGTACACATTGTCGTCATAGCCAATGCGCAACCGATTGAAGAGATGAATGGGTGCCGTGTTCGCCGCCTGCAGAGCCGGCACGGTCAACGCGAACATCAGGCTCGCAACGATAAGAGTTTGAATCAGTTTCATGCCCGTTTTCCTTTTATGCTTTGACACTCGTTGTCGCTCACTCGACCATCAATAAGGGGTCGGCGGGATCGGGCGGAACTCGCCCATGATCATTTCCATCTCGCTGAGCACCCGGACAGCCAGATTCAAGTCCACCGTGTATTGAACGGTGCTCGGGGCGAAATCCATGCCGCGAACCAACGGGTCCGTGGAGTGCAGCGTGATGTCCTGCCCCATGCCTTCGGGCAGCAGTTCGATCATCTGAATCGTACTGCTCAACGAGTCTTCCACGGATATCCCCAACTCTGCCAGGGCACTGATCCACGATTGAGGATCCGCCGGGTTTTCGACCATGTCCTCCATCCGCATGGCCAGCATGAGAACCCGGGCCAAGTCCGCGCGGGTGACCACGGCATCCAACTTCCATCCATCTTGCGGAGCGATGCCGTTTTGCATCAGGACATCGAACATCTGCTGCGAGGTCGGCGCATTGGGCAGGAACCGAACCAGCCCCAGCGCGCGTACCATCAATTCCGCCAGTTGCGGGTGGGTCACCGGCCGGGCCTCCTCCTGCTCTGCCTGTGCAAAAACAAGCGACGATCCCATGATCAACCCAATCACTGCCCATACGAGGATTTTCTTCATCTGATGCACTCCTTGCACACTGGCGTCCAGCCTGCCTTGTTTTCAATCGAACCGGTGCGGCCCTTTATCGATACCGTTATACTGCCCGCATAGTGCCCCAGCCCCCCCGTTTCGTCAACCGCTAATTACAATAATTCAAGACCTGTTTTGAGATTGCCTTCTTTGTCCGCCCGGTGCAGAATGGCGCGCTCAAACAGGCAGGTATGGATTGTAGAGGACGGAGGGTGACGGTATGGCCAAACTAAGCGGAATGTCCGGCGATTTCAAGGGGCGTGAGTTTCCCCTCGAGCAAGGTGAAATCACAATCGGACGCAAGGCCGACAACACCATTTCGCTGGATCACCCCACCATTTCCAGCCATCATTGCCGGATTCTTCACAATGGCGACAGCTGCATTTTGCAGGATCTGGACTCGACCAACGGCACTCGCATCAACTCGCGGGATGTCAAGGAAAGCGCCCTGCACCACAAGGACTTGATTCAACTCGGCTCCATCGAGTTTCTGCTCGATGCGCCTGAACTGGCCGCATCCGCCGCACGCTATACCGAGGCCGACGCCGAAATGGCCGCCGGCGCCATGTCGGCTCCGGAAGATTTTGCCAGTATTTCCCCTTTTGGCGCCCGCCCCCGGGCGCGCCGAGGGACCTGGTACTTTCTCCTCGCCGTCACGGGCGTGCTCGCTCTGTTGGCCATGATCTTCTTCTTTTTCATGCTGCTGGGCGCCGGGTGAGTACCGGGCCGGCCCCCCATGCCGTCGCCCTGCCCCCATCCCTGCCGCCGCGGCTTCACCTTGGTCGAAGTCTTGCTGGCGACCGCCCTGACGGCGCTGATTGCAACCATTCTCGCGCTGCTGGCCCATGCCCTGTTGTCGGCCGGTGACGCTCAGGCCGGCCGCCTTCGGGGCCCATTCGCCGCCCGTGCGGCCTTGCGCAGCCTTTCCCGAGACCTTTCCTGCGCCTTTTCCCCTCCCATGGAACAAGTTGTCCCCCTAAAGCTATCCACATCCACCGAACCGGATCAACCCGAAACCAGCCTGCTCCTTTATGTCCCGGTTCCGGAGCCGTCCCTTCCCCTGGGTTATGATATTCATCAGGTAACGTATGAGGTCCACCGCTCCGGGAAAGCCGCGCGGGAACTCCGACGGATGGCCGCGCCATGCTCCGGCCCCGGCACAAACACCCCCATGACCCGCATCCTGTTGCGAGGACCCTTTGCCTTCTCCATGCAAGCGGTCAGCGATGCCTCCTCTCATGATTCCTGGCCCCCGCCCAATGAAGAGGACCCTGAACTGCCCACGTCCATGACGGTGAATCTGACTTGGGACCAAAGAGAATCCTATCAGACCGAGGTTCTCATCCAGCCGACAATCCGCATTCGCTCCCCCATTGAGCGCGCAAGTTCGGGCGAACGCGGGCCGGAGGATTAATCGCCGCACCAATTCCACGTCCGGATTGTCAGGCCGATGGCGCCCCGCAAGGATAGCGCGCCGGGCATCCGAAAACGCTTGCCGCAAGCTCGTTGAACACGTATGGTGCCGGCCTAACGACCACGAAGTCGTCCAACTCCCGGTGCTCGGGTGGTGGAATGGCAGACACGCATGTTTGAGGGGCATGTGGGGCAACCCGTGGGGGTTCGAGTCCCCCCTCGAGCACCATTTTTTGTGGTTCTTCTGCGCCGTTCCGAACCGTAAGAACTTGTCAGCGGCGTTGGCGCGTCCTATATATCCCCTGCAATGAATCCCGTTCGCTACATCAGCACCCGCGGCAAGCAAACTCCGCTTTCCTTTAAGGATGCCGTCATGACCGGACTCGCCCGCGATGGCGGCCTGCTCCTGCCCGACCGTATCCCCAGCGTTACCAACCACCTCGCCGACTGGCAGGACCTGGACTACGCCAGCCTGGCGTTTGAAATCATTCGCCTCTTCAGCGATGACATCCCCCCTGACCGGCTCCGAAACCTGCTCCTGACTGCCTATGCGGCCTTTGATCACCCGGAAGTCGCCCCGATCCGCCCGGTGGGTAACGTGCACATCTTGGAACTGTTCCACGGCCCGACGCTTGCCTTCAAGGATATTGCCCTGCAGTTTCTCGGCCGCCTTTTCGAGGACATCCTCGAAGAGCGCAATGCCCGCCTCAATATCCTGGCCGCCACCAGCGGCGACACCGGTTCCGCCGCCATCGCCGGCGTGCGCGGGCAGAAACGCATCTGCATATTCGTCATGCATCCCAAAGGCCGGGTCAGTCCTCTTCAAGAGCGCCAGATGACGTCCATTCTGGATGACAATGTGTTCAACCTGGCGATCGCCGGCAGCTTTGACGATTGCCAATTGATCATGAAGACCCTCTTTAATGATCTACCCTTCAAGGATGCCCATGCCCTCGGTACGGTCAATTCCGTCAACTGGGCGCGGGTGCTCAGCCAGATTGTCTACTATTTTTATGCCGCGTTCCGGACCATGGAGTCCACGGGGGCGGATCAAGTGCAATTTGCCGTTCCCACCGGCAACTTTGGCGATATCCTGGCCGGCTGGTACGCCAAGCGCATGGGCCTGCCGGTTCGCCGCCTCATTTTGGCCACCAATGAGAACGACATCCTGGCCCGCTTCTTTAACAGCGGCATCTATGCCAAGGGGTCCGTGGTTTCCACCGTCAACCCCTCCATGGATATCCAGGTCGCCAGCAACTTCGAGCGCTGGCTGTATTACAAGGTTGGAGGCGATCCCAAAGCGATCTGCCGCCTGATGGTTCAGTTCGCCATGGAAGGCCGCTTGGTCATCCCTCCCGACTCCCTCGGCCAGGTGGATGAGGAAATCGTCGCCGGGTCGTCGGACACCCCTCGAACGCTTGCCACCATTCAACGCTACCATGAAAAGCACAACTACCTGCTGGATCCCCACACCGCCGCCGGCGTATTCGTTGCCGAGCAGTTCAATGAGTACGACGATCCCATGATCTGCCTGGCCACCGCTCATCCCGCCAAGTTCCCGGAGGCCATTGTCGAGGCCACCAGCCAGGACCTGGCGCATCACCCCCATCTGGAGGCCCTGCAACAGGCCCCCACCCGCTGCGACGACCTCCCCAACCAGCCGGCCGCCGTCAAATCTTACCTTGCGGAACGTGCGCGATAACCCGCCATCCGATCACCCATTTGAACCCGTCTCGGCATCCTGCCCATGACCATCCCCGCCCATATTGATCGCCATTGGTTCCCACGCGCCGCCGGGTCCGATCTCCGGGAAATTCCCTTCCCGTGCGGCGTCTGCGAATCGCCCCCCCTGCCCCTGGCCGCATTCACCGAACGGCATCTGCAATGCATCTGGGCGGATGACCGGCTACGCCCCCCCCACCTGACCACCCACTCCGGCGAACAGGTGCAGGTCGAGCATCCCGGCGAATGGAATACCGGGCCCGGACCCGACTTTTTCAAAGCCGCCCTTCGCGTCGGCCCCGAATTGCGACGCATCACCGGCGATGTCGAAATTCATGTCCGTCCCGGCGACTGGCAGCGGCACCGCCATGCCAACGATCCGCGTTACGCCAGGATCTGCGCGCATGTGTCGTATTACTCCGGCGCCCTGGCCCCGGCTGAACTGCCTCCGGGCTGCCTCCAGATCACCCTGCGGCCCGCACTCGATGCCATTTCCGATTTTGCATTCGACAACATCGACCTGATGGCCTACCCCGTGGCGGCCCGCGCCACCCCGCCGCCCTGCCGCGAAGCCATGAAACGGCTCTCGCCGGCGGAACGCGGAAACCTGCTCGATGCCGCTGGCGAAACCCGCCTGCGGCGACGCGCCGAAGCCCTGCATTCGGCCATGCTCGATCGCGGCCCCGCACAGGTCGTCTATGAAGAAGTCATGGCCGCGCTCGGCTATCGCCAGAACAAAGCCCCCTTCCGCCGCCTGGCCCGATTGCTGCCGTTGGATCAGTTGCGCGAGGAGTCTGCCGGCAACCCGATTCGCGCCTACGCCTTGATGATGGGTTGTGCCTCCCTGCTGCCCGATCCCACCATCATCCGACGCGCATGGGATGACGAAACCAAGTCCTTCCTGCGGCAGACTTGGGATGCCTGGTGGCCCCTTTCCAATGATTACCTCGCCCGCTGCATCCCCCGCTCCGACTGGACCATGGCGGGTGTCCGACCGGCCAACCGGCCGGAACGACGCCTGATGGCCGCCGCCATGCTGTTTGCGCCCTCCCCCGGCCTGCCGGAACGCATCGAGGCCATCTCCGCCAATCCCCGTGGCGTTTCCACCGCCCAATGGCTCGCCCTCTTCGACTTGCCCGATGCCCCCTATTGGTCACGCCGCCTTTCCTTTGCCGGTTCCCCCGCTTCCGAACCCATTGCGCTCGTCGGCTATCCCCGGGCGCGGGCCATCCTCGTCAACCTGCTCCTTCCCGCTTTCGCCGCCATGGGCGCCCCCGCTGACGCCTGGCAGCCCCTCCGCGACTCCCTCCCCGCCGAGGAAACCAACGAATTGATTAAGCAAACCGCGCTGCGGCTTTTCGGCCCGGATCACACCCCGCGCCTGTACCGCTCCGGCTTGCGCCGACAGGGACTGATCCAGATCCACCACGACTACTGCCTCGGCGACCGTTCCCTCTGCGCCAACTGCCCCTTCCCCACGCATATCGGGGTCAGCCCTTGAATGTTGAATATGGCGCACATCGGGGTCAGCCCTTGAATGTTGAATATGGTCCAACTTTCAAGATTCAAGGGCTGACCCCGATGAAGATCGATGAAGAAGGGCTGACCCCGATGAAGATGGACGCACGGCCTGCTCGGGTCTATGAGCATCGCTTTGCCTTCCCCCCGGAGGCGGAGGATGAAAACCGGCACGTCAACAACATCGAATATGTGCGCATGATGCAGGAATCCGCCATTGCCCACACGCGACGTAATGGCTGGACGCCCGAAGAATTGCATACCCGCGGCTGGACGTGGGTCGCGCGCTCGCACTTCATTGAATACCTCCAGCCCTGCCGCGCTGGCGAGGAGATCGAAATCCACACATGGGTTTCAAACTTCAAGAAGATCCGCTCCCTGCGCAAGTACCGCTTTGTGCGCGCCTCCGATGGCGCCCTCCTCGCCCGCGCCGAAACCGACTGGGTCTTCCTCGATTTCCACAAGGGCCGCCCCATGGCCATCCCGCCGGAAGTGCTTGCGGCCTACCTCATCGTGCCCGACGAAGAATTGCCCCCGTCTGGCGTCGAGTAGGCCCCCTTTCGCCGACGCGATCTGCCGCTATTGTTGACCGGTTTTCCACGCTATGGAAAACTTTTTTCCACAGCGTGGAAAACGTGGACCCGCAAGAAACGAGCCGTTTGACCGACCTCCTAGTCGCCTGCCGACACGCAAGGGCGGCAGAACGGAGAGGGTTCGAACGGATTCCTAGAAGCCGAACTTGACGCCGAGGTTGACGGAAAGACCATCGAGGGAATACTTCTCCCTGACGTCGGAACCGCGCCATTTCCACTCGTCGTCCTCGTTGATAAGGTTGTACTTGGCCTCGCCGAAGATGGTGGCTCTGGCGAGGACGACGTTGAGGCCGACGAGAGCGAAGTAGCCGACGCTGTCCTTGGCCTTGGCGTCGTCCCAGACGTTGCCGGCGTTGAAATCCAGGTTCTTGAGATAGTAGCCAACGCCGGCGCCGACATAGGGCTTGAGCATGTCGCTGGCGTCGAGGGTCCAGGAAAGAACGGCTTCGAGGGGGATGAGTTCCATTTCCTTTTCGGCGCTGCTGAAGAGATCGTTACGGAGATAGGAGGCCCGGGCCTCGATGCCGAAGCCGCCGCCGATGCGGGTGCCGAGCCTGACGCCGCCGCCGTAGAGATCATCGTAGTCCTTGCTGTCCCAATAGGTGCCGAAAATGCCGATGCCGGCTTGGGCGATGGGAAGAACGAAGAGAACCAGACCAATCAGAACAATCCACTTTTTCATGACCACGCTCCTTGAGTTGTTTTGTATATATGTGTATCCACGCTGGACAACCTAGCGGACGGGAGGCCCATTCTCCATGGGGTGAAACCCCACCGCATTCGGGCCTGCGATCGAATCCGTTACGATCGTTCGCGGATTTCCACGCGGCGGATCTTGCCGCTGATGGTTTTGGGCAGTTCCTTCACGAACTCGATCAAGCGTGGATACTTGTAGGGAGCGGTCACCGCCTTCACGTGCGCCTGCAACTCATGCTTCAGCTCTTCGGAGGCCTCGAAACCCTTGGCGAGCACGATCGTCGCCTTGACGATCTGCCCGCGCTCGTCGTCGGGCACGCCCGTCACCGCGCATTCCATCACGGCCGGATGCTCCATCAGCGCGCTCTCGACCTCGAAGGGCCCGATGCGGTAGCCGCTGCTCTTGATCAGGTCGTCGTCGCGGCCCACGTACCAGAAATATCCGTCCTCGTCCTGCCACGCCACGTCGCCGGTGTGATATACCCCGCCGCGCAGGCATCGCGCGTTCCCCTCCGGATCGCGGTGGTAGCCCTGGAACATCCCCAGCGCGCGGCAGCGGTCGCCGGGCACGACGATCTCGCCCTGCTCCCCCGCGTCGCACCGCGTTCCATCGGGGCGCGCCAGAAACATGCCGTACAGCGGCGAGGGCTTGCCCATCGAACCGGGCTTGGGCTCCATGCCCGTGAAATTGCCGACGCCCACCGTCATTTCGGTCTGCCCGTAGGCTTCCATCAGGTTCAGTCCCGTCGCCTTGCGGAATTGCTCGTACACTTCCGGGTTCAGCGGCTCGCCCGCCACCACCGCATATTCCAGGCGGGAAAAATCGTATTTGCCCAGATCCTCCTTGATCAAAAAACGGTACACGGTCGGCGGCGCACAGAAGGTCGTCACGCCATGCTTCGCGCACATCTCCAGCGTCTTGGTGGGCGAGAACTTCTCGTAGTCGTGCACGAAGACGGCACTGCCGCAGATCCACTGGCCGTAGAGCTTGCCCCAGGCGGACTTCGCCCAGCCCGTGTCCGCCACCGTGTAGTGGAGCCCCCCGTCGCGCACGTTCTGCCAGTACTTCGCGGTCACAATGTGCCCAAGCGGATAGGTGAAATCGTGCGCCACCATCTTCGGCTGCCCGGTCGTGCCCGACGAGAAGTAGATCAGCATCGTGTCGCCGTTTTGCGTGCCGTCCGCGCCGGAGGGCCTCGCCCACTGCCCATCCGCCGCGGCCATCTCCGCCGCGAAGTCCAGCCAGCCCTCGCGCGCGCCATTCAAGCGCATTTTCAGGATCGGCCCATCCGTCGTCTGGTCCGCGGCGCGGTCGATGGCGTCCTCCAGCGCCGCATCGGGCACGGTGACCACCATGCGGATGCCCGCCCGCTCAAAACGGTAGGCCAGGTCGTGTTCCGTCAGCATGTGCGTCGCCGGCACGCCGATCGCCCCCAGCTTGTGCAGGCCCAGCAGCGCATGCCAAAACTCCAGCCGCCCCTTCAGGATCAGCATCACGGGATCGCCCTTGCGGATGCCGTGCGTGTGGAACACCTGCGCCGTCCGATCGCTCCCTTCCTTCAAGTCGGCGAAGCTCACGGTCTTCTCCTCGCCTTCGTCGTTGCACCACACCATCGCCCGACGGTCGGGCTCATCCCGCGCCAGCGCATCCACCACGTCGTAGGCGAAATTGAACTTCTCCGGCACCCGGATCTCCAAGTGGTCGCGGAAATCCTCGTACGACGAAAATTCGCTCCGGTTCACGAATTGCTCGAGCATGGCCATCACACACCCCTTCCGTCAGAGAATCATGGCCAGGAAGCGCGCGGGTTTGCCATCGAGCGCCTGCATGGAATGGCCGTGGTTGGAATCGAAATAGACGCAATCCCCCGTTTCCAGCACCAGTTCGTTGCCGTGAATGTGAACCGCCATCCGCCCCTCCAGCACGTAATTGAATTCCTGCCCGGGATGCGAATTGGCATGGAGCCCCGATTCCCCTGTATCCGCCGGGACCGTCACTTCAAACACATCCGCCTTGCGCCCCGCAAAGTTTGCCGCCAGGTTCCGGTATTGATAATCCCTGCGCCGCTCCACCGTGACTCCGCCCCCTTGGCGGGTCACGCAGAAGATTTTCATTCGCGGTGCTTCGCCGGTCAGCAACTCCGTCAAGTCCGTCTTCAACACCTTGGCCGCATCATGCAGCAGGCTGGCCGGAATATCCGCCTTCCCCTCCTCGAAGTCTTCGTACTCCGACAGGTCCACCCCCAGGGCCTCCGCCACCTCCGCGCTTGTTCGACCCTCGATCTCCCGCAACTCCTTCAGCCGGGCCGCGATTTCCCTGCGTTCCTCTTTCATCGTCCAGATCCTCCAGCGCCATCATGCCCTCCCTGCGATCCCTCGCCAATCCAAAAACCGGCACCCCGCAGGCCCGCGGAGAACGGGCATTCTGCGCTGTTGTCCAGTGGTGGGGATGGCCATCGTTGACAGGCAGCACTCCTGTTCTAGTCGCGGATGATCCTCACATGCCTCCGGAAAATTTCGGGAACAGGTGCTCAGACCCCAAGAACCCATCGTGCGATGGAGAAATAGATCAGCACGCCCAGCACATCCGCCATGGAGGTGACCAGAGGACCGCTGGCCGTTGCCGGATCTAAGCGGATTTTATACAGGCCAATCGGCAAAAGGGTCCCTAGCAGACTGCCGGTCACGACAACGGTCAGCATGCTCAGGGCGACCACAATCGCCACTCTCCATCCGCCGCGCCAGAGACCCAGAAGAAATACCGCAAATGCCATCGCGCAACCCAGCCATACGCTCAATCCAATCTCTCTCAACAGCAGTCGCAACCAGTCGCGGGATTCGATCTCACCGGTGGCCATCGCGCGGACGACCAGCGTCGATGCCTGCGAGCCCGCGTTCCCCCCGCTGTCAATGAGCAGGGGAAGAAAAAACACCAGCGCAACCACCGCGACAATGGTCTCTTCAAAGACGCGAATTCCCGCCCCGGAAAAGACTCCCACCACCACCAGTCCCAACAGCCAGCCGATTCGTTTGCGAATCAGGAGCCCTGCCGTGGCGGCTTTGAAATCCATGCGCAGGGGGCGGACGGTGGCCAGGCGGTGAAAATCCTCCGTGTCCTCCTCCTCGGCAACATCCAGAATATCGTCCGCCGTCACAATCCCCAGAAGAATGCCGTCCGTGTCCACCACCGGGAGGGCGTAGACGTCATATTTCTTGAACACATGGATGGCCTCTTCGCGATCCTGGAGGGAGGTTAAGCAGGCGGGTTGACGTTCCGTAAGATCGTCCACGGGGGTCGAGGGGTCAACCAGCAACAGCTTACGCAAGCGCAAGCCGGCTATGAATCGCCCCCCCTCATCCGCCATATAGATCATTTCCAGGATTTCCGAATCACCGCCCGTCCGCCGGATATGCTCCAACGCCTCGCCGACCGTGCAATCCGGCCGAATCTTCACATAGCGGTCGGTCATGAGCCGGCCAACACTGCTCTGCGGATAGCTCAGCAGCGCCAGGGCTTGACGGCGATCCCGCTCATCCAGAAGGGCCAGCAGGCGTTGGGTAACTTGGGCGGGGAGCTCATCGAACAGCGCCGTGCGGTCATCCGGCGATAACGTGGCCAGTACATGGCGGATATCTTCCTGGACCATGCCCTCCAACAGCCGGTTTTCCAGACGGCTATCCAGTAGAGAGAATACCTCATCGGCCAATTGCCGGGGCAGCATTCGAAAAAGTAGAAGACGATCCCGATCCTTTAGCGCCGACAGCAACTCGGCGATTTCGGGAGCCGGCTGGGTGGCCAGAAAGTCACGGACCTCGGCGAAACGCCCGCCTTCCAGCATTTCCAGAATATCGGGCAACAGCAGATGACGGAGGATCATCGCCGGACTCGCTTTCGATGGATTGGCTGGGAGGGCTGCTCATGCAGAATGTATCGGCCTCCGGTCTCCGCCCCCCTTGGAGGAGAGGACATGCCGGAAGCAACTATTGATTCGATTGGCGATCATATGCCTGAACCGGCTCAGGAACAAGTCTGGAGTATCCCAATTGACCATCATCCGATGTTCGGGGAACTCATGCCCCCACCGGTCATTTATTGGCTTTTCACGGGCAGGCGTGGCATCCTACTGTATAGATAGGAGTAGATCGGACATGGCCAGCACCTTTGGAACCCTTTTTCGCGTGACGACGTTCGGCGAGTCTCATGGCAAGGCCGTGGGCTGCATCGTCGATGGCTGCCCCTCGCGCATCCCGCTGTCGGAGGCGAACATTCAGCCGCAGTTGGACCGGCGACGCCCAGGGGCCTCCGCCCTGACCACGCCGCGCAAGGAAACGGACACGGTCACCATCCTGTCCGGCGTCGAGCGCGGACTCACTCTCGGCACGCCCATCGCCATGAGCATCCCGAATGCCGACACCCGTCCGGGCGACTATGCCGAAATGGAAACCATTCCCCGCCCATCCCACGCCGATTTCACCTATGCGGAGAAGTACGGCATGCGCGCGCGCTCCGGCGGCGGACGCGCCTCCGCCCGGGAAACCGCCGCACGGGTCGCCGCCGGCGCACTCGCCGAAACCCTGCTGGCCGCCTGCCACCCCGTGGAAATCGTGGCTTGGGTCGAGTCGGTCGGCGACATCGTCGCGCCCCGCCCCGACTTGGCCGCCATCACCCGTCCCGACGTCGACGCTACGTTGATTCGCTGTCCCCACACCCCCACCGCCGAGCGCATGATCGCCCGCATCGAAGAAGCGCGCGATGCCGGCGATTCGGTCGGCGGCATCATCGCCTGCGCCTGCCGCGGCCTGCCGCCCGGATGGGGCGAACCGGTCTTCGATAAACTCCACGCCCTGCTCGCGCAGGCCATGATGTCGATCCCCGCCACGCGCGGATTTGAAATCGGCGAAGGGTTCGGGGCCACCCTCCTGCGCGGCTCCGCTCACAACGACCCCTTCGAAGCCCGCCCCGGCGGAGGCATCCGTCCCGCCACCAATCATTGCGGTGGCATTCAGGGCGGCATCTCCAATGGGAAGCCCGTATTCTTCCGCGTGGCCTTCAAGCCCGTCTCCACGATCTCCCGGCCGCAGCCGACCGTCGCGTTCGACGGCACCCCTGTCCTCTTTGAGGCCCAGGGCCGCCACGATCCCTGCGTCCTGCCCCGCGCCGTCCCGATCGTCGAATCCATGGCGGCTCTCGTTCTGGCCGATGTCTTCCTCCTGCAACACGTCCAGCTCGTTCCGCGTTTGGCTGAATCCACCAAGGAACCCCCATCATGAAGAATCCCCTTTTTGTGCTCCTGCTGTTGATTCCATTGGCGGCCGGCGCCGCCAACCCGCGCTCCATTTCCATCACCATTCAGGAAAACGGGCGCGCCCAGATATCCGAGACCCATGATGTGCCGCCCCCCGATGCTTCCGGCACGGTCCGCATTGCCCCGGTTCCGTCCACGCTGTTGCCGACCTCGGTCAACGCCGATCCGGTGGAACGGGGGCAATCCATCGAGTTCCTGTCCCAGCGCTTTGCCTTCGATTTGCGCGATTCCGACTCGCTGTTCCGGGCCTATCTGGGGCGCGAAATCACCGCCCGCCTCGGCGACCGGACGCTTTCCGGACGACTGGCCAGCCTGCCCGACTGGGCGCTTTCCTCGCCCAGCCTGATGTTGGCGACCGATGGACAACCCGTGCAGTTGATCCCCAACCTGAACGACCTGGATTCTGTGGACTTCCCCCCGCAGCCGGATGTCGCCCGCATCCCCACGCTGCTGTGGCGGCTGTCCGACAGCCTGTCCGCCCCGGTTGCCGTGCGGCTCCATTACGCCGCCGATGGATTGACCTGGAGCGCCACGCATGAGGCCATCCTGGCCCCCGATGGCCGTTCCATCGCACTCTCCACCCGCGCGCGGATCCAAAACCTCTCCGACCGGGAATTCGCCAATGCCCGCATCCGCCTGGCCCTGACGGACAAGGGGCGGCACGCGCCCCTCGTCCCTTCGCCCGGCGATCCCCGCGCCGACCGCACCACCCCCCTGCGCTATTCCGCCGATGGCCTCTCCTGGATCCCCGAGCGTGTCATGGCCTCCGCCTCCATTGTCGCCACCTACGACATCCCCCAGCCCCTCACCCTCCCCGTCGGCGGCGAAATCCGGGCCGGCCTGGCCGCCGCCGATTCCCTCGCCGTGGATACCCGTCACATCTACGATGGCGTCCGGTTCGACCGCTATCAACGCAATCGCCGCACCGATTGGTCGCTCGGCACCGAGTTCTCCCCCGCCATCGAAACCCACCTCCTCTTTCGCAACCCCCTGGAACAGCCTCTGCCTCCTGGCGAATTCCGCCTGTTGCGCGGAAACGCGGAACGGGCCCTCGAATGGATCGGCAGCGACTGGCTCCCCCCCCTCGCCCCCGGCCAGGAGGCCCGCCTCAACCTCGGCCCCGCCGCCGGACTCTCCGGCCAGCGCATCCGGACCGGCTACACGGAACTGGTCCCCTTCAAGAGCTCCGAAGAATCGTTTGAGATCACCTTGGAAAACCAGACCGAACAGGACCGCACGATCACCGTCGTCGAACATCTCTACCGCGGCGACTCCCATGAAATCGCCGCCGCCAACACCGAACACCAGCCGGGCGAAACCCCCAACTCGATCCGCTTTGAGGTTCCCGTCCGCGCCCGCAGCCAGCGAACCATCACCTATACCGTCCGCTACTCATGGTAACGCCCCCCTCGCCCGTCGACTATAGCCCCCACCGACCGCGCCGGATCCTAATCTGCGGCCTGAGCTGGCTGGGCGATGCCATTCTCTCCATGCCCGCCATCCAGTCCTACCGCTGGGAGAATCCCGATGTCGATGTCACCCTGCTGACCAAGCCCGGCCTCCGCCCGCTCTGGCTCATGCATGCCACCCCCACCCGCATCCTCGACCTGTCGATGGATGCCGCCGGCCTCAAACCCCTCGCCCAGTCCCTCCGCGAACTGGATATCGAAATCGCCTATATCCTGCCCCACTCTTTCCGATCCGCTTTGCCCGCCTTCATGGCCCGCATCCCCCAGCGTATCGGCATGCCCGGGCATTTCCCGCGCGACTTCATGCTCACCGAACTCCGCCGGCCAGCCGGCGGACCGGGGCGCGCCCACCAGGTTTTCGAGTATCTGGACCTGTTCTTCCCCGGTGCCAACCGGCGCACCTACATGCCGCCCAGTCTCACCGTGCCCCCCCCCATGCTGGAGCACATGCACGACCGCCTCGAAGCGCTGCCCAAGCCTTGGATTTCCCTCTTGCCCGGCGCCGCCCGCGGCACATCCAAACAGTGGCCCACCGAGAACTACGCATTGGCCGCCGCCAAACTCATGGCGGAAACCGGCGGCTCCATCATCACCCTGGGCACCGCCTCCGAGGCGAACGTCTGCCAGCAGGTCGCCGCCGCCGCGGCACCCAACGGACTCAACCTGGCCGGCAAGACCCAGCTCGAGGAATTGGCCGCCGTGCTGTCGCTGTCCTCCGCCGTGCTCTGCAACGATAGCGGCGGCATGCACCTCGCCGCCGCGCTGGGCACCCCGCTCGTCGGACTCTTCGGCATCACCAATCCCGAGCAAACCGGCCCGCTGGGCCGTCAGGTCCGGATTCTCCAGCGCTCCGATCTGCGCACCCGCGACGTCCCCCGCCGATCCTCCAGGGCCGAGAAGGCCCTGCGCGCCATCTCCGTCGATGACGCCGTCCAGTCCACCCTCGACCTTCTGCGTCGATCCTGACCGCCAGCCGCGTCACGCGCGGATTCGACGCCGAAGCCGAACCGTGACCTGGCTCGCGCCAAACCACGCCACCCCGCATAGCACAATCGTTGGCCCCGTGGCCGTCCCCGCCCAATCCTGGGCGGATATCACCAACCCGGCAACCGCCGAGGTCACGCTGACCAGCAGCGCCCACCAGAACATCGGCCCCGCGGAGCGCGCAAAGTTACGCGCCGTGGCCGCCGGCACGATCAACAGCGCCGTCACCAGTAGCACCCCCACCGCCCAGACCGAAAACATCACCACCAGCGCCAGCAGCCCGGCAAATACATACTCATAGCCCACGGTTTTCACCCGGTGGGCCCGGGCCAGCGCCGGACTCAGCCCAATGTAAAGCAGCCGGTTGTAGCTCCAGACCTGGAACGCCGCCACCCCCGCAAACAGCACCAGCAACGCCGTCAGGTCCTGGGACGTAATCGTCAGGATGTCGCCATATAAAAACCGCTGCAAGTCCCGGGCCACCCCGCGATCGCGGCTGACAATCGCCAGCCCGAAGGCCATCACCGCCGCAAACACAACCCCGATAATGGTGTCCGAAGACAACGAGCTGCGCCGCTGCATCGCCATGATGGCCAGCCCCACCCCCAAGCCGAAAAGAGGCATCGTCCAGCCCGGATCCACCGCCAGGATCAGCCCCAGGGCCACCCCGGCAAACGCGGAATGGCTGATCGCATCGGCGAAAAAGGCCATGCGGAAGTTGACCACCTGCACCCCCATCGCCGCCGCCATCGGCGACACCAGCAACAGCCCCAGCAACGCCTGCTGCATGAAGCGGACCTGCAAGATCTCAAAGGGAACCAGCCACCCCAGCCCGGCGCACATCGCATCCAGCATCACGGTTCTCCCCGCGGACGGGTGGAACAATCGCAGGCCGTTTGGCCGTTGGGCATCGATCGCGCATCCGCCAGCCCCATGTGCAGGCCGAACACGGCGGATAGGTTGTCATGCGTCAACACCGCACGCGGCGGGCCCTCCGCCACAAAGACCCGGTTGATCAGGATCACATGGGTCGCGTGGTGGGTCACCGTCGCCAGGTCGTGGCTGACCATCAGTTGGGTAAATCCCCGCTCCCGGCGAAGCCGCTCCAGCAATTCGCAGAAGATCAGCCCGCCCTGCACGTCCACCCCCGCCGAGGGCTCGTCCAACACTAGCAACTCCGGATCCTGCTGCAACGCCAGCGCCAGAAGCACACGCTGCAACTCCCCGCCCGACAGCGCCCCCAATAGACGATCGGCCAGCGCGTCGGCCCGCACCTGCTCGAGCAATTCCATCGCCTCGCCGCGCAAGCGCCGGCGGGTTCCCAGCCATAGCGGCCGGCGCTGCCCACCCATCGTCAGAAAATCCATCACCGTCATCGGCAGCCCCCGGTCAAACGCCAGCCGCTGCGGAACATAGCCCATCCGCAGGCGCCGCCCCCTGGCGCCGGCCTCCATCCGGATCTTCCCCGCATAGGGCACATCCCCCAGCAACGCCAAGAGCAACGTCGTTTTCCCCGCCCCGTTCGGCCCAACCACCGCCGATGATCCCCCCCGCGGCACGCTCGCTGAAATGCCGTCCAACACCGATACGCCCCCCAGTCGCACCGAAACGTCTTCAAACCGAATGGCCGATGGGAACGTCACGATACGCGCCGGACTCCTCCCGCGAGGATCAATCAACCGCACTGCCGATCTTGGCCCCCAACGCCGCCTCCGCAATGCTGCGCCCGTCGCGCAGGCGCGGCGTAACCCGCGGCACCCACATCATCCGGCGCTTCGCCCGCAGCACCATGTGGTGGTCGGGCAGGAAAAACAGCACCGCATCCAGCAGGTTCGCCAATCCAAACACCGGCCAGAAGACCGCAAACACCCCGGCCGCCCGCCGCAACCGACGCTCATTCAGCGCCGCCGGCTCGCACGAGGCCGGGATCATCCCGGCAAACAAGTCGGCCAGCAGATTCGCCAACTCCGAAAAGAACCGCCCGTATCCCGCCGTCTCCTGAACGTCAAAACCATCTTTCAGCACATCAAAGAGCTCCGTCGGCGTGAAGCCCGGGCGAACCATCGGACGAGTCGGATCGGTCAGCCCCGCCCAGCGGCGCAACAGCCCCGCCAAACTCCGACGCTTGCGCCGCACATGCAGGATCAACCGGGTCTTGGGCGCCAGCACCCGGTGCAGTTCCGCCATCAGCGCCGCCGGATCCTCCACATATTCCAGCACGTCGCTCGCCACCACCGCGTCAAACACCCCGTCCGCATAGGGCAGCGTCGGCAGTTGCACTTCCTGGATCTGTTCCATTCCGGCCTCGGACAACAAATCCGCCTGGGCCCCCGAAAGGGCCGCGCTATGCCACACCGCACCCCCGCCCCCGCCAGCCCGCTGCATCGTTGCGCTCAGCGCATCATCCGAAGTCAAGGCCAGGATTTGCTGCCCCCCCGTCTTGTCCAGCAACCGCATCAAACGCGACAACAGCCGACGGCGCAATGGGGTGCGCAGAAAGATCTGCATCCGCCATTGCAAAGTCCCCTCGGCGTTCTCGGCTGTCCCGGCTTCGTTCATCTAGGCCTGCCACTATGCCCCATTGGTCCTCCGGTTGTCCAGCCCCTTGGCGCGACTTCCGCCTTGCCCGGCTTGCCCGATTGCGGCATGCTGGTCCTCGCGTGCGGGCCGTGTCCCGTCCGCACCCAGCCAAACTCCATCCAGCGCATCCACCGGAACCAGAGACCCACCATGATTCTGCGTCATCTTCTTTTGCCGGAGATCGAAGAACTGCTCGAGGCGGGACAGTTGAACGAACTGCGCGATTTTCTCGTCCGCCAGCCCGGCCCGGAAATCGCCGAATTGCTGACCGCCCTGGCCGACAAGAACCGCGTCCTCATCTTTCGTCTCCTGCCGCGCCAACTCGCCGATGAGGTGTTCTCCCTCCTCGATCCTCCCGCCCAAAACCTGCTCATCCACAACATGGCCAAGGATGAAGTCCGCCAGGTCATCTCCGCGCTCACCCCCGACGACCGTACCGCCCTCTTCGAGGAACTACCTGCGCGCGTCACCCAAAGCCTGCTCAGCCAACTCAGCGAGCATGACCGCAAGCAGGCCCTCGCCCTCTTGAGCTATCCCGAAGACAGCGTCGGCCGCCTCATGACCGATCGCTATGTCAAGGTCCGCCCGGAATGGGCCGTCGCCCAGGCCATGGAACACCTGCGCAAGGCCGGCCTCGACTCCGAAACCATCGCGATGATCTATATCACCGACGACAAGGGCCGCCTGACCGACGATCTGCGCCTGCGCAAACTGATCCTGGCCGATCCCAACGCCCGCGTCGCCGACCTGCTCGACGGTCATTTCGCCTGCCTTCAATCCCTTCAGGATCGCGAAGACGCCATCCATGTCTTCCAGAAATACGACCTCTATGCCCTGCCCGTGGTCGATGCCGACGGCATCCTCCTGGGCATTGTCACCGTCGACGACATCCTCGACGTGGCCGAGGAAGAAGCCACCGAGGACTTTCACAAATTGGCCACCGTCCGCCCCCTCCAGGTCAGCCTGAAAGACGCCACCCTCGGCCTGCTCTTCCGCAAACGCATCGGCTGGCTGCTGGGCCTGGTCGTCGTCAACATTTTTTCCGGCGCCGGCATCGCCTACTTCGAGGAAACCATCTCCGCCGTCGTCGCCCTGGTCTTCTTCCTGCCCCTGCTCATCGGCAGCAGCGGCAATGCCGGCGCCCAGGCCGCCACTCTGATCGTTCGCGCCATGGCCACCGGCGAAATCGAACGCGGCGACTGGTGGAAACTCTTCCTGCGCGAAATCGGCGTCAGCGCCGCCATCGGCATCGTCATGTCCATCGCCGTCTTTTTCCTCGGCTGGGGCCTCGGTAGCCTGCCCGTGGGCGTGGTCGTTTCCCTGAGCATGTTCACCATCGTCATCGCCGGCAGCCTCATGGGAACCGTCCTCCCCATGATTCTCCAAAAGTTCAAACTCGACCCCGCCACCGCCAGCGCACCCCTCATTACCTCCATGGCCGATATCCTCGGCGTCCTCATCTATTTCTCCATCGCCACCATGATCCTCCTGTAGCCGGGTACCGCGGGATGCCTTGCCTCGCCCTCCCTCACCCGGTATAGTGTTCCCATGTTCCGGCCAACGGTCAGCCTGCTCGAATGCCCCGCCCCCGCTGGCGCCCATCAAAAGGAATCGCCATGATCAACCGCCTCCTCTTCGCCGTCATCCCCCTGCTTCTGGTTCTGGGCCTCTGGCCCGCTTCCGCCCAACAGCGCGTGGATTTTGAACGTCAGCGCTTCGATCGCTCCCGGTTTCAACGCGACCCAACGCAGCGCCCTGAGTCGCCTTCGCTTTCCACGCCCGAGGCGCCCGCCGACCCCAGCCCCCCGGCACCGCCCCCCGCCAGGGAAGGTCCCGAGTTTTCGTTCTCCGAGTCGCCCCCCCCAACCCAGGCCCCTGCGTCAACTGGGTTCCAAGGCCCGAACGCCACTACCAATGCCCGCCCCCCCTTTGGCCGCCCGGGCATCGATCCCGCCTTGCAGACCTTGATTGACTCCCCCAAACTGGATGGACTCCCCACCCGCATCTACCAGGATCCCCGTGATGTGGAACGGTTGCTGGAACTCCAGAAGGAAACCGGCGCATGCATCTTCCTCGCCTTCACGAATCCTTTCGTCAACAGCGAGAAAGGGCTCTTCAACTGGTATAAGAAGCACGTGGCCGGCACGATGGCGTGGCGCCGGGCCATGCGCTACTACCTGCAAGTTGAAATCACCCTGCCCGGCAAGAAGGAGGCCCAGGAACTCGCCGCCAAATACAATGTCACCAAGACCCCCGTCTTCCTCGTCCTGAAGCCCGGCAGCACCCACCATGGCCGGTTCTGGCCGTTCGTCAAAAATCCGGGCGAAGACATGAAACTCAAGGACATCGAGGCCATCCTGCAGGAACTCAAAGCCGCCAGCACCCCCGCCTATGCCGATTTGTTCTAGCCCATGATCCGCCCGTTCATCGCCATCGCCCGCCTGGCCTCCCTCGAGGCCATCCGGCGGCCCGTCTTCCTTCTGGTTTCGCTGTCGGTCACCGCCGGTATTCTCCTGTTGCCCCTCCTGCTGAATTACACCCTCGGCGATTCCGCCCGCATCATCCGCGACAGTGCCCTCGCCTTCTACCTCGTCGGCGGCGTGCTCCTCGGCGCACAGGCCGCCGCCGACGGTTTCTCCCGCGAACTGCGACGCGGAACCGCCGCCATCATTCTCGCCAAGCCCGTTCCACGCACCCTGTTCTTCTTGGCCAAAATCACCGGCGCATGGGGCGCCCTCGCCCTCTTTTCCGTGGTTGCCCTGACCGCCACCCTCCTCGCCGTCCGCGCCGGCGCCAGCGATCTGCGACTCGATGGCGCGGCGGTCCTGCCCTCCCTGGCCGCTCTCGTGCTGGCCCCCGCCCTCGCCGGAATCTGGAACCATCGCACCCGCCGGCCCTTCGCTTCCGCCACCTTCTTCCTGCTCCTGTTCCTGCTCCTGCTGGCGCTCGCCATATCCGCCATATTCCCCACGCCCCTCGACCGCCTCACGTTTCCTCGTCAATTCGATTGGAATCTGTTGACCGTGGGCTTCCTTCTGGCCCTCTGCCTCGGGATGGCCGCTTCCCTCGCCGGCGCTCTCGCCACCCGATGGCCCACCTCCCCGGTCCTGCTGCTTGTCGCCGGTGTGTTTCTCCTCGGACTCCTGTCCGATTCCTTCCTCGGACCCCATCTCGAATCCTCGCTGGTCGCCCGCCTCGCCTACGTCCTCCCTCCCAACGTCCAGGCGTTCTGGCTGGTCGACGCCCTCGATGCCGCCATCGCCATCCCCCCCCGCTACCTTCTCCAGGCCACCGCCTACGCCGCCGCCTGGTCCGCCGCCGTCCTTGCCCTCGGCGCCGCCGCCTTCCGCCAATTGGAGATCTCCTGATGATTCTCTTTCCCATTGCGTGGTCCGGCAACTGCCGGATCCATGACGTGGAAAACCCGGAGCGGAATTTTCCACAGCGTGGAAAACTTTTTTCCATGGTGTGGAAAAACGGCCCCGAAGTTTTCCATGCTGTGGAAAATGCGTTCCCCCTGTCCCCAGTCCCCAGTACCCTGTACCCCCCAGACCCATGAACCTCATTAAACCGGAAAACCACTCCAAGAACTTCCG
>CAYNSH010000009.1:0-59800 GCA_964399775.1 uncultured Verrucomicrobiota bacterium
CTCCTAATCCCCTCTCTCTCTTCTGATTGTCGGCATTAAAGACACAGCCCTGCAAAACTCCCGCGTTCCTCGCGCCAAGCGCATTGAATCCGCCGCCGGCTTCTTATATATAGGAAATACGAAAGCGAGGCGATGATGGCAAGACGATGGATGTGCGGCATAGGCGCGGGACTGGTTCTGATGGGGGCGGTACAGGCGGAAACCGTGGTGGAGACGTTGGACAGCCAGAGCAGTTGGGTGCGGGATGTCTCGTTCGAATACGAGCCGGGCGAGGACACCGGAACGCTGCGCGTACGATTGGGCCGGGATCCCGTGGGGCTCCGCTACTTCGAAGTGCCCCTGGAGGTGTGGGCGGACTTCCAGTCGGCCGAATCCAAGGGATCGTTCTACTCCGCCCGCATTCGTCAGCAATACGAACGGCAGTACGGGAAGTCCCGCCAGGAACAGTTCAAGTCGCCACTGCCCATTCAAACCACGGTGAATGCCCTGGTGGCCTTCAACGAAGAATGCGAAGGCGTCATTTTGGAGGCCATCGCCAAGACCGATGAGAGCCTCTACATTGCCGCCTACGCCTTTACCCGCACCCGGATCGTCTCCGCCCTGCTGCGGGCGCGCCAGCGCGGGGTGCACGTGGAAATGAAAATGGATGCCGGGCAGGCGGAGCACCCCGGCGCGCAGCGGCTCATCGAAGTGCTGCGTCGCCACGACGTTCCGGTCACCCTGATTCATACGGCCGGCGACTTCGCCTCCATGCACAACAAGTTCATGATTTTCGATATGCGCTGGGTGGTCACTGGCAGCTACAACTTCACCACGGCCGCCCAGGTATCGAACTGGGAAAACCTGGTTTGGCTGGAGTCGGCGGATGTCGCCGAACAGTTCCGCCAGGCGTGGGAGGCGATCGTGTCCGACGAGATTCCCGCGCCGAAGGATCTCGATCGCGAGCCGCGGGAAGAAAGCCGGGAAGACTAGCCGTGACCGGATGGGCGTGCATTGACGGGGCGCAGTCATCGGGCATAGGATGCCCCGCGAGTTGGGCGCGCGCGGGCGCGGCCCTGGAACGGGTACAGGTATGAGTGTAATGAGCATGACAGGGCGGGGAACGGGCATTGCCGCCAGCCGTCGCGCGCGGGTCGAGGTCGAATTGAGCAGCGTCAACCGCAAGCAATTCGATGTGGCGGTGGGGTTGCCGCGGTTCTTGTCCGGCTTCGAATCCCGCGTGCAGGCGTGCATTCAAGCGCGCATGTCCCGGGGGCGGATCACCGGCGACATCCGCGTGGCCTGGGCGCAGGAAGCCCGGGCCTCCTTCGTGCGGATCGATGAAGGCCTGGCGGAGGGCTTGATTCACGCGCTGCGCTCCACTGCCGTCCGCCTGGGCCTGCCCGATGATCTCCAGGCATCCGCCCTGCTGTCGATTCCGGAGCTGGTCGAATTCGGGCGGGACGCCGAGGAAATCGAGACGCTCTGGCCGCTGGTGGAGCGAGCCCTTGCCGCCGCCCTGGCGGGACTGCACGCCATGCGGCGCCGGGAGGGCCAGGTTCTGGCCCGCGATTTGCGCCAGCGATTGAAGACACTGAGCGGCCAGATGCAGGCGATTCGGGCGCTCGCTCCGGGCGTGGTCGACGCCTATCGGGCGGCCTTGCTCCGACGCATGGCCGAGGCGTTGCCCGGAACCGATTGGGCCGAGGATGAGCGCCTGCGCAAGGACGTCGTGCTGTTTGCCGACCGGTCCGACATCACCGAGGAACTGGTGCGGTTGGATTCGCATGTCCGGCAGGCCCGCGGTCTGCTGCGGACCGGCGGCGTCATCGGGCGATCCCTCGATTTCCTGGTGCAGGAAATGGGCCGCGAGGTCAACACCATCGGCGCCAAGGCCAACGATGCCCAGATCGCCCGGCGGGTGGTGGTGTGCAAATCCGAATTGGAGCGCTTTCGCGAACAGGTGCAGAACATCGAGTAAGGAGAAGGAATCCATGAAATCCATCAAGCCGAGTTGGAAGAACATCATTTATGTGGTCTCCGCGCCGTCGGGCGCGGGCAAAACGACCTTATGCGACAAGCTACAGACGGAATTCAAGGATATCCATTACGCGATCACGGCCACGACCCGCGCCATGCGCCCGGGGGAAACCGAGGGCACCAGCTACTACTTCATGACGATGCCGGAGTTCGAGGGCAAGCTGGCCGAGGGGGGCTTCATCGAGAGCGCCGTGGTGCATGGCAACCGCTACGGATCCCCCAAGGCGCCGGTGGTGGCCGCGCTGGAAGAGGGCTGCGACGTGCTGATGAACCTGGATGTGCAGGGCGCGGCCGCCGTCCGGGACTACATCCGCAAGGCTCCGGCCGGCGATCCGCTCAAGCGGACCCTGGTGGATATCTTCGTTGTGCCGCCGTCGACCGAAGTCTTGCGCAACCGCCTGGTCAAGCGCGGCACCGACAGCCTGGAGGTCATCGAAAAGCGCATGCAGCAGGCACGCGAGGAAATCGCGCACTGGAAGGACTACAAGTACATGGTGGTCAATGATGATCTCGCGGAGGCGTATGACCACATGCGCGCGATCATCCTGGCCGAGCGCCATCGCATCGACAACCGCCGGGAGGACTACCATGCCTGAGAGGCCCAAAATCCTGGTGGGCGTGACCGGCTCGATCGCCGCCTACAAGGCGGCGGAGCTGGTCCGGTGCATGCAGAAAAAATCGTGGGATGTGTGGGTCGTGATGACCGCTTGCGCCACGCAGTACATCGGACCGCTGACCTTTCGGGCGCTGACCG
Source organism: uncultured Verrucomicrobiota bacterium (assembly GCA_964399775.1). Lineage (GTDB taxonomy): Bacteria > Verrucomicrobiota > Kiritimatiellia > CAIQIC01 > Lenti-01 > Lenti-01. Next base: position 2,774 of record CAYNSH010000009.1, read on the forward strand.
GGCATCCCGTGGCCTGCGGGGCCTTTGCCGACCAGGACCCCGAGACCTACACGCATTTGGGCCTGTCCGAAGATGCCGCCGCGATGGTGGTCGCGCCCTGTTCGGCCCACACCCTGGCGCGGCTCGCCCATGGGTTCGCCGATGACATGCTCAGTTGCACGGCCCTCGCGCTGGAGGCGCCGCTGCTGGTCGCGCCGGCCATGAACACGCGCATGTGGATGCATTCCGCCGTCCAGTCCAACGTGGCGACGCTCCAGGCGCGCGGCGTCACGCTGATCGAACCCGGTGCCGGCGAGCTCGCGTGCGGCGAACACGGCGCCGGCCGCCTGGCGGAGATTGCGGATATCGTGGCGGCGGTCGAGGCTTGCCTCGCCGCCGGTTGAGACCGTGAACGTCCTGGTGACAGCCGGGCCCACGCGCGAGCCCATCGATCCGGTGCGGTTCATCAGCAACCGCTCCAGCGGGCGAATGGGCTACGCCGTCGCGGAGGCCGCGCTGCGCGCTGGCCACCAGGTCCGGCTGATCTCCGGCCCCGTCGCGCTGGAGCCGCCGGCCGGAGCGACGCGGCGGCGCGTCACCACGGCGGCCGAGATGCTCGCCGCGGTCCAGCGCAACCTGGGGTGGTGCGATGTGCTGGTCATGGCCGCGGCGGTGGCCGATTGGCGCCCGGCCCATCCTGCGCGCCATAAACTCAAAAAGCGCGACGGCCCGCCCCGCATCACGTGGGAACCCACCCCGGATATTCTCAAGGCGATCGCGCCGCGAAAACAATGCCATCAGGTCTTCTGTGGATTCGCCGCCGAGACCGCCGCCCTCGCGCGGGAAGCGCGCCGCAAGCTCCGCGAAAAAAACCTGGATGCGCTGGCGGCCAACGACGTGTCCAAATCCGATCGCGGCTTTGAATCCGGACGCAATGCGCTGACGGTTTACCTGGCCGATGGCCGTTCACGCCGCATTCGCCTGGCGGATAAATCCGAATGCGGCCGACGCCTCGTGGCGATCCTGGAAAAAATCGCGGCAAAAAAAAGTTAAAAAAGTTTTCGAATTGGTATTGACGTTGTTAATAACTTCGCATTAGTGTCTCAAGCAACGAGATGAGAGTGGCCAAAAATATCAGCAGCCTCGGCCGATTGAATTCGGCTGCCGCCCATTCGTCTGCAAACCGTTTGTTGCTGTAAGAAGAAATGAACCCAACTGTAAGGTTATCCATGATCACTCAAAATAACCTGACCGCCTTTGAGCGTCAGGACGGAAGGGGGGGAAATACACCATGGCAGTAAAGAAAGCAGCCAAGAAGGCTCCGGCCAAGAAGGCCGTCAAGAAGGCTCCGGCTAAGAAGGCGGTCAAGAAGGCCCCCGCCAAGAAGGCGGTCAAGAAGGCCCCCGCCAAGAAGGCGGTCAAGAAGGCGAAGAAATAATTCTTCCCCTATGCCGGGTCGTGCAATGCTGCCCGGTACATGAACGGCGGTGAATCCATTTGGTTCGCCGTCGTTTTTTTTCTGTCGCGTTGTCGCCCGCGGATCGTCATCTTGAAATCCCCGTTCCGCCGACTTGCATGGCCGTGGACCGTGCGGTAGGGTTCGCGCCTGAACCGCCACCGTGTGGAAGGAGATGCTGATGCAAGAAAAAGTACAGGAATTCATTGAAGAAATCCGCCCCCTGATTCAGGGGCATGGCGGCGATGTCGAGTTTGTATCCATGGAAGGCCAGACCGTTCACCTGCGTTTGCATGGCGCGTGTCATTCCTGTCCCCATGCCATGATGACCCTGAAGAACGGGATCGAAGCCGAAATGCGCGAGCGCCTCGGACCCGAACTCACGGTCGAGCGCGTACTGGATGCGGAACCCGTCTGACGGGCTCCTGCGGTCGGTTCCCGCCGGACGGCCTCCATGCCGCGAGGATTCGCGTAGCGAAGCGGGCGTTGTTCCCGAAGCGTTGAGATAGAAATGCGCAGACCTATTGCCGGATTGAATCCAATGAGGCATGATGCGGGCATGAAACCGTGGCGCATAACCCGTAAAGATGTCATCGGCCTGAAATTCTGTTGTCCGGATTGCGGGCAGCACATCGATGCCGGGCGGGAGTTGTTTGGGGAGATGGTGGAGTGCCCCATTTGCGGCAAGATGATGCAAGTGCCCGACCTGAAAAACGCGCCCGGCGACTTTCCGCCAAAGCGCCTGCCCCCCATAATCCGCAAGCTTCCATGAGCGCGGGCCGGCGGATCGGCCTTGTTGTCGGATGGGCGCTCCTGCTGATCGTCGCCGTCCTGTGGGGGCGGGGAGCCGCCTATGACTGGCTTGCCCGGCAGTCCCCCGTAGAGTCTCCCCTGCTCGTGGTGGAAGGATGGTTGTCCGACGATTTGCTGCGGCAGGCGACGGGCTGGGCGGAATCCAACCATGTCCGGGCGATCTATTCCACCGGGGGGCCCATTGAAACCGGCAGTTGGCTGGCGCCATGGAACACCGTCGCGGAAATGACCAAGGCGCGGCTGGAGGCGATGGGCCTGGGAGAGACATTTGAGTTGTCGGCCGTTCCGTCGGGAGGCGTTCGCCGCGGGCGTACGCGTGAATCGGCGCGCGCGCTGCAGGCGGAACTGGGCTCTGAATTCAGCGCCTTCAACCTGGCCAGTGAAGGTCCCCACACCCGCCGAAGCTGGCGGGCGTTTCGGGAGGTGTTCGGCCCGGAGGTTCAGGTCGGCAGCATTGCGCTGACGCCGGTGGAGTATGATGGACGCGACTGGTGGACCTGTTCCGAGGGAGTCCGCTCGGTGATCGGCGAGGCCATTGCGTATGGCTATGACCTGCTGGCAGGCCGTGCCGCCGGCAGGGAGTAGTGGGGGGGCTGAACCCTGAATCCTGAACCCTGGCTTTTGTCTCAGGCTTCGGGTTCGGCAGGCGGGGGGATGAGGAGGACGGGACGCGAGGACTGATTCAGAACCCCCTTGCTGGTGGAGCCGACGAGCCATTCGTGGAGTTTGCCGTGGGCGCGGGTGCCCATCACGATGATACCGGCATCCACCTTATCGGCTTCCCGCAGGATCGTTTCGGCGGTCGGCCCCTGCACCAGCAGGGCGGTCACCTCGAGGCCGTCCTGTCGCAGATCCTCCGCGGCTTCTTCCAACTGGGCACGCTGGACACGCAACTGGTGGGCGATGGCGTCGCGGACGGTATCGGGGCCGGTCTCGTAGCCGACGAAGTCGGGGTTGGGGGCGGCGACATGCACCAGCCATACCGAGGCATGGAGGCCCTTGGCCAGAGTGCGCGCCTGCTGCAGTACGGCGGGGGTTGTGGTGGCAAGATCCAAGGCGGCCAGGATGTTCATGTTCAGCCCTCCAGCGTTGTGTTCTCTTCCTTCCCGACTATATCGCACCCGCCCCGCACGGACAAGGGCGGTTTTGCTGAAGAATCGGACTGGAAGGACTGGAATGATGGAATAATGGAATAATGGAATAATGGAATGATGGAATGATGGACACTGTCCCCTGTCGCTTGTCCCCTGACTCCTGACCTCTGACCTCCTTGTCCGCCCCTACGGACCGCGGGGCTTGCGGGCGGCGGGAAGTGGGGTAGACTGGGACCCATGAACACAACAACAGCGAACCGCAACTGGCGGGCATGGATTCTGGGGGCAATCCTGGCGGGGGCGTGGGCGGCGGAAGGAGCGGAACCGGTGCAGAGTATTCATGAGTTCACCATGACGGACATCGACGGCCGGGAGGTGGCGCTGTCGGACTACCGGGGCCAAGTGCTGCTGGTGGTGAATGTGGCGAGCAAGTGCGGGTTCACCCGTCAATACGCGGGGCTGGAGAAGCTCTATCAGGCCTACAGAGACCGTGGGTTCGCCGTGCTGGGGTTCCCCGCCAACAATTTCATGGGGCAGGAGCCGGGCACGGACGCCGAGATCAAGAACTTCTGCACCTTGACCTATGGGGTGACGTTCCCGATGTTCGCCAAGATTTCCGTGAAGGGGAAGACCATCCATCCGCTGTATGCCTTCCTGACGGACAAAACACTCCACCCGGAACACGGCGGGGCGATTTCGTGGAACTTCAACAAGTTCCTGATTGGGAAAGACGGGCAGGTGCTGGCGCGCTATGGCAGCCGGACGGAACCGGGCGATCCGAAACTGGCGGCCGCGGTCGAGGCGGCGCTGGAGAGCGGGGAATAAGCTAGAGGGTTTCTTGGGTTGATGTGGCGATAGACAGCAATCGGGGAATGCGGCTCACCCAGAGGGTTCGCCCTACCAGAAACCGGATTCATTGTGGATTAGGGTAGGGCGAGGCGTCCCTGCCGAGCCGGACCGTTGGATACGTGCGAAGCGGCTAGATCATTTATGAGACGGTTGTCGGGCATCGTTGACTTCTGGCTACTGCTCTTGCACAACTCCAGCAGGAGTCATGCAAGAGGCCCGGGGGGGGTAGGGTTAGTCCTACCTGCCGCCGGGCGTTCCGTCGGGTATCCTCACTGTTGGCTGGAACAGAGAGAGGAGTGTCCTATGTTGTGGACGATTGCGATTATTCTGACGGTGCTTTGGCTGCTGGGTCTGGTGAGCAGCACGACGATGGGCGGGTTCATCCATGTCCTGCTGGTGATTGCCGTGGTGATGGTCTTGATGCGGATCATCCAGGGCCGCCGGCTCTAAGCGGGAATGCGTTGCCGCCTTGCGGCGGCGAAGAAAGAGGACCGAGATGAATGCAAGAGGAATCGTGGCGATTGCGCTGATCGCGCTGGGCATTGCGGTGCTGGCCTATTCGGGCATTACGCTGAAGACGCCGGGCAAGCCGATCGACGTGGGTCCCATGCACATCGAAACCACCCGGAGCCACTTCATTCCGCCGGTCGCCGGGGCCGTCATGCTGGTGGGCGGCATCGTGCTGCTGTTCGCGGGCGGCGGCAAGAAGGACTGAGCGGGTTGCCATGGATGCCATGACCACAAGCCCGGACGTCGCGCGCTGGGTCCGGCACTATCAGTCGGCCTTGCAGGCGTATCTCGGGCAGGGGCCGGGGGCCAGCCTGCGCGTGGCGCTGGGGCTGGGCCGGCGGGCGGCGGTCCTCGGGATGGAGACCCTGGACGTGGCCCGGATCCACGAGCAGGCGCTCAAGTCGCTGATCGTTCCCACCGGTTCCCTCCGGTCGCGGCAGCGGATGCTTTCGCGGACCAAGACGTTTTTCGAGGAAACGATCGTGCCGATCGAGCAAACGCATGCGGCGGCGAAGGAAGATGTCCGTCACGTGGCCGAATTGGGCGAGGAATTGCGCCTGCGCACAGCGGAGTCTTCCGCCTCGGCTCAGCGCCTGAAACAGGGGGTCGTGCGGCGGCAGAAGGCGGAGCTCAATCTCAAGGAAAGCGGCGAACGCCATGTCCGGCTGGTGAAGAAGTCGCTGGACCTGGAAGATCGCCTGCAGGAGCAGATGAGCCAACTCCTGGCGGCGCAAGAGGATGAGCGGCGGACCTCCAGCCGGAAGCTCCAGAACGAGATTGCCCAGATCCTGGTGGCGATCCACGTGCGGTTGCTGGCGCTGAAGGAGGCCGCCAAGGCCAACACAGACAGCTTGAAAAAAGAGATTGCGGAAACGCAGACGCTGGTGAAACAATCCGTTGTGGCGATCCAACGGCTGGCGGATGAAAACGGTATCCATCATGAAGCCTAAAGGGGCGGCGATGCGGCGGCCCTATCGGGCGGCATTGAGCCGCTACCTGAAACCGGGTGCCTCGGCGAGCCTCCGGCCGGCGATGAGGCTGGGGCGCCAGGCGGTCGCCCTCGGGCTGGAGACGCTGGACCTGGCCTTGATCCACGAGCAGTGCGTGCTGGGCCAGATGAAATCGATCGGGGTTCCGGCCGCCCGGGCCCGGATGATCCGGCGGGCACGGAAATTTTTCGCCGAGGCGATCGTCGCGATGGAGGAAACGCACCGGTCTGCGCTGGAGGCGAACGCCCAGCTGAGCCGGCTGAACCAGGGGCTCAGCCAGCGCACCGCGGACCTGGCCACGTCCAACCGGCAATTGAAGAAGGAAATCGTCCGGCGTCAGGCGATAGAGGAGACTCTTCGGAAGAGCGAGCAACACTCCCGCAAGCTGCTGGACCACTCGCGCCAGCTCCAAAATCAGTTGCGGCATCTGTCCCGCCGGATCCTGCTGGCGCAGGAAGAGGAGCGCAAGCGGATCAGCCGCGAGCTGCACGACGTGATCGCGCAGATGCTGACCGGCATCAACCTCCGGCTGGCCACGCTGAAGCGGGATGCGGTCGCCAACACCAAGGGCCTCAGCCAGAAGATTTCGCGCACGCAGCGGATGGTGGAGAAGTCGGTGGACCGGGTGCATCGGTTCGCGCGCGAATTGCGGCCGGCGGTGCTGGACGATCTGGGGCTGATGCCGGCGCTGCATGCCTATTTGAAGATCTTCGCGGCGGAAACCGGGATCCGGGCCAGCCTGACGGCCTTCCGGGGGCTGGACAAACTGAGCGGCACCAAGCGCACGGTGCTTTACCGCGTGGCGCAGGAAGCGCTGACCAACGTGGCTTGCCACGCGCAGGCCAGCCAAGTGGTCGTGGAAATCCGGCGCAAGGCGAAAGACGTCTGCATGCAGATCCGGGACGACGGCAAGTCGTTCGACGTGGAAAAGGAGTTGCGTACCGGAACCATCCCGCATCTGGGCTTGCTCGGGATGCAAGAGCGGGTGGAGATGGTCCGCGGCAAGTTCTCGATCTCATCCACGCCGGGCAAGGGCACGGTCGTCCAGGCGGTGATTCCGTTCCACAACGGCAATCAACATCCGGGGCGTTCATGAAGGCCCTCGGTCCCATCACGGTGCTGCTGGTGGAGGACCACCAGATTGTCCGGGAGGGGTTGCGGAAGCTGCTCGAAAGCGAACGCGGCATCGAGGTGGTGGGCGAGGCGATTTCCGGCCGCCAGGCCGTGGAGAGGGTCCGGGAACTCCGGCCCGACGTGGTCGTCATGGATATCGCCATGCCGCTGCTCAATGGGCTGGAGGCCACCAGCCAGATTCGCCTGACTTCTCCGGAGACCCGCGTGCTCATGCTGTCCGCCCACAGCGACGACGCCTACATCGAGCGCGCCATGGCGCTTGGCGCGGCGGGATTTCTGATCAAGCAATCGTCTGCTCACATGCTGAAGGACGCGATTCGCGAAGCCCACAAAGGAAAGACCTTCTACAGTCCCGAAGTGGCCCGGCATCTCCACAACCGGCGCCCGGAATCCAAGAGTCGCCCCGGCCGGACAGCCGGGAAGCTGCCGGAGCTGACCCCGCGCGAGATGGAGGTGCTTCAACTGGTGGCCGAAGGCAAGGCCAACAAGCAAGTCGCGGCGGAACTGGGCATCAGCATCAAGACCGTCGAGAAGCACCGGGACCATCTGATGCGCAAGCTGGCCATCCACGACACCGCGGGCCTGACCCGCTACGCCATTTCCGCCGGCATCATCGAAAGCAGCGTGCAATTGACGATTCTCTAGCCAGCTCCGGGCCATGAATCATTTCATTTCGGGAATCCTCAAGATCGCGCTGCTCGAGGCGGCCTGCGCGCTGCTGGTCGTCGACCGCCTGATCGAGCGCCTGGCGCCGGCGCGCTATGTCCGGGCCCGGCAGCTCGCTTTCGCCGCACTGGCCATGCTCGCGGTTTTCGCCTTCGTGAATTACGGGCAGTTCCACGGCACCGGCCGTCTGGTGCACGTCTGGGAGCAGTACCACTTCTATCTGGGCGCCAAGTACCAGAACGAAGTCGGCTGGTTCGACCTCTACAAAGCGACGCTGCTGGCCGACCGCGAGACGGTGCAGGCCCTTTCTCGCGTGACCCAGATCCGCGATTTGGCCACTTTCGAGCTGGTGCCGGTCGAAGAGGCGCTCCGGGATGCCACCCGCGTGCGCGGTCGCTTCAGCGACCAGCGTTGGGCGCAGTTCAAGCAGGACTGGGCGACGATGTCGCGTCAGCGGGGGGACTGGACGCCCATCGTCCAGGACCACGGCAACAGCAACTCGCCGGCCTGGTCGTTGTTCGCCACGCCCATCGCCAACGGGCTGCCGTTCAACCCGCGCACCCAGCAAATCATCGGCGCGCTCGACGTCGTTCTCCTGTTCATCCTGTGGGGCTTCCTCTACCGGACCTTCGGGACGCGGACCGCCAGCATCGGCCTGGTCATCGCTTCCAGCCTGCCGATCGTCTTCAACTATCTGGCGGGAAGTTTCCTGCGGTGGGACTGGCTGTTTGCCGTGGGCCTGGCGGCGGGCTTCCTGAAACGCGATCGCTACGCGACCGCCGGGGCATTCTTTGGGTATGCGGTTGCCACCAAGCTCTTCCCGGTCTTTTTCGGGGTGGCGCTGCTTGCCCGGGCGATCTACGCAGCGATCCAAACCCGCCGCATTCCGGGACAATACCTGCGCTTTGGGGCCGGCGCGGTGGCCAGCCTGGCGCTGCTGGTGGCGTTGTCCTCGGCGATGTTCGGCACGCCGAAAGTCTGGAGCGAATACAAGCGGCGCATCGACGTCGCGCGCGCCGAAAAATACTATCCGATCCAGTACTCGCTGCGGACGGTTTACTTGCAGGTCGCCGCGAGCGCACCGGGCGAGTTTTTGCGGACCTGGGCGTTTCCCCGCGAGATCCAGCAGGCGCGTCCCGAGGTCGATGCGGCCGATCACCGGGCGGGTTTTCTCGCGGCGCAACTGCTGTTCACCGCGTTGCTCCTGCTCGCCGTGCGGCGCGCCGACGACGTGAGCGCCTTCACGCTGGGCCCCTTGCTGGTGTTCGTCTGGCTGACGGTGAACATGTATTACTGGAACATGCTTGGCCTGACCGCGCTGGGTCTGGCGCTTCGGAAAGAGCGCCCGGCTTTCGGCGCGCTGCTCGGCCTGCATCTGATCCTGGCGCTGTATTACCTGTACCAGCACACGAACCGCGGATTTTCCGAGGCGTATTTCGTCTCGGTCCTGCTCGGCGTCTGGATCATCGGCTTCGGCCTGGCCGAGCTCGCCGTGTGGCGGCCGCGCGGATTTGGGCCGCCTGCATCCGGTTCGGGCGGGCCCTGCCGCCTTGCGCGGCCGGGGAGCTAACTTGGCCTTCCACGACGCAAGGTCGCGGGGGGGGCTAAAACCGGAAGTTCCGCAACGTCTTTACGTTCCGTGGAAAACTTTCCGCTCTCGAAAGCCCGACGAGGGCGTCGGGTCCCCAAAGAAATCTACAACTTCCGAACGGGAGCCGGGACGCCCTCGTCCCGGTCTTTGTTCCCGCCCGGTCCTCCGATCGGGCCGACCTGCAAGTGGGATCGCCCGCTCCGCACGTCCTGCATGGAGTGATCCCCTTTCCAAAGAATGGCGGGAGTCGGGGAATTTCCTGCGGGAGTCTCCGGCGGGGAGATTTCCGGTTGAAGGTTGTCCATCGGGCGTCCTCTTTCTACGTGGCCGTTTCCAATCGATGTTTGCGGCAACGATGGGACCTTACGGGTTGGTGGGGCGGGGCGACATAGGGTGTTTCCCTTCTCGCGATCCTGCGGGGTAGGGTATTACCCTATGCCGAAGGGGTGGGCGCATGTCGTAGCGTCGAGTGGACGGCGTGAAATTGGATAACCGCGATGACCATCCTTGAATCCAGTCGATGGAGTGGTCGCCTCGCCCGGGTGGGTTGGGCCGGCGGGGCGGGGTTTCTGGCGGCGCTGTGGATCGGGTTGCTCTTGGCCGAGGCCGGCCATTTCTCCGCGGGCGTGGCTTGGGGGGCGGCGCTGGTGGTCGGCGGCTTGGTCGGACGGCATTTTCGTTCGCGCGCAGAGGAGACGGCGGCGGCGGGGCGGGGGACGTCTCGCGGCCTGCTGGCGGCGTTGCTGCTGGCGCTGTTGTCGTTGGCATTCACGGTTCCGCCTTCGGAATTTCTGCTGGGCGGGTGGGATCCGGGCGTCTATGTCCATACGGCATCCGTGCTAGCGCGGGACGGGACCTTGCTTCCGGAGGCTCCGGATTTGGCGGCGCTGGACGCGGAAAGCCGCGCGCTGATCGGCCGGCAGGGGCAAGACGCGTGGGAGCCGTTTCTCGGGATGCGCATGCTGCCCAATGGGCGCCTCTCGCCACAATTTCATCACCTCTATCCGGTTTTGATGGCGCTGGTTTGGCCCTTGGGGGGCATGCGGGCGGCGTTGCTGGTCAATCCGCTGCTGAACGCCCTATCCATTCTGCTGATGTATCTGTGGGCCTGCCGCTGGGTGCGGCCCCGGTGGGCCTTTGCGGCGGCGGCGTTGCTGGCGCTCAATCCGGCGCAAGTCTGGCAGGCCGGTTTTTCCACGGCGGAGTTGCTGGCCCAGTGCCTGCTGCTGGGGGGGCTCGTGGCGACGGACCGGGCCATGGCGGGGAAGACCCCGGATCGTCCGTCCGCCCTCCTGGCCGGCGCGTCCTTCGGGTTGATGATGCTCACCAAATACGAGGCGATGCTGTTTGTCGTGCCGTTCGCTGTGTGTTTGCTGACGGGGTTGCGCGACCGTTCGCGCCGTGGAGCGCCGGCCGTTTTGCTTGGCACGATCGCGGCGCTGGGCGTGCACGTGGGCGTGCACCAGATGTTCTTTGCGCCCCTGTATCATCCGATGGGCAATTGGGTGTTGCCCGGCCTGGCAACGGCGGGCGTCGCGGCGCTTCTGGTTGGCGCTTGGGCGTTGTGGGTTCCGCGTTGGACGGCGGAACGGCTGGGGCAGGAAAGCGGCTCACCGGGGACGGTTCGCCCTCCCCGCGCTTCCATTCTCGGAAAAGGTAGGGCGAGGCCTCCGGCCGAGCCGCACCCCTTTGCCAAACCCTTTCTTGGCGCAGCCCGGGGGATGAGCGGGTGGCGTTTGGCGGCGGTGGCGGGCTTCGCCGCCTGGATTTTCCTCGCCTGGTATGTTCGCCCGCATCTGAGCGTCGAGGGCCGGGTGTTGTCGCTTTTCATGCGGCTGGTTCCCGGCGTGGACGAGGCCGGCTGGTTTGCGTTTCTCGCCGGCCGCAACGCGAGGAATTTCTGGTATTTGCAGGCGCTGTTCGGGACCGCCGGCCTGGCGGTGGCGCTGGCGGGTGTCGGCCTTCTGGTGATCCGTACGCGGACGGTCTGGCGAACGGCCTGGCTGGCGGCGTCGGTCGGGGTGCTGATCGTGCTGATGACCCAGATCAGCCACGAACCTTTCATGATGTTCGTGGCCCGGCGGATGGTGCCGGTCATCCTTCCGCTGCTGTGCTTGGGCGTGGCGGCGCTTGGCGACCGTTGCGAAGAAGCGGCGGGCACCCATCCGCGCCGGGGCATTCTGGCGGGCCTGTTGGTTCTGGCGTTGCCGCTGGCGGGGACGCTTAGCGGGACGGCGTATCTGGCCGCGCATCGGGAGTGGCCGGGGCTGGCCGATTGGCTCGATCGCCTGGCGGCCGGAATCCCGCGCGGGGCGGTGGTATATTCCGATGCGCCGGGTTTTGCCGCGCCGTTACGGTTCTTGTACGGCATCCCGGCCTGCGAAGCAGGCCCGCTGGCGCCCGGCCAACCGCGCGATCCGATGGGCTTGATGAGAGAACAGGCCGAACAAACCGCCGCCTTTTGGCTGACGCAATCCCCGGTGCCGCAGCAATACGCGGAATATTTCTCGCCGGTGGCCCGGGTTCCACTCGAATCCGTGATTCTGGGTTCCACGCGGCACACCGTGCCGCGCTACCTCCGGCCCCGCGGCGGGACCTTTACGCTGTACCGGATTTCCCCCGCAGGTAGGGTTATACCCCATGGAGGGGAGTGAGTTCGTTGCGTTAAATTGTTTGATGTCAAACAAGGAAGACAAAATGAACAAGGTGACATGGATGGCGATGATGGCGTTGGTTGGGGCGTTGGGCTTGGCGGGTTGCGGGCAGAAGTCCGCCACCGAGCCGGGCGCGGCGGAAAAGGCCGGTGCGGCGGTGGATCGGGCGGCGGAGAAGACGGCCGATAAAGCCCAAGCGGTTGCGGAGAAGACGAAAGAGCTGGCCGATAAAGCGGTCGATAAGACCGGCGAAGCGTTGGAAACAGCCGGCGAGAAGATGCAGGATTGAGCAAGAGTTGAAGAACACAAACGGAGGCTGCCCCATGAAAACCGAAGAAAAAATGAAATACGCATCGCCGATCCTGATTCCCCTCGGCGCGTTGGCCAAGGGATCCGGCGCCTGCACGACCGGCAGTTCCGTTCTCCCCCAGGGCGGCGGCGGTGGGGGCGGCGGCGGTGGGGGCGGCGGCGGTGGCGGTGGGGGCGGCGGCGTGCCTGTGGGCGGCGGCGGCGGTGGGGGCGGCGGTTTGCCTGTCGGTGGCGGTGGCGGTGGCGGGGGGGGCGGTTTGCCTGTGGGTGGCGGCGGTGGGGGCGGTGGCGGCGACGAATGCGTGACGGGCATTTGCGTCGGCGTGACGACGTTTACGGACTGTTCGCCGGGCTATACGGCCACGCAAGATTGCACCGAGGGCACGACGGCTTGCCGCGACTGCACAGCCGGCGAAGCGGCCGGTCGGGCTTGCACGGCCGGCCCGGCGGCCGGTGTCGGTTGCACGGCCGGCGGCGCGTTGTAGTCTGGCGCCAATCAACGGTACGCTTGCGGCGGCAAGCCGGGCGACCGGCTTGCCGCCGCTGTTTTGATGAAGGGAACATGCCATGAATGCCACGGATAAACCCATTGCCAATCCCGTTGTCGTGCTCCGGGAAGAGTTCGACGACTGGGCCGTGCTGTTCAACCCCGATACGGCCGACGCATTGGGCACCAATCCGGTGGGCGTCGCCGTCTGGAAACGGATGGACGGCAAGCGAACGGTCGCGGACATCGTCGCGGACGTCCAGGCCGGGTTCGAAGGCGCCCCGGAGTCGGTCTCCAAAGACGTCGACGCCTTCGTGAATGCGCTCTCGAACCTCGGTTTCGCGGGGTTGGAACTGGATCGAAAAGCGGCCGATGCCTGAGACGCTCCAGACTCCGCTGCCTGCGGTGGCGCCCCGCGTCATGCGCGCGCCGCGCAGCCTGGTCCTGGAAATCACCGCGCGGTGCAATCTGCGCTGCCGCTACTGCTATTTTTTCAACAATTCGGCGGTCGAATACCGGGACCTGCCGACGGACGAGTGGCTGAAATTCTTCGCTGAACTGGGGTCGCTGGGCGTCATGCGGGTCACCTTGGCGGGCGGCGAGCCGTTCATCCGGGAGGACCTGGCCGCCCTGGTGGAAGGCCTCGTCCGCAACCGGATGCGCTTTTCCTTGTTGTCCAACGGTGGCCTGATCGATGACGAGATCGCAGCGTTTCTCGCCGGCACGGGCCGTTGCGAGTATGTCCAGGTGTCGGTGGATGGCTCCTGCGCCGAAGTGCACGACTCCTGCCGCGGAAAGGGCGCATTCGACGGCGCGGTGTGCGGCATCCGCACCCTGCAGCGGCATGGAATCTTCGTGGCCGCGCGGACGACGATCCACCGGAACAACGTGCACGATCTGGAAAACGTCGCCCGTTTCCTGCTGGAGGATCTGGGATTGCCGGATTTCGGCAACAACGTGGCCGGCTATCTGGGCGCGTGCTGCGCGAACGCGCAGGACGTGCTGCTGACCATCGAAGAACGCCAGCAGGCCATGGCGACCCTTCTGCGCATCGAGGAGAAATACCCCGGCCGCCTGGTGGCGCAGGCTGGCCCCTTGACGGATGCCCGCATGTGGCGCCGGATGGAAGACGCGCGGGCGCAGGAAGCCCCCGCCTTCCACAATGGCGGCCGCCTCACCGGCTGCGGCTGTCCGAGCAACAAGATTTCCGTGCGCGCCGATGGCGCCATCGTCCCGTGCAACATGCTGGAGCATGTCGTGCTGGGGCACATCAACCGGGATTCGCTGGCCGATGTCTGGCAGCACAGCCCGGCGCTGAACCAATTGCGCCGCCGCCCGGCGATTCCGCTGAGCGATTTCGAGTTCTGCGCCGGTTGCCCCTATGTCCCGTATTGCACCGGCAACTGCCCGGGATTGGCGTATTCGCTGACCGGAACGGTCGATCATCCCAGTCCGGACGCCTGTCTGCGACGATTCCTCGAGGAAGGGGGCGTCCTCCCATGAATTTGCCCCAAGAAACCGCCAGCCTCCCGGTTCAACCGGTCCGCCGGCGCACGATCAACACGCTGTACTTCTATTTAACCGAAGGGTGCAACCTCGCCTGCCGCCACTGTTGGCTGGGGCCCCGGTTCGATCCGGCCGGCAACCGGTATCCGACCCTGCCGGTCGCGACGTTCGAAACGGCCATCCGCGAGGCCCGGCCCCTGGGCCTCAGCGGCGTCAAGCTGACCGGCGGCGAGCCGTTGCTGCATCCCCGCATTGTCGAGTTACTGCAGATCGTGCAGCGCGAGAAACTGAGCCTGACGATCGAGACCAACGGCTTGCTGTGCACGCCGGAGATTGCGGCGGAAATCGCCCGCTCGCCGGTCCGGTTCGTCTCCGTGAGCATCGACGGGGCGGATGCCGAGACGCACGAATGGATGCGCGGCGTGCCGGGCTCTTTCGAGGCGGCTTGTCGGGCGGTGCGCCACCTGGTGGCCGCCGGCATCCGGCCCCAGGTCATTTTCTCGGTGGTTCGCAAAAACGCCGGCCAGCTCGACGCGATGGTCCGGATGGTCGAAGAACTGGGGGCGTCCTCGCTCAAATTCAACGTGGTGCAACCGACGGCCCGCGGCGAGCAGTTGCATGAGGCCGGCGAGAACCTGACGGTCGGCGAACTCATCGCGCTGGGGCGGCACGTGGAGCAGGAGCTGGCGGGCCAGACCCGGCTGAGTCTCGTCTTCCATTACCCGCTGGCATTCCGGTCCCTCCGGCGCGTCGCCAGCGGGGAAGGGTGCAGCACCTGCGGGATCTTCGGCATCCTGGGCGTCATCGCCCGCGGGCACTATGCCCTGTGCGGCATCGGCGAACAGGTGCCCGACCTGGTCTTCGGCGAGGTCGGGAAAGATTCGCTGGAAAAGGTGTGGAACGAAAACGCCGTCCTGAATGCGCTGCGGGAAGGCCTGCCCGATCGGCTGGAGGGCATCTGCGGTCGATGCCTCCTGAAGCACCGCTGCCGGGGTTCGTGCGTGGCCCAGAACTACTATCGGACGGGCAGCCTATGGGGATCGAACTGGTTTTGCGAAGAGGCGGAAAAGGCGGGTCTTTTTCCGGCGTCGCGCCTGACCGCCGGACCGGATTCCCCGCGCGACGCCGCGCTGGCAAATGCCGCCGCCCCCTCCTAACGAGAAAGGCTTGGAGGCCATGTTTTTCGCCGCCTATGCCGGATCGAGCATGCATCCGACCCTGCGCGAGCCGGAAATGCTGGAGGTCGTGCCCTATGGCGACCGGCCCGTGCACGTGGGCGATGTGGCCCTGTTCCTGCCGCCGGATGCCCAACAACCGCTGGTGCACCGCGTGGTCCGCGTGACCCCGGCCGGCATCGCCACGCTCGGCGACAACAATGCCCGCGAGGATGCGTTTTTGCTGCCGCCCGAAAATATCCAGGGCCGGGTCGTGGCGGCGTGGCGGGGCCAGCGGCGGCGAACGATCGCGGGCGGGCTGCGGGGACGACTGACGGGCCGCGCGCTTCGCTGGGGCCTCGGCCTTTGCCGC
The DNA here is from genome assembly GCA_964399775.1 of uncultured Verrucomicrobiota bacterium. GTDB lineage: Bacteria > Verrucomicrobiota > Kiritimatiellia > CAIQIC01 > Lenti-01 > Lenti-01. Next base: position 18,338 of record CAYNSH010000009.1, read on the forward strand.
GGCGCGGCGCCCGTGCTGCATCCGCTCTACCAGGCCCTGTCCCGGCGGGGCTGGGTCGCGCGCTGGTTGCCGCCGGCCTTCCGGCCGCGCGTCGTCGTCTTCCACGTGCGCGGACAAGATCAATGCCAGCTTCTGCTGGGCCGGCGCGTCATCGGGCGCTATGAAGAGCTCGCGCAGCAATGGCGGATCCAACGGCCGTTCCACTTGTTGGTGGATGGCAAGGCGCTGCCCAGCCGGCAGCGCCGGAACCGGGCGAACCGGCTCGAGCTGGCGGAACGGCGGCAAGCCATGGAGCCGCGGCTCGCGCAAGGCGTGCGGCATGAACTGGTCCTGGCGGATGGTGGCCGCTGGGAGATCGCCGCCGGCAACGAAGCGGCCGACTCCATCGTGTCCCAGTTGGCTTGCGCGATGCAGTTGTGCCAAACGGCGGGCGCCGCCGATCCGTCGGTTTCCGGAAATTCCTGCCGGATGCTCGTCCGGGTGGAGGCGCATACGCCCGTGGCGGACTGCTACGTGCCGCTGGCGTCGGGGAATGGCGGGACCGTCGTGTGCATGCTCCGCCCGTGCGTCCAATGGGGTGGGCCGTACGTCAATCTCGTGCGGCTGTCGCTGGTCTTGGCTCGCGAGGCGCAGGCCCGCGGAGGACTTCTCATCCACGGCGCCTTGGCCGAAAAAGATGGCCGGGGGGTGATCCTGACGGCGCCGGGCGGCACGGGGAAAACCACCGCCAGCCAGCGGCTCCCGGCGCCGTGGCGCTCACTGTGCGACGACACTACGCTGGTCGTGCGCGATTCGTACGGCCGCTACTGGGCGCACCCGTGGCCCACGTGGAGCCGGTTCCAGAACGCGGGGCCGGGCGGCACGTGGGACGTGTCGCGCGCCGTGCCCCTCGCGGCCATTTTCGTGTTGGCCCAAGCGGAGGAGAACCGCGCGGAGCGGGTCGGCCCCGGACGGGCGGTCAGCCTGCTCGTGGAAGGCGTGAAGCAGGCCTCCCAATTCATGCCGCTGGGCCTGTTCAAGGAAGAAGTTCGCGCCCTGCATCTGGAAGGCTTCAACAATCTGTGCGCCATGGCCCGCGTGATTCCCGCCCACGTGCTGCACATCAGCCTGACCGGCACGTTCTGGCAGGAGATCGAGCGGGCGCTGGAGTCTGGTTCGCCATGAAGACGGAGCCGGACATGCCGCCACCGAGGCGAACGCTCCGGCTGGGGCGCGCCGTGCGCTTCGTTTGGGAAAGCGCGAAGGGGTGGACCCTGCTTAATGCGTGTTTTCTCGTGATCCAGGGGCTGTTGCCGCTGCTGCCGCTGTACCTGATGAAACTCATGGTGGACGCCGTGACCGCCGGGATTTCGGCGGCCGACAAATGGGCCGCCTTCCAGCACGTGCTGTGGATCGGCGCCGCGATGGGGGCCGCGACGTTGTTGGGCCTCGCGCTCCGCCTGGCCGCGGGCTGGGTCGGCGAATGGCAGTCGTATCTCGTCATGGATCACATGAACGACGTGCTCCTCGCCAAGTCGGTCGAGGTCGATCTGGACTATTACGAGAGTTCGCGCTACTACGACACGCTCCATCGCGCCCAGCGGGAGGCGCCCACGCGCCCGCTGCGCATCGTGAATGGGTTGGCCCAGATCGTCCAGAGCGGCATCTCGCTGCTGGCGATTTCCGCCTTGCTCTTGGTCTTCCATTGGATCATCGCGGTCATTCTGTTCGCGGCGGTCCTGCTGGGCACCGCCGTCCAATGGCGCTATTCCCGCAAGCTCTTTCTCTGGCAAAAGGAGCAGTCCCCCGCGGAACGGCAAGCCGGCTACCTCAACTTGCTCCTGACCCATAGCAGCTATGCCAAAGAAATCCGCTTGTTCGATCTGGGCGCCCTGTTCATGGACCGGTTTCGCGAGGTTCGCCGGAAACTCCGCGAAGGGCGGATTGCCCTCGCGCGCCGGCAATCCCTCGCCCAGGCCGCGGCGCAGACCTCCGCCCTGGCCGTCCTCTATGGCTTGTATGCCTATTTGGCCTATCAGGCGCTGAGCGGGCGGATCACGCTGGGAGATCTGGCCATGTATGCGCAGGCCTTCCAGCGCGTGCAGGGGGCCTTCCAGGGGATTCTGGGCAGTCTGGTCGGCCTGGCGGAGGACAACCTGTTTCTTTCCAATCTCTACGAATTTTTGGACCTGAAACGCACCGTCGCCGAACCCGTTTCGGCGCGGCCCGTGCCGCGGCCGATGCAGCACGGCCTCGTACTCGACCACGTGAGTTTCCAGTATCCTGGCAGCGCGCGGACGGTTCTGGAAGACGTGTCCCTCGCCGTCCGGCCGGGAGAAACGATCGCCTTGGTGGGCGCGAACGGCTCGGGCAAAACGACGCTGGTCAAGCTGCTGTGCCGGCTGTACGACCCGACCGGTGGGACGATTTCCCTCGACGGCGTGGATCTGCGCCAGTTTGGAACCAAGGCCCTCCGGCGCGAAATCGCCATCCTGTTCCAGGATTATGCCCGCTACCATCTGTCGGCCGCGGAAAACATCTGGATGGGGAATGCGGCCCGGCCGCCCGACCGCGAACGGATCGTCGCGGCGGCCCGCCGCTCGGGAGCCGACGAGGTCATCCGCCGGCTGCCCCATGGCTACGACACGATGCTGGGCAAGTGGTTCGCGGACGGAGAAGAACTGAGCGTGGGCGAATGGCAAAAAGTGGCCTTGGCCCGCGCGTTCCTGCGCGACGCGCAGATTCTCGTGCTGGACGAGCCGACCAGCGCCATGGACGCCAAAGCGGAATACGACGTGTTCCAGAGCTTCCGCCAATTGGTGGAAGGTCGGACCGCCGTCTTGATCAGCCATCGCTTTTCCACCGTCCGGATGGCCGACCGCATTTTCGTGCTGGAGCAAGGCCGCATCATCGAAGGCGGCACCCACGACGAGCTCATGCGCGCGGGCGGCACCTACGCCCGCCTGTTCGAAATGCAGGCCCAGCATTACCGGTGAGGACCCAGGAAATGGCGACCATGGATAAGCAACCCGCCCCCGCCGCCCAGAATGCGCTGATGGACGTGCTGGACTTGTCGGCGCGGATTTCCCGCCATGCGCCGCCCCTGAAGCCGTTCCTGCGCTTCTCCAAGCCCGCCGAAGCCCTCTATCGGGGTCGATCGAACCGCCGCAAGCAGTTCTTCTGGGATTTCGACGACGCGCTGCAACGGGTGCTGGTCGGCGTGGCCCGCCACGTGGCCACGTCCGCGGAGATTGCGTCGGCGTGTACCGAACGCTGGAAAACCAATCTGGAAAAATTCGGCCAACGCAGCCGCCGGCAGTTGGAAGATTTGCGGAAAACAGGAACGCGCCGCCCACTTCCTTGCACGCCGCGGGACGAATTCCTCTTCGCGCGGGTCAAGCCCGGCGGCCGATTGCTCTACGTGGGCTGCGGCGCGGGGACCGAATGCCTGGGCTGGGCGCAGCGCGGCTACGAGGTCGTCGGAATCGATACGGATGAACAACTGGTCGCGGTGGCCAACGAGTGGGCGGAATATTTGCAGCTTCCCTTTCGGGCCGTTGGCATGGATGCGGCCCAGATCACGTTGCCGCCGGGATCCTTCGACGGCTTTTTGCTGGAATTCTATGGGTTCCAGCCGTCCCGGGGCCAGGCGCTGGCGCTTCAGCGAAGCCTTGCCGCGACGCTGAACGGCCAAGGGCAAGGATTCATCGCGGCCCCCCGCAAGAAATACGCTTCCTACTGGTACAAGATGACGAACCTGGGATATCCGGATCCCCTGTGCCGGTGGTTGGTCCGCCAAAGCCCGTTGGACCACTGCTTTTCAACCGCGGATGCGTGCGAGGAGAAGCTCGCCTTCGGACTGTATATCCGGAGCCACACCGTCGCTTCCCTGACGCGCGAACTGGAGGGCGTTTTCGACGTGCGCGAATGCCGGTATGAAGAATCCGATCCGCGCTATCTGATCGGCGTGGTCAACAGAAAAGCCCGTTGCCCGGATTCGCCGTCGATCCCGGCGGCGGATGCGGGCGAGGAATGGGCCGCGCCGGTCGTCCGGCAAAAGGGGGCGCTCGTGGACAAGGTCTTGCTCGAAATCCGGGCCGTTTGCGATCTTTTGGAGGCGCATCAGGAGAGGGTTGTGGAGTGGTTTCTCAAGGGGGAGGGCAACCCTTTGTCCATGGAGACACCGGATCTGCCCCGGGCGATCGAATGCCTCGAAGCGATCTGCGAACAATGGCCTTTGGGGGATGAACAATGAACCGGATGCCCAATCCCGGCGTGGCCCCGGATTCCCGCGGCGAGCAGAATGCGTTCGCGCTGGCCTGCTTCCGTGCGATCGGATCCGCGTCCGCCGGGGCGCGCCCGTGGGAGTCCGTGCGGGACTGGACCCGGGCCGTGGAGACTCTGGAAAACCACGGGTTGTTGCCGTGCCTGGACCGTGCGGTCCAAGCGCCGGATGACGTGCGGCGGCGCGTGCTGGAAACCAAGCTGCGGGCGGCCACCTACCAGTCGAACGCCTTGGACGCGCTGAACGGCATTTCCCGGGAGATGGGGGCGGCCGGCATTCGGTATGCGGTGCTCAAGGGCACCTATCTGTACGAGCTGCTCTATCGAGACCTGTTTCCCCGCGCCTATGGCGACATCGATCTGCTGGTGCCGGCGAATCGCATCGCCGAGGCGATGGCGGCATTGGAGAAGGCGGGATATGACCGCGATCCGCAACACGGATCCCATGGCGCCATGCCGCGCTGGCACTTCCACGCGGCGCTGACGTCCAGGAAGCCGGGCGGCCTGCCCGTCGAACTGCACCGCTCGCTGGTGGACCGGGCCAATCTCTATCGGATCCGCGAAGAGGAACTGTTCGGGCGCTTGGCTGAATTCAAGGCGCGGCAGGGCGGATTCACCGTGCTTTCCGCGGAGGATCAGCTCCTCTATCTTTGCCTGCACGCCGCCAAGCACGGCATCCTCAATTCCGTCGGACTTCGCAACGGGTATGCTCCCGAATGGTTTTGCGATCCGGCGGCCGGCAATCGCCTGCTGTGGTTTTTGGACATCGAGCTCTTCCTGCGGAAATACTCTGATCGCCTGGACTGGCCGGCCGTCGCCGAACGAATGCAGCGGTGGAACGTCTCCGGCGACGTGGCGGATGGCCTGCGCGTGCTGCGGCTGCTCCGGCCCGGTTCTGCGGCGGAAGTCGCCTTGGATCGGCTGGGGGTATCGCCGTCTGCGGGCGCGGCCCGGCCGAGGGGACTCTCCGGCCTGTGGCGCAGCCGAACCGGCCAGGCCTGGCTGGAGCATTCCATGCGCACCGCGCCCCGCCTGTGCTTTCGTCCCATCCGGTGTGTGCTCATCGGGCGGAGTTTGGCACCGTCGCCCGCCCGGCTTCTCGCCTACTACGGCAAACGGAATCCGGCGTGGCTGCCGTGGCTGTACCTCAAGCACCCCTTCCACATGGTCCGCAAGCTGCTGGGGCCGTTCTGACCGTAGGCCGCCGCCCGCCGATAGGGGGAACACCCCATGGCGCGCTCCATATCTCCGGTTTATCCTTCGGTTAGAACTGGAGGCTTTCGATGATCATGCGCAAGCGAGGATTCGGATGGATCGGCGGCGGGCTGGCGGTCTTGGTATGGATGATGGGAGCGGTGGCCCTTTTCGCGATGGCGGACGAGACAGGGGCGGAACCCTCCGAACCGGGCCTGATCATGGGGCGCGAAGCGGCGAATATCAACCAGACCATTGATGGCTGGGTCCAAGGGGCCAAGCATCGCGGGTACTTTGAGCTCTACGACCACAAGAAGAGCGAGATGGTTACGCTGCGCCTGGACCGGATTGTGTTGGATGATCCCGAACGCGTGTTCTTTCCCAAGCCGGGCCAGGTGGTGGTCTGCGGCGAGTGCACGCAAGTCGAACTACGAAGGGCTAGATGGAGAAAGCCCCGGGAGCGCGAACTGGATGACAAGTACGAGGTGTGGTTTGTGATGGTGAGCGGAGGCATCAACCGAACGAGAGTCCTGGACACCTACATCCGGAGCGTCAACGGCCAGACCATGTTTGTCTGGACCGAGGATTCGGAAGGCGAATGGTCCGCCACGGTGATGGCCGACGAATAACGACTGCGTGCCACGGGGGCGAGTCGAGGGGGGCGCCCGGCTCGGCAGAAATGCCTCGCCCTACCCAAGATCATTGGGATTGGGAGGCAGGGCGCCATCCCGACTCTCCAACAGGTAAGAATCGGCGTCCGCAGGAATCAATGCCGCGCGCCCGCACCAGGTCCCCAAAAGCAGCGCGAGCGCCCAGGACATCGCTCCAAAGATCACGTCGTGCGCCTGCGTCAGGAGGCTCAGCCCGATCAGGCCGAGGTTGATCGCGAGCCAGGCGGCCGTCGGCCACCAACGCTCCCGCGCCAGGGGGAGCAGGGCCAGCAGGCTCCAATAATAGCATGTGGGCGCCAGCAGGATGAAGATGAGCGCCGCGCCCAGCAAGCTCGCCTCGTGGGCCCGGCCGTTTCGCAGGGCGGCCACGACCAGCGCCAGGAAGCCCGCTTGCAGCCCGAGGAGGAGCCAGCGCCTGCGCTCCGCGCGTTCCGTCATTTGGTGTTCCCAGAGATGCCACTGCTCCGGCCGATGGTAGTCCGCGCCGCCGCGCCCGAGCGTCGCCGGGTCGCCCAGGACGACGTATTTCAGCCCGACGTCGTTGGCGAGCCAGGACCGGCTGTGTTTGGAAAGATTGCCGGCGAAATCGCGCCACGCGCCCAGCCCCGTTCCGGCCAGGCCGCCCGCCAGGCCGCCGACCAAGACGGCGGCGGCGACGCCGGCGCAGAGGCGTGCGAACCACCGCGGCTTTTCGCCCCGGAAGAATTCGCCGGCGGCGACAACCGGCAATCCCAGCAGAAACGCCAGCGGAAACAGGCGGACCATGGCGGCATAGCCGAGCAGCGCTCCCGCCCAAACGAAACGTTCGCGCTTGAGCAGGCACAGGCCGATGCCGACGGCGGCCAGCCAGTCGTGTCGGAGAAACGCGCCGCCGACCCAGTCGTAGCGCCAGGGATAGCCCAGCCCGAACACAATCAGCGCGAGGCAGCCGATGCGCGCCCGGTAGGTGCGGAAGATCGCGAAAAACATCGTGGCAAGCAACAGGAGGTCCAGCGCGCCCAGCCAGGTGAAATGGGCCCGGCTGGCCGGCATGTTCCGCGAAAAGAGCCGCGCCACGAACGTCCACGTCGGAGTCGGATTGTAGCCGTGATCGAGTCGGAACTGGTCGTAGTAATCGGGCCGGTTTGCCTGGAGAAAATAGCGCGAGTCGGCCACGAACGCCTGCCACCGGGCCGGCGCGAATCGATCCCGGACCTCCCGCGCGCGGGGCAGCAGCGTGGCGGTCGGCACGACCTCGTTGCTCCGCAGGTCGCGGGTGTACGGTTGGCGCAGGGTGCCGGCGATCTCAAATTCCGCCGCGAGCGAGGCGTCGTAGAGTCCGTCGTAGCGCACTTCTGGCGCGTATTTGGATCCCAAGAAGTAGTGGAATTGCTCCCAGTGGTGCACCGCGCTCCGGCCATGGAAGACCCCGAAGTTGATCCAAGCGAAGGCTGACAAGACGGCCAGGATCAGCAAAGGCCAGCCGGCCTGGTGCGGGGCGAGCTTGCCGGGAGAGTGCGCGCGCCAAAGCATGGCCAGCAAAGCGAATGCGCACAGCGCCGCTTTGACCAACAGTTCGACGGACTCATTCATTCTCGTAGCGTCAGGGTATCGTACGAGCGCCCAAAGGCAAGCCGGGAACCGGTCAGGTGCGTGGGCGGGGCTGCGGCAAGGAAGGTTTTCCAGAACAGCCCGGCTCGGCAGGTCCCGACCTCTGGGAGAGTCGGGATCGCCCTACCATTCCAAAAACGGGTGCGCAGGTAGGGCGAACCGTTCCCGGTGAGCCGCTATCTTGACGCGGCCCGGGCGTCAAGGATTCGTGAGGAACGCGCGGTAGAAGCGCGTGGTCACGCCGGATGCGATGGGCTCATTGGTGAATGACCACGGGGTGGATGCCGGAATTTCCTCGGCGATCGTCGTCCAATTCGTGGGCGCCATCGCGGGGCTGGTTTGCAGCGTCAGCAGAAAATACGGCGTAGTGTCGAGGACGACGGACGCGGAGTCGGGGGGCAGGGAAGTGATGTCGGTGAAGCGGGGGGGCGCCGGCTCGGGCAAGGTGCCGCCATTTCCGCTGAAGGCCACTTGGCCTGTGAACGCCAAGGCCCGGCCTTCCATCGTGCTGGTGGTGTTCATGGTGATGGATTGGTCCGCCAGGATCGTGCCCTTGAAGGAGGAGCCCGTGTCCAGGGTCGCGGACGTTCCCACCTGCCAGAAGATGTTCCGGGGCTGGGCGCCGCCCGCCAGAATGACCGAGATGCCGCTGCCCACCTGCAGATCCGTTCCGATCTGGAAGATCCAGACGTCATCGGGGCCGCCGGTGAGCGTGACGTCCGATCCCGTGATGAATGCCGAAGTGTCGAATTTATAAAGGCCCGGGACGAGATTCAGTCCGCCGATGTTGCCGCTGTTGGGATTCAGGAAGTCCCCGGTCGGCACGGGGGTCCGTCCGGCGGCGTCGTTGTAGGCAATGGTCAAATCGCCCTTGGCGGCGGTCAGCAGGGCCGGATCGATCACGACGTTGGGCGCCTGGGTGCCGGTGGCATCGACCGCATAGATCGTTCCATTCACCAGCTCGGGAGGGATACCGATGGAGGCTCCCGAGGCGGGACTGAGCCCGATGTCCCCGTTGATGATGCCGCCCGCGGTGGGCTGGGTGATGGCGGCACCGGCCAGGATCGTGAAATGGGCGGTCGACCCCAGGTTGACCGGTGGCTGTCCCTGCGCCTGTACGGCGGGGATCCATGTGGTTGCGGCCACCAGCACGAGGCTCAGGAGAATTTGCGCAGTGGATTTCATTGGGTATCTTTCTTTATTTGACGCCCCCACCGTAGCCGACTGGTCGGCCCATGACTATGAGGTGTTACCCCCGCAGGGTTTCCCCTCATGGCGGGTTGCGCTGGCGTCGCGTAGCGTCTTCATCGAAGCGGGAATATCTTCCGCAAACAACAAGGAAACGAAAATGAAACGGAACCATAGGAATCGTTGGGCGCTGGCGTTGGCCGGTGCGGTGGTGTTGGGCATGGGCCTGGTGGTCCAGGCCGAAGAGGTCGAGGGTCTCGCCGTGACGCTGGAAGGCGAAGCCGCCGACGAGCTGCAGATGGAGGTGGCCCTTGAAAACGCCGCCGATATCGACGGCGTGACCGAGGTGAGGAACGAGATGACCGTGGCCGATGCGCCGCCGCCCGACCTGCGCACCATGGGCGACAAGTTCGACGACGTGACCATCGTCGCCAAAGCCAAAGCGGAGTTGATGACCCATCGGTCGACCAGCGCGCTCCAGACGGCGGTCGAATCGCACAACGGCGAAGTCACCCTGACCGGCGTGGCCCAAAGCCAAGCCGAAAAGGAATTAGCCGGCAAGCTGGTCGCGGCCATCAAGGGCGTGACGGGCGTGAACAACGAGATGACGGTCGAGGAAGTCGTCGTCCAATAGGGGCGAGGCACGCGGTTGGCGGGTGCGGTCTCCGCACCCGCCGGACGCGTCGCTGAACAGAACGGAATGGACATCATGAAGGGTACGGCAGGAATTGTGAAGGGGCGCATCGAGGAAGCGGCGGGCGCGCTGGTCGGCAACGACAAGCTGCGGGCCAAAGGCCAACGGGATCAGGCCATGGGCCAGATCCGGAAAGACGCGGACCAGGGTGTCCGAAAAGCCCAGGCGGCGGCCCGGGACATGGTGAACCAGGCCAAAGACGTGGCGCGCAAGACCGTTGAGGACGCCTAAAGCCGGTTGCCGCATGGGGTGTTACCCCCTTGGGGTTTCACCTCATGGTGGTCTGCGCTTGCATCGGATAGCGTTTCCACCGAAGCGGGAATTTTCCCGCAAACCATAAGGAAACGAAATGAAACGGACCCATAGGTCGTGTCGCGCAACGGCGAGGTCACGCTGACCGGCGTGGCCCAGAGCGAGGCCGAAAAGGCCTTGGCCGGCAAGCTGGTCGCCGCCATCAAGGGCGTGACGGGCGTGAACAACGAGATGACGGTCGAAGAAGTCGTTGTCCAATCGCGTGGGAATGGGTGTCGACCGATGCGGAAACGCACCGTCGCGACCGAAAAGAACGAATCGGAGCCAGAACATGATAACCGGAATACTAGCCTTGATTGTCTTGGGTCTTATTTTGATCGGCGGATTGATCACCTAGCCCATGGGGGCGAAAGAAGAGGAAGTGGACAGATGAAAGGTTCGACGCGGATCGCGAAGGGTCGCATCGAGGAATCGGCCGGCGCGCTGGTCGGCAACGACAAGCTGCGCGCCAAGGGCCAACGGGATCAGGCCATGGGCCGGGTGAAGCAAGCCGCCACGAAGGCGGCCGACAAGGTCGCGAAGGCCGTGGGCAGGTGAAGCGGACGAAAGGGCCGAGGCCGCGCCCCGGCTTGACGCAACGGCGAGGAAGAGGCGCATGATCGGCCCCCTTCCGTAAGCGGCTCTGGGTGCGCCGTGCAGTTGAGGTCTTCCTTCATGGCGCCGTCGTACATGGTCATGTCCCGGGGGTTGGCCGGGCTTCTTTGGTTGGCCATTCCATGGGGAACAGCCGCCGGGGAGGGGGGGGGCTTGCCGACGGAGCCGACCGGGGCCGTGGCTCCGGTGGCCGCGGGAAACGGCGGGGTGACGACGAGTCGGATCGTGCAACAAGAGCAGAACAGGTTGGACGTGCAGACGCTGCAGATGGAGTCGCTCTATGCCCAGCAGGGCCAGGATTCCAACTCCCTCCGGCGCCAGAACGGGTTCACCCGGTGGCTGGATCAAACCCACCAGCGTTGGTATTGCCGGTTGGACAATGCGGTGCGGTGGCTGGACACAATATGGCTGGCGGAGGACGATCCCTACGAAAATGAACTCTCCACGTTGTACCTGCGGACGATGGCGAGGGTCGGCGGCCGCCGCAGCGAAGGGGAAGCCGATTTCAAGGTGCGCGTCCGTGTCAACATGGCCCTGCCGGGATTGGAACGAAAGCTGCGCCTGATCGTCGACAACTCGGAACTGGATGCGTTGCCGGGGGCGGATCCGTTGAAGCAGAAGACCAGCACCCGCATCGGAGCCAGGATCTTGTTGCGACCGGTGCGGGACAACCGGCTCTCGGCTGGGGGCGGACTGAAGTGGCGCCATTCGACTCCGGTGGGGTATGCCGATGTGGACTGGCGCTGGGAACACAAGCTGGCCAACGGCAATCTGAGTTTCAATCCCCGGGGCTATTATTTCACCGACGACGGGTTGGGGCAACGGACCACGCTCGCCTGGATAAAACAGGTGGGCGAAAACCAGCTGTTTCAGATCCGGACGGTGGAGCGCACATCGGAGAGTCTGGAGGGCGTCGAATTCGAACAGAGTCTCCTCTTCGCCTGGTTTCGCCCGGGCCGGGGCCGGGGCTGGGTGGCGCAGGGGAGCGTGTTTCCCCAAATCGTCAGCTCGGAATGGATCTGGGCGAATGCGCTGGTGAACGTCACGTGGCGCGATTCGCTGTATCGGAAGTGGATCTACTACACCATTACGCCGCAGGTGGAGTTTCCAAAGGACGATGGCTACGAGGCACGACCGTCGATTCGGGTCGGGCTGGAATTCCTGTTCGGGGGCCAGATCGGGGCGTTGATGTAGGGAAGGGTTTGACCCCATGGCGAAGGGACACGCATGCGCATAGGGTTTGAAGTGGAGCGGGGATTCCCCGCGGAAGAAAGGCAGGCGGTTATGCTCGGCACTGTGTTATTGATCTTGCTGGTCCTGATGATGATCGGGGCCGTTCCCACCTGGCCGCACAGCCGGGAGTGGGGGTACCTGCCCAGCGGCGGCATGGCGCTGATTCTCCTGATCGTGCTGGTCCTGATGCTGATCGGCCGGATTTGAGAGGGGCGGGATGAGGCACTATGAGCCAGCCGCCCCGGTGGCGGCGTGCAACGGTTGCCCGGCCGTCGTGAAGGACGGGGAGTCGGTCCTTTGCGTGGAACAATGGAGGGTCGTTTCGAGCCAGTTGATGGTTCAGGTGACGGAAGGCGACTGGAACGCGGTGGTGACCACGGCGCGCAAGGGGATGTTTCTCATCCGGCGACGGGACGGGTTGTCGACCGAGGCGTGTCCGTTGCTCAAGTATGACATTCGCCACATCGCCAGAGAGTTTTCTCCCGGTCAGGAAACGGGGGCGCTCGGGAGCGGACAAAGCCGTGGCCGAATTGAACGCAATCGTAGGTGAATTCGAAGAACAGAAGGAGGTCCCCCATGGGCGACAGAAAAGGGCGGAAGGACCGGGCGAAAGAGCAGCGGCAGGCCATCGTTAAAAAAGAAAAGAAGGAGACGCAGAAAAGGGCGCGGCAGCCGCAGCCCGTACTCGGCGCAACCTAATCCGTCCCCGGGGGGTCGTCGGAGAGAAAGACCGATGAACATCCTGCTGGTTTATCCTGAATTTCCGGACACGTTCTGGAGTTTCAAGCATGCGCTGGCGTTTGTGGGCAAGCGCTCGGCGCTGCCGCCGCTGGGGCTGCTGACCGTCGCCGCCCTGTTGCCGCCGGACTGGCCGGTGCGGCTGGTGGATCTCAATGTGCGGGAGCTTTCAGAAGCGGATCTGGCCTGGGCGGATGCCGCATTCCTCAGCGCCATGGTCGTCCAGCGCGAACCAGCGCGGCGGCTGGCGGCCCGGTGCAAGGCCGCGGGGCTCCTCGTGGTGGCGGGAGGGCCGCTCTTCAGCAGCGAGCACGAACAGTATCCGGACGTGGATCACTTCGTGCTGAACGAGGCCGAACTGACGCTGCCGATGTTTCTCGAGGATCTCGCTCAGGGCGGTCCGAAGCGCGTATATGCGCCCGACCGGTTCGCGGACATGCGGGAAACGCCGGCGCCTCGCTGGGATCTGTTGGACCTGAAGCGCTACGGGTCCATGGGCATCCAGTTCTCGCGCGGGTGTCCTTTCAACTGCGATTTCTGCAATGTCACCGCCCTCTTGGGCCACCGGGTGCGCACCAAGTGCACGGCCCAGATCCTCGCCGAACTCGATGGCCTGTATGCCCGGGGGTGGCGCGGCGACGTGTTTTTCGTGGATGACAATTTCATCGGGAACAAGGCGTATCTGAAGGCCGATCTGCTGCCCGCCCTGATGGCGTGGCGGGCGGACAAGACCGGGAACCGGTTTTTCACCGAGGCCTCCATCAATCTGGCGGACGACCCGGACTTGATGGCCCGGATGGTTGCGGCCGGCTTTACCAAGGTCTTCATCGGCATCGAAACCCCGGACGAGGACAGCCTGGCCGAGTGCAGCAAAGTGCAGAACCGGAAGCGCGATCTGGTCGAAGACGTGAAGCGCATCCAGCGGGCGGGCCTGCAGGTGCAGGGGGGCTTCATCGTCGGGTTCGACCACGACCGGCCCTCCATCTTCCGGAGGCAAATCGAGTTCATCCAGCAAAGCGGCATCGTGACGGCCATGGTGGGCCTGTTGCAAGCCCCCGCCGGCACCCGGCTCTACGAGCGCCTGAAGAGCCAGGGGCGTCTGCGCGAAGAGTCGTCGGGCGACAATGTGGACGGGACCACCAACATTGTTCCGGCGATGAGCCTGGAAACCCTGAAGGCCGGCTACCGTCAAATCCTGGATACCATTTATTCCCCCGCGCCCTACTATCAGCGGGTCCGGACGTTCCTCCGCGAATATCAGCCGACCCGGGCGCGAGGGAAGCTGCAATGGTGCCATTGGCTCGCGCTGGTGCGCTCATTCTACCGGCTGGGCATCTTGGGGAAGGAGCGTTTCCATTACTGGAGGCTTCTGCTGTGGACCCAGTTCCGACGCCCCCGGCTGCTGCCGGATGCGATCATCCTGGCCATCACCGGCTACCATTTTCGCAAAATCTGCGAACAGCACGTGAGCTAGGGGGGGCGGGTTTGTCCCCATGGAAAGGCGCACCGACGTCACGTAGCGTAGCACCGTAAGGAACGCCGCAACCCTCAACCCCGGAGAATCCCATGCCGATCGTAAACGTCGTTGTCATTTTGATCGTCGCCGGAGTCGCGCTCTGGGCGATCAACGCCTACCTCCCCATGGCCAAGCCCGTGAAGAGAATCCTGAACATCGTCGTGGTGGTCGTGATTTGCGTGTGGCTGCTGCAGATCTTCGGCCTCCTCGACAGCATTAAAAACATCCGCGTGAAATAAGTGATACATCAAGGAAAATCAGAATGAACAAAATACTTGTCCTCATCGTTGCGGGGTGGATTGCCGCCGGCACCCTCGCGTCCGCCTCCAAACCGCTTCAAGTCAGCCTCACGCCGGGCGTCTCGCTCTTCGGGAAATCGGAACGGATCGAAGGCCTGGCCTTGAGCCTCTGGGGCGAGAACCCGCAGACGGCGCTGGCCCTCGGCATCGTCAACGGCTCCACGGGTGACAGCGCGGGGTTCAGCCTGGGGTTGCTGCTCAACTACGCCGACAACTACCGGGGCATCCAGTGGGCACCGATCAACTACGCAACGGGCGACTTCTTCGGGTGGCAGGGAGGCCTCGTGAACTATGTCGAGGGCTCGATGAAAGGCCTGCAGAGCGGCCTGGTGAATTACGCGGGGACCTTGACCGGGTTGCAATTCGGCCTGTTCAACTATGCGGCCCACGCCAGATCCGGCGTGCAAATCGGCCTGGTCAACATCATGCCGGACAACCAATGGTTCTCGGGCTTGCCCAACGAACTGGCCCCGGCGATGGTGTTCGTCAACTGGCGCTTATAACCTCTGTCTGATTCCAGTTCCCCTGCGCCTGCCGGGCGAGGGGGAACCGGGAGCAGAATAACTAAACAGGAGAAAGCGGATGAACTCGCAAAAAGAGAAGTCAGCCCCCGCATTTACGCTGCCGGCATTGCCCTATGCCCCGGAGGCCTTGGAGCCGTCCATTTCGGCGCGGACGCTGGAATTTCACCACGGCAAGCATCACCAGACCTATGTGGACAATCTCAACAAGCTGGCGGTGGGCGTGGAGTTTGCCGGGGTATCGCTGGAAGACATCATCCGCCAGGCGGCGGGTCGGTCCAATGCGGCGGGTCTGTTCAACAACGCCGCCCAGGTTTGGAACCACACGTTCTTCTGGAACAGCATGAAGCCCGGTGGCGGCGGTGCGCCGACGGGCACGCTGGCGGAGAGGATCAACGCCACGTTCGGCAGTTTTGATGAGTTCAAGACCGCCTTCAGCGAGGCGGCCATGACGCAGTTCGGCAGCGGATGGGTCTGGCTGGTCCAGGAGGGCGACGCCTTGAAGGTCGTCAAGACCTCCAATGCGGATACGCCGCTGGCGCACAAGCAAACCGCGCTGTTGACGTGCGACGTCTGGGAGCACGCCTACTATCTCGATTATCAGAACCGCCGCAAAGACTTTGTCCAGGCCTTCCTGGACCATCTGGCCAACTGGGGCTTCGCCGAGGCGCAGTTGAAGTAGCGAGAGATAATGGAACCGACCGCAACCGGAAATGGAGGCCCATCCCGTGAACTATGAAATGCCAACCCGCATCGTCCCGGAGGTCCCGATACGACGTTCGCCGGGGTGGTGGGCAGGTAGAGGCGTGACGCGGCCCGGCGGCCCAACTCCCCGTCCGGAAGCGGTGACCGAGGAAACCAACGTTGGGGGAGCCAACCTTCCCGGGCCCTTGGATCAAGCGGGAACTCGCGCCCACGCCGTCGATGGGATGGGGCAAGATGCAGCACAAAGGACCGGGAGGACGCCGTGGCCAAGGTGACGCGGGAAATGGTTGAACGGACGGGAATCAACGTGGATGAACTGGTGGAGTTGCTGATCCGGAACGCCGCCGCCGAATTGAGTCCCTACTATTACTACACGATTCTGCGAATCAACCTGATCGGACTTCAAGGGGAAGGGATCAAGGAAATCGCGGAGACGGCGCGCATCGAAGATCGCAATCACTTCGAAGCGTTGATTCCACGCATCTATGAACTGGGCGGAAAACTGCCGAACGACCTGCGGGCGTTCCACGACCTGGCGGCCTGTCCGCCGGCCGTGTTGCCCGCGGACCCCACGGACATCCAGGGCATCTTGAGGGTGCTGGTGAACGCCGAGCGCTGCGCCGTGCGCGGGTACACCCACATCTGCAACCTGACCGCCGGCAAGGATCATCGGACCTACGATCTGGCGCAGGCGATTCTCAACGAGGAAATCGAACACGAGTCCTGGTTCTCCGAATTCCTGGGCGAGGGACCTTCCGGCCATTTCCGGCGGCGGGGCGAGACCTCGCCCTTCGTCGGCAAATTCCTGCGGTGAGGCGCCGCCATCGCCGCCCCCGGTGAACGGGAGTCGCGGTCCATTCCGGGGCCGCTTCGATACGGGTTATACCCCGCTGGCACGATTCGTCCTGTCGCGTAGGGTTGCAGTGAAAGCGATGGCGAATCCCTTGCCGTCGAAATCGAAAGGCGTGTCATGCATATCCTGTATACACCGATGTTGGCCAGCGGCATTTGGATTGGCGGCGGCTCGGTCGGCCTGCTGCTGGTCATCGTGATCGTCGTGTTGTTGGTTCGCCGCTGACGCCACGCGCTTCCGCGTTCGAAGGGGCTGGAGTCTGCATCTTCGCCGAGGGGGTGAGGCGGAGGGCTGCACGCTTATCCGTCAAGCGATCTCGATGAACCCAGGAGAATCCACGTGAGCACGATCATCACCCAAGACGGCACCCAACTCTACTACAAGGACTGGGGCGCCGGCCCGCCGGTCGTGTTCAGCCATGGCTGGCCGCTCACCGCCGCCGCCTGGGAAAACCAGATGGTCTTCCTGGCCTCCAAGGGGTATCGCGGCATCGCCCATGACCGTCGCGGCCATGGCCGGTCGAGCCAGCCGTGGACCGGCAACGACATGGACACCTATGCCGACGATCTGGCCGAACTCATCGACAGACTCGGCCTGGACGGCATCACTCTGATCGGCCATTCGACCGGCGGCGGAGAGGTCGCCCGCTACGTCGGCCGCCATGGCACCCGGCGCGTGGCCAAAATGGTGCTGATGGGCTCGGTGACGCCGCTAATGTTGAAGACGGCCGCCAATCCCGGCGGCCTGCCGATGAAGGCCTTCGATGACATCCGCACCGGCGTGGCCGCCGACCGCTCGCAGTTTTTCAAGGACCTCGCGACGCCGTTCTTCGGCGCCAACCGGCCCGGTGCCGAGGTCAGTCCCGGCGTCCGCGACGCCTTCTGGCTCCAAGGCATGCAAGGCGGACTCGCCAACGAGTTGGCTTGCATCCAGGCCTTTTCGGAGACGGACTTCACCGAGGATCTCCAGAAGTTCGACGTGCCCACCTTGATAATCCACGGCGACGACGACCAGATCGTGCCCATCGGCGCCTCGGCACTTCGCACGGCGCAACTGGTTTCCACCGCCACCCTCCAGGTCTATGCGGGCGCGCCCCATGGTCTCGCCGACACGCACAAGGAGCGGCTCAATGCCGACCTGCTGGCATTTCTGAAGACCTGAGGCCTCCCGGGGCGGCCGATCAGCCACTTTGGCACGAACGGGTCGCAAGCCGCGCGCCCGTGAAGGACAGCCTGGTGCGAGAGATCACATGAACCCTGTGGAGCCGGCTTCGCGTGCTCTTGTGTCTCCGTGCCACCGGGGCCGTCCATTGCCGGGGGTGGGGGATTCACTCCATGGCGATGGCGAGATTCATCGCCTATGTTTGTTTGTGAAGTAACAGAAAGAAAGAAGGACAACATGAATAGGACGATTTCCCTGGCATTGCTTGTAATAGGAATTGTGCTCATCGTTTTCGGGGTCATGGCGATGGATTCCTTTAGTTCGGACCTGTCCCGATTCTTTACGGGCACCCCCACCGACAAGTCCGTGTGGATGCTGATTGCGGGAACCGTTGCCGCGGTCGTGGGCCTGTCGGGCGTGACCCTTTTCGGCTCTGGTGCGAAGGACTAACACGGGAGAGCGGATTAGAATCCACCAGATGAAAAAGCCGGAGCCCGATTACCCCAAAACCGTTGAATTGCTCCCCCGCATTCCGGCGGCGGTTCTGGAACAGCGCGCGCTGGAGCGATGGGAAGGCGAAGGCGGTGCACTGCCCGTCAATCCGTCTCTCCGTCCGGAAGCGGGGCGCCGGAACGCCGCCCCCAAGAAGAAGCGGGGCGACCGCAAGGCCGCCCCCGCCACGGGCAAGTAGGGTTTCTTCCCATGGAAAGGGACGCGGGCCTCGCGTAGCCTTTTTCCAGGTGGAAACCCAAAACCCACACATCAGGGGACGCCCATACCCCTTGCCAATATTGTCCGCTTGCCCAACGAACTGGCCCCGGTGATGGTCTTCGTCAACTGGCGGCTGTAGCCCCGGACGGTTTTGGGGTTCTGCGCCCGGAATGGATGGCAAGCAACTGGCACGGCGCATCTCCGCGCTGAAGCCCGGCGTCCGGGTGCTGTACATGTCCGGCTACACGGCCGACGTGATCGCCCAGCGAGGCGTGCTGGAGCAGAACACGGACTTCCTCCAGAAGTCGTTTTCGCGAACTGAACTGGCGACCAAGGTGCACGAGGTGCTAAGGGCTGCCGGTGCGCCGTGACCGAAAAGAATCTAGGTTGAACATCAACCAGAAACAAGAAATGGAAGACACATGAAGAAGACTCAGATGAAGTGGTTTGCAGTGGTGGCGGCGGTGGGGGCCTTGGCCCTGGCCGGTTGCTCGCCGAAATCCGACTCGGGCGCTCCCGGAGCGGGCGAAAAGGCCGGCGCGGCGATGGACCGGGCGGCGGAGAACACCAAGGCCCGCGCGGAGAAAGCGGTCGAGAAGACCGGTGAAGCCCTGGAGAAGGCCGGCGAAAACATGCAGGAATAGACGCGGATTCCATGTCCGTCGCGCGGTTTCCATGCCATGGAAAACTTTTCAGGAAGTTTTCCACGGTATGGAAACTTGTTTTCCACGGTGTGGAAAACCGGGATGCGTCCCCTGGCCAACTCCCACCCACCGGGCGCATCTGCGATTCGGTGCATTTCGTCAACAATCATGGCCAATCCAAACCCGATCCCGGCGCGCTGGGCCAGCGCGCCCTACCTTTTTGGAGATTCCCAGGTAGGGCGGCCTGGCCCAGGCCGCCGTTCTGATCGGTACACCCAATCGCAGATGCGTCCCGCCCACCCCCGCCCAGCGGGAGGCACTTGACGGGGCGTGGGAGCGTGGTATGTTGCCAGCGTAATTGAATATTGGTCGCTAGGGGTGTCCTCGATGGAGAGGGCTGAGAGTTCCGGTTTCCGGATAACCCTTGGAACCTGTTGGATCATTCCAGCGCAGGGATAGCGGATCGCTTGAAAAAGCCGTGGTTTCCCCCCCGATGGAACCGCGGCGTTTTTGTTGAAGGCCGCGGCAGGCTCCCCGGCGCACCGGAAAGGAACGGAGAGCCATGTCGACATTCGGGCCGGTGGACGGCAAAGAGCGGACGCTGCGGGAGCGGGATTTCTTCCTGCTGTGGGCAGGGGCGGCGATTTCGCTGTCAGAGATCTGGGCGGGGGGGCTGCTGGTATCGTTCGGGCTGGTGGCGGGGTTGGCCATCATCCTGCTGGGCCATTTGCTGGGGAATACGCCGATGGCGCTGGGCGGGCTGATCGGCAGCCGCCACGGGGTGCCGTCGATCGTGAGCACGCGCGGGGCGCTGGGCAACCGGGGGTCGGCGCTGCCGGCGGTGCTCAACGTGGTGCAGCTGGCGGGTTGGACGGCGGTGATGCTGTGGATCGGGGGGCAGTCGGCGGCGGGGCTCGCCGGCGGGGCGGAGCACGCCGGGATCTGGATCGTGGCGCTGGGGACGCTGACGACGCTATGGGCGCTGGCGGGCAGCCGCGCATGGAAGATGCTCCAGAAGATCGGGGTGGTGCTGCTGCTGGGGCTTTCCGTCGTGATGACGGCGCTGGCGCTGAAGACGTACGGGTGGCGCGAGCTGTGGGCCGTGCCGTCGGTGCCGTCGATGCCGTTCATGCTGGGGCTGGATCTGGCGATCGCCATGCCGATTTCGTGGATGCCGCTGGTGGCGGACTATACGCGCCATGCGGCGGTGCCGGGGCGCGGGATTCGCGGCACGTGGTGGGGGTATTTCATCGTGAGCTCGTGGATGTATGCGGTGGGGCTGGTGGCGGCGCTGGCGACGGGATCGGGCGCGCCGGAATCCATGCTGCTGCAACTGATGGGCGGCCACGGGCTGCTGGTGCCGGCGCTGCTGGTGGTGCTGCTGTCCACGCTGACGACCACGTTCCTCGACATCTATTCCAACGCGGTGTCGGCACAGAGCCTGTTTCCCAGGCTGGGCACGCGGGGATTGGTGCTGCTGGGCGGAGCGGCGGGCACGCTGATCGCCCTGTTCTTCGATGCGACGAAATACGAGGGGTTCCTGCTGTTCATCGGGTCGGCGTTTTGCCCATTGTTTGGCGTGGTGCTGTCGGACTATTTCATCCTGAAGCGCGGGCGCTACGTGGCGGAGGATCTCTACCGCCGCGGGCGCTACTGGTATGCGGGCGGGGTGAACTGGAGGGCGATGGGGGCGTGGGCGGCCGGCTTCGGCACCTACCATGCGTGCGCGAAGATGGGCTTTGCGGGCGGGGCGTCGATTCCGGCGATGGCGATGGCGGCGGGCATCTATTTGGCGATCAGCCTTGGAGAAAGGAACCGGACATGAAGACGAACATGGAATGGTCCGCGCAGGCGGCCAAGAATCTGGAGGCGGTGCGCGCAGGCCAACCGCTGGTGCACAACATCACGAACTTCGTGGTGATGAATTTCACCGCGAACATCCTGTTGGCGGCGGGGGCATCGCCGGTGATGGCGCACGCGGAGAACGAGGTCGAGGAGATGGTGGCCTTTGCCAAGGCGCTGGTGCTGAACATCGGGACGCTGGACGACGCGTGGATCGCCTCGATGCTCAAGGCGGGGCGGAAAGCAACGGAGCTGGGCGTGCCGATCGTGCTGGACCCGGTGGGGGCCGGGGCAACGCGGCTGCGCACCGAGGCGGCCAAGCGCATCCTGGCCGAGATGCGCGTGACGCTTGTGCGCGGCAACGCATCGGAAATCCTGGCGCTGGCCGGCGCGGCCTCGAAGGGCAAGGGGGTGGATTCCGCCGACACCGTGGAGGCGGCGGCGGAGCGGGCCGGGGCGCTGGCGCGGGAGCTGGGCGTGCCGGTGGCGATCACCGGCGCGGTGGATTTCATCACCGACGGCGCGCGCGTGGTGCGGGTGGCCAACGGGCATCCGCTGATGGGCTGCGTGACGGGGACGGGCTGCGGGGCCACCGCGGTCATCGGGGCCTTTGCCGGGGTGGATGCCGATCCCGTGTCGGCGGCGGCGACGGCGTTGGCGTATTATGGGCTTGCGGGCGAGTGCGCGGCGGACGGCGCGGCGGGACCGGGGTCGTTTGTGGTCCGGTTCCTGGATGCCTTGCATGGGCTGACATCGGAAGAGTTTCGGTTGGGGTGCCGGATCGAAGCGAGGGAGGGGACGGCATGAAGCCGGGCGTGGTTTCTCTGATGCTGGTGACGGATCGCAGGCTATCGCGCGGGCGCGAGACGGCGTGGATCGTGCGCGAGGCGGTGGCGGGCGGCGCGACGTGCGTGCAGTTGCGCGAGAAGAACGCCGACACCCGGGAATTTCTGGCGGAAGCCCGGGCGGTGAAGGCGGCGCTGGAGGGCACGGGGGTGCCGCTGATCATCAACGACCGCGTGGACGTGGCGCTGGCGGCGGGCGCCGACGGGGTCCATCTGGGCCAGCAGGACCTGCCGATCGCCGACGCGCGGCGATTGGTTCCGCAAGGGTGGATCATCGGCGTCTCGGCGGAATCGGTCGAGGACGCCGTGCGGGCGGAGCGGGACGGCGCGGATTATGTCGGCGCAAGCCCCGTGTTCGCCACGCCGACCAAGACGGACACCGCGCCGCCGCTGGGGCTGGACGGCCTGCGGGCGATTCGCGCCACCGTGACAATTCCGGTGGTGGCGATCGGCGGAATCCACGCCGGCAATGCGCACGCAGTGCGCGAGGCCGGGGCGGACGGGCTGGCGGTGGTATCGGCCATCATGGGTGCCGAAGACCCCCGCCGGGTAGCGGCAACCCTCCGCGCGGTGATCACCGCGGCGTCGGCGGAACGATCCTGATATGTACAAAACGGTTGTATATAGTATTTATAAATAGTATAATTCCGGACGGCGGGAGGAGATCATGAATGTGAAGAACTATCGGCGGGTATTGACGATTGCGGGATCGGACAGCGGGGGGGGGGCGGGGATCCAGGCGGACTTGAAGACGTTCGCGGCGAACGGGTGCTATGGCATGAGCGTGATCACGGCGTTGACCGCGCAGAACACGCAGGGGGTGACGGGAATCCATCCGGTGCCGGTGGAGTTTGTGGAGAAGCAGATCGACGCGGTGCTGGGGGATTTGGGGGCGGACGCGGTGAAGATCGGCATGCTGTATTCGGCGGAGTTGATCGGGATGGTGGCGCGGAAGCTTGCGGAGTACGGGGTGGAGCGGATCGTGCTGGATCCGGTCATGGTGGCGCAGAGCGGGGACAAGCTGCTTCAGGATGACGCGGTGGAGGCCCTGAAGTCGGCGTTGGTTCCCATGGCAACCGTCCTGACCCCTAATATCCCCGAAGCCGAAGTGTTGCTGGATATGGCGATCGTCACGCCGGATGACATGAACACCGCGGCGGTTCGGCTGTTGGGCCTGGGCTGCCGGAGTGTATTGGTCAAGGGCGGGCATTTGACGGGCCCCGCCATCGATATTCTTACCCAACGAGAAGGCGGAGAGGTGACGGTGCTGACGGATGAGCGGGTGGATACGATCAACACGCATGGCACGGGCTGCACGCTATCGTCGGCCATTGCCGCGCAGCTCGCGAGGGGCGAGGCGGTGGGGGACGCCGTGCGGCACGCCAAGGAGTATCTGACCGGCGCCATTCGGTCCGGAGCGGACTACCGCATCGGCCATGGCCACGGTCCCGTCCACCATTTCTGGCGAGTGTGGGGATCCTCCGGGGCCGCGTTGTGAAACTCAACCTCCGCCCGGTCTGGGTGGTTCGGATGGGGCGGGTGGCGGGGCGGCCGAGGTCGCGGGCGTGGCATGCGGGCGCATGGGGATCCAATAGCGCCGGTAGTAGGCCAGAAGCAGGCAGGTCATCGGCAGGGCGATCAACAGGCCCAGCGTGCCAAGCAGTCGCCCCCAGATGCTGAGAGAGAGCAGAATGGCGACGGGATTCATGCCGAGGCTGCGCCCGAGAATGCGCGGCACCAGGACCATGTCCTGAATGGTCTGCACCACGGCGAACACCAGGAGGCACAGGCCCAGCGCCACCCAGATGTGGCCGCCGGTGACCCAGGCGTTCAGAACGGCCAGCAGGAGAGCCGGCACGACGCCGATGATCTGCATGTACGGGATCATGTTCAGCAGTCCGATGAACAGGCCCAGCAGGATGCCCATGGGCAGGCCGATCAGCCAGAATCCGATGGCGAACAGAATGCCCACCATGGCGGCGATGGCGGATTGTCCCCGGAAATAGCGCCGCATGCCGTCGGCAAACTCGTGCAAAAATTCCATCGTGCGCTCCCGGTAGGCATCGGGAATCAGCGCCGGCCAGGACGACGTGAACGAATCGAAGTCCACCAGCAAAAACACGAGATAGAAGCCGACCACGAGCAATCCGAGCAGGCCCAGGAGGAATCCGGCGGCCCCATGGAGGAGCTGCCAGGCGCGCGGCAGCGCTTTTTGGGCGCCGGCTTCGACCAGGTGCCACAGGCGTTCCGCGGAGAAGATCTCCTGGAAATCCGGTTCGGACGTCCATTGCACGATACGGGTCCACAGGTCGGCGGGCAACAGTTCGGAGAGCCACGTGGGGAGGGGGCGGGCGGTCACCTGCCGAAAAAGGGCGCCGAGTCCCGAAAACTCGCGAGCCAGAATGGGGGCCAGCAGCCAGATGGCCATTGTGGCGATGGTAACCACCAGCAGCAGGCTGAGGGTAACCGCCGCCTTGCGGTTGGAAACGACGCGCTGAATACGGACGACCAGAGGATTCAGCATGTAGGCCAGCAGTACCGCCAGGGCGAAGGGGGTCAGCACATCGCGCAGCACCCCCAGCAGGTAGATCAAGGCGGTGAGAATGGCGGCCCCCAGCACCAGGCGGATGACCCGGTCAAACGTGAATTCGCGTTCCAGAAACATGGGCAACTCCCGAATGTAGGCAGGGGCAGGTTCGGAATCATCTGCCACCACGCCATGGACGGTAGCACCGGGGCCGCGGGCGGGGCAATCCCGAAACCGGCGTCAGCCGTGCCGTCGGCGTTCCAGGTGGACCACCCCGAAGACCAGCACGCCGAGGGCGGCGGTGGCGGCGAGCCCGCCGGCCGACAGGGGCTGAAGCGTAAAGATGCGGGCCAGGGCGGGGACATAGATCACGGCCAGTTGCAGCACGAGCGTCAGCAGGGTCAGCCCCACCAACGCGGAATTGGCCTTGAACCGGAACGCGCGGGCGGTCAGTGCGCGCAGTCCCCAGGCCTGGCCGATTTGGGCAAAGCCGATGGCGGAAAAGAGCACGGTCTGCCATTCGTTGCTTTCCGGCCGAAAGGCGCGCCAGGCGCCGGCCAGCAGCAGGGATATCACGCAAAGAAAGGCACCCATCCAACTGACATGCAGAATGGCAGAGCGATCGAACACCGGAGAATCCGGGGCGCGGGGGGGGCGGCGCATGACATTGGATTCGGGGGCCTCCAGCCCGAGGCCCAGGCCCATCAGCCCGTCGGTCAGCAGGTTCAGCCAGAGCAGATGGAGGGGCCGCAGCGCCATGGTGCCGATGCCCGCCAGCGGCGCCAACAGCATCACGAGAACCTTGCCCAGATTGCCCCCGAAGGAAAATTTGATAAAGCGCACCAAGTTGTCAAAGATGGTCCGGCCCACTTCGATGGCGGCCACGATGCTGGCGAAGTTGTCGTCGAGCAGCACCATGTCGGAAGACTCCTTGGCGACATCGGTGCCGGTGATGCCCATGGCGACGCCGATTTCAGCGCGTTTGAGGGCGGGGGAGTCGTTGACGCCGTCGCCGGTCATGGCCACCACGTGTCCCCGGCGTTGCAGCGCGGTGACGATGCGCAACTTGTCTTCGGGCGATACCCGGGCATAGACCGTGAGGGTCTCGACCTGCTGCTCCAGGTCGGCATCGGACAGCGCGGCCAACTCCGTGCCGGAAATCCCGCGGAGTTCCCGGCCGGCCGAAGCGAGACCGAGGCTGCGCGCGATGGCGGCGGCGGTGAGGGGGTGATCGCCGGTGATCATGACGGTCCGGATGCCGGCGGCATGGCTCTGGGCAACGGCCGCGCGAACCTCTTCGCGCGGCGGGTCCAGCATGCCGATCAGTCCGCAGAAAACCAGATCATGTTCCAGGCTGTCCGCTGGGGCCTCCGAACCGGGAAGCGTTTCGAGTGGCCGAAAGGCGACGCCCAGAACGCGGATGCCTTCGGCGGCCATCTGATCGTTTTCGGTTCGAAAGCGATCGCGGACCCCATCGGTCATCGGAGTGACGCGTCCGCGATCCAGCACATGGGTCGACCGGGCCAGCAAGCCGTCGGTGGACCCCTTGAGGGCGGCAAAGACCGGACTGGCGAGACAATCCGGCAACGGAAAATCCGTGCCGGATCCACGGTGCAGCGTGGTCATGCGTTTTCGGTCGGAGTCAAACCCGAACTCGGCCAGGCGGGGCAGCTCCGCGGCCAGGGACTGGGTGGGGATTCCGACGCGCTCCGCGGCGAGCAGCAGGGCCGTTTCGGTGGGGTCGCCGATGGCCTGGGGCGGCTGATTGGTTTCACCGAAGACCAGGTGGCCGTCGTTGCTCAAGGCCCCGAGCAGAAGCAGGGCGCGCAGATCGTCATCCGGGTTCGCGGCCGGACTTGCCCCGCCGCGGTCGAAGGTCACGGTTTCCCGCAGGGGCCGGGCCCGCACAACCGTCATTCGGTTTTCGGTCAGGGTACCGGTCTTGTCCGTGCAAATCACGGTGACCGATCCGAGGGTTTCGACGGCCGGCAGCTTGCGGATCAGGGCATGGCGCTTGAGCATGCGCCGTCCGCCGAGGGCGAGGGTCGCGGTGATAACGGCCGGGAGGCCTTCGGGCACCACGGCGACCAGGAGGCTGACGGCGGTCAGCAGCATCAGGGTGAACGGTTCGCCCCGCAGCAGGCCCATGACCAGCAGCGCCAGCGCGGCCCCGACTCCGGCCAGCGACAAGTGCTTGCCCACCTGGGTTAGTTTTCGCTGGAGCGGTGTCCGGGTGGACTCCATGTTCTGGATCATGTCGGCGATCTTGCCCAGCTCCGTGTGCATGCCGGTCTCGATCACGACGCCCGAACCGCGGCCATGGGCCACAATGGTGCCCATATAGGCCAGGTTGGTGCGGTCGCCCAGCGGAAGGGTCTCGCCAACCAGCGCGTCGGGCTGTTTGCGTACGGGTTCCGACTCGCCGGTCAGGGCGGCTTCCATCACCCCGAGGTTCAGGCAATTGATCCAGCGCAAATCCGCGGGAACGATGTTGCCGGTTTCGAGCAGCACGACATCGCCACGGACGAGGTCGCGGGCGGGCACTTCGCGCAATTCGCCGTTGCGGCGGACGCGAACCGTTGGGCAGGCCAGTTGCCGCAGGGCGGCCATGGCCTTTTCCGCCCGGTATTCCTGGATAAACCCGAGCACGCCGAACAGAATCACGATGGACAGAATGGCGGCGCCCTCGGTGACATCCCCCAGCAGGAACGACAGCCCCGCCGCCCCGACCAGGATCAAAATCAGGGGCTCGATGAATTGCGCCAGCAGCATCCGCCAGGCGGGGCGGGCGATGGTTTCGAGCAATTCATTGGGACCATGGGCGGCCAGGCGGGAGGCGGCCTCGGCGGCCGAAAGCCCGTCGATGCGGGTCTGCCGGTCGGCCAGGACCTCATCGACCTGTTGGGTATGCGGAGTGCTCATGGGGCTGCCGATGGACAATCAACCGGCGCCGGACAGCCGCCGAGGCTGCCCCGTCGCCGCGTACGGGAAAACATCTGGAGGCGCGGATCGGAATCGAACCGATGAATAAGGATTTTGCAGACCCTCGCCTTACCACTTGGCTACCGCGCCGAACAATCCAAGTGCGCACCATAATCGGCCGACCCGTGCCTGTCAACTGCCAGAGCCCCTTTTGCCAGAGGCCCTTTGGTCGAATCTTGTTGTGCGGATTCGGGATGCGGTTTAGTTTCTGGCTCCATCGATTGGATCGACCGGATGACAAGAAGGAGGGAGTGTTCACGGTGGCGGCGTGGGCCCGGCCTGTGGCGGGCGCTGGTTGGGGTCTGCCTGTTGGTTTGTCTCCCGATGGTGGCGGCGGCCGATTTGAGCGAGAATTTTGATTCCGGCACCGCCCTGCCGGCGGGGTGGGTGAACGGGGGGAGCACGGCCTGGAACAATCCCGCACATTATTCCAGCCCGCCGTACTGCCGGGCGCTGGCATCGGGGCAGTCGCTGCAGACTCCGCCGGTTGATTATCCGACCAACCTGTCTTTCCATGTCGATGCCAGCAATGCGGGCAATGGCAAGACCGCCACGGTGGATTATAGCTTGGATGGAGGCGCGACCTGGGGGCTGCTGGCCAGTTTTACGGTCAGTACGGCTGGTAGCACAAGACATTACCCGCTGAACGGCACGCCCAACCTGTCGGCCACGGAGGGGGTTCGCTTCCGGTTCAACTCGACGTTTGCCACCTGGTATCTGGACGATGTGCTGGTCCAGACCGGTCCGCCGCCGTTTTCCGACGTTCCGCCGACGCTGAGCCTGGAGCCGTCGGAAACCAACCGGTTGGTGCTGACGGGCGAAGAGGTGCGGATCGAGGTGCGGGTGGCGGAGACGGATGGCGACGAGATCACGCTGACGGGAATTGACCTACCGGCGGGATCGAGCTTTGATCCCAATCCGCTGATGGGGACGGCGCCGCTGACCCACACGTTTACCTGGACGCCCGTTGCGCCGGGAGCCTACACGATGGCGTTCGTGGCCGAAGACAAGGATGGGGAGGATCGGATCCACCTGACCTTGACGGTCTATGAAACGGATCCGACGATCCTGCTGTTCGAGGATTTTGACGCTTCGACGGAGCTGCCCGAAGGATGGGAAAACGAGGGGAGCCAACCCTGGCAGAATATGGCGCACTATTCCAGCGCGCCCAACTGCCGTGCCTTGGGTACCAATGCCGCGCTGGTGACGCCGCCGGTGGACTACCCAACCAATCTGTCCTTCTACGCGGACGCCAGCAACGCGGGGAACGGCCAGACGGCCTGGGTGGAGTATCGGATCGGCGAGGGGGAGTGGATGGCGCTGGGATCGTTCGTGGTTCGGACCACCGGGGCCATCGAGTCGTTTAACCTGCTGGATGTGCCGGGTTATGAAGAGAGCCCTGGCGTTCAGTTCCGTTTTTCCTCCACGTTCATGACGTGGTATCTCGATGACGTGATGGTCCGGGGGGGGCAGATCGCCAACCAGCCGCCGCGGCTGGCGCCCATCGGTCCGCAGATGGCCGCGCCGGGGCAGGTGTTGTCCGTGGTGGTTTCCGCGCTGGACTATGACGGGCATGACATCACGCTGACGGCCAGCCACCTCCCGCCGGGAGCGGTGTTCGATGCCACGACCGGGGTGGGGTCGGTCAGCGGCGTGCTGGTGTTTGCCCCGCAGGAGTCCGACGTGGGCCAGATCTACGAGACGACCTTTACCGCGGAGGACGTGGATGGCTCGACGTCGGAAACCGTGGAAATCGCGGTGTACGAGCGCCTGGTGGGATTCAGCCTGGCGGTCTCCGAGGCGCTGGAGAGCGCGGGGGAGCAGCGGCTGGCGGTTGGCCTATCGAGTCCGGCGGACGTGACGGTCGAGGTGTCGTTGGGCGGCAGCGCCACGCCGGGTGAGGAAGGGGACTATGAAATCCTGGCGACGAACCTGGTGTTCACCGCCGACGGTTCGACCACCCAATATTTGGAAGTGGCGATTTTCGACGACGACGAGCGCGAAGGTCCCGAGACGATTGTGCTGGTGCTGACGAATGCCGCGGGCGCGCAGATCGGGCCCATCGGCACGCATGTCCTGACGATTCTGGACAACGACGTGGTGTTTCTGGAACCGTTCGATTCGAATCCGGGCTGGAGCACGCAGGGGGCCTGGGCCTTTGGGCGTCCGCTGGGGGGCGGCGGGGCCTACGGCTATCCCGACCCGACGTCCGGCTACACCGGGACCAACGTCTATGGCTACAATCTGGCCGGGGACTATCCCAACAGCCTGGCCGTGACCCTCTACCTGACGACACCGGCCATCGATTGCTCCCGTTTCCGCAACGTGCGCCTGGAGTTTTGGCGGTGGCTGGGGGTGGAGCAAAGCCTGTATGATCATGCCTGCATCCAGATTTCGACCGACCGCCGAAACTGGACCGACGTCTGGCGTCACAATGGCGGGGCCATCACCGACTGGCAATGGACCCATGTGAGTTATGACATTTCGGCCGTCGCCGACGGCCAATCCTCCGTTTATCTCCGCTGGGGGATGGGGCCGACGGACGTCGCCTGGACCTACTGCGGCTGGAACATCGACGACGTCTCGCTGGAGGGCGAGGCGGTGACCAACGCCATGTTCCGGTTCTCGGCGGCGCAATACGTGGCTCGCGAGGGCGCGGCCGCGGCGGAGGTGGGGATCCAGCGCATCGGCCTGACCGATATCGAGGCTCACATCCGGCTGGCGACGACCGACGGGACGGCGACGGCCGGCGAAGACTACGAAGCCGTTGACGAGGTGCTGACGTTTGCACCCGGCGAGCGTAGCCGAACGGTCTGGATTCCCCTGCTGGACGATGTGGACGTGGAGGGAGACGAGACGGTCATCCTCCGCCTGATTCCCACGGGTACCGGCGATGTGGCGGAGCCGTCCGCCGTCACGCTGGTCATCCAGGACGACGAATCGCCGGGAGCCACCCTGCCGTTCTTTGATGGGTTCGAGGCGGGAGAATTCTCCGCCGACTGGACGGCTGTCTCCACCGGTGCGGGGCGGATTCGGGTGGATGCGGGTTACGACGCCCCGTTCGAAGGCATGCGGCAGGCCTGCCTGGATACCACGCAGTACAATCGCCATGGCCTGAACGAGCTGATCTTGACGGTGGATCTTTCCGGCCAGACCAATGCGGTCTTGGATTTCCAGGAAGCCAACTACGACTACGAGGCCCAGCCCATGCCGGAGTGGTTCCAGGGATCGGTCAATGCGGACGGGGTGGCGATCAGCGCCGACGGATGGAACTGGTATCGCATCGTGGAGATGCCGCCGTATGGGTATTCCGATGGGTATACCAACCGCGTGTTGTCGCTGTCCGCGCTGGCCGCCGCCAACGGGCTGGCGCCCGACAGCCATTTCAAGATCAAGTTCCAGCAGTACGACCGCTATCCGCTGCCGATCTACGGCCGATGTTTCGACAACGTGCAGGTCTATGATCCGGCGCAGGTGGCGGACATCCGGCTGACGGTGGTCGAATCCGAAGACCCGGTGCTGCCGGGCACGGAGTTGGTCTATGCCCTGGTGGTCAGCAATGCCGGGCCGTTGGCGGCGGAGGGGGTCATGGCCAGCAATCGGATTGCCGCTGGCCTCGAATGGGTTTCTGCGGTCAGCAGCCAGGGGGAATGCATTGTGGATGGCGAGGAGGTGACGGCCAGCCTCGGGGCGCTGGCCAAAGGAGGCTTCGCGACGGTTTGGATCACCGTGGCGACCCCGGAACCGGGAAGCATCACCAATTGGGCCCGGGCGTGGAGCGATGGGTTCGATCCGTATCGGACCAACAACGGGGTGGAGACGGTCACGGTGGTGGATGAACGCGGCGGAACCCTGGAGTGGGAACTGGAATCGGCCGAACTGCAGGAGAGCGCCGGTACGGTTCGGTTCCATGTCGTGCGGACCGGCCCCACCTATGGGGAAATCTCGGTCGGATATGCCACGGCGGATGGTACGGCGGTTGCCGGGCAGGATTATGCGGCGGCTTCGGGCCGGCTGGTGCTGGCCAGCGGCCAGACCCAGGCTTTCGTAGACATCGTCATAACCAATGACAGCCTGGACGAACCGACGGAGACGTTCACCCTTTCTCTTTTCGACCCGGACGGGGGGGCGGAGCTGGGCGAGCGGGTGCAGTTGGTCGTGTCCATTCTGGACGACGACGGGGTGGCGGCCTTCCCCTTCCACGAATCCTTCGAGTCGGGCGCGCTGACCAACTACTGGCGGACGTATTCCTCCGGGATGGGGCAGATGGCGATTACCACCAACCATGGTCCGCCGGAGGGCGAATTCCATCTGACGATGGATACGGAAGGCTGGGGCACGGCGAGCTTGAACG
Source organism: uncultured Verrucomicrobiota bacterium (assembly GCA_964399775.1). Taxonomy (GTDB): domain Bacteria; phylum Verrucomicrobiota; class Kiritimatiellia; order CAIQIC01; family Lenti-01; genus Lenti-01. Next base: position 49,775 of record CAYNSH010000009.1, read on the forward strand.
AGCTGGTGCTGACGGTCGATCTGGCCGGGCAGCAGGGCGTGACGTTGTCCTTCTGGCACCGCAAGTTCGACGATTGGCCCCATACGATGCCGGCCACATTCTCCGGCCGCCACAACTCCGATGGCGTGGCCATGAGCGCGGACGGAACGAACTGGGTCAAGGTCCAGGGCCTCACCGCGGCGGAAGGCGCCTCCAATGGCTACGTGCGCTTCGAAGTGGCGCTGGATCCGATTACCGCGGCCCGCGGGCTGACCTACCACTCTGCGTTCAAGATCAAGTTCCAGCAGTTCGATTATTATCCAATTCCCTGGCGCGGAGCGGCGTTTGACAACATCGCGCTGTTTGCGCGTCCCGGCGAATTTCGATTTTCGTCCGCAGCCTATTCCGTGGGCGAGTCGGGCGGGGACTTTGTCGTAAACGTGGAGCGGGTCAACGGCAGTTTGGGCGAGGCGACGGTGCGCGTTGCCACCGCCGCCGGGACGGCAACCGCCGGGTTGGATTACGTGCCAGCCAGCGGGGTGCTGACCTTTGCCGACGGGGTGACCACCGGGGCGTTCGTGGTGGCGATTCTGGAAGACGACCTGGACGAACCCACCGAGACTGTTTTGCTGGCGCTGAGCGATCCGACCGGGGGGACGACGCTGGCGGCGCCCAGCAACGCGGTGCTGTCCATTCACGACAACGACGGTCCCGGGATCATCGTTCTGGGGGCGGACAGCTTCATCGCGGGCGAGGGGGATGGGACCATCGCGATTCCCGTCCTGCGGCTGGGCGGCGCGGATGGCGAGGTGTCGGTGGAGTTTTCCGCCGTCGGCGGCACGGCGACGGACGGTTTGGATTTTGCGGCGACCAATGGGGTGTTGACCTTTGCCGACGGAGTGGTCAGCCAGTCCTTTACCATCGTCCTGTTCGACGACGACGAATTCGAGGAAACCGAGACGGTTTGGATTGCCCTGAGTTCATCCACGGGCGGGGCCAGCATTGGGGAACCCTCTTCGGCCATCTTGTATCTGTTTGACGACGAGGATCCCCACTACGAGTACTATCGCGACGCCCACGGCAAGACCGGGACGGCCCTGCGGGAGTCCCTCAACGGCATCATCGGCAATAACAGCATTCTGACCTACGACACCATCTGGGCGGTGCTGCAAGATTCCGACGAATGCCCGACCAATTCCTTGGAGGTCCTGCTGGCCTACATGCAGAAGGGGCGCGACAAGTTCAACAACGGTGGCAGCCTGGGGCAGTGGAACCGCGAACATGTCTGGCCGCAGTCCCGCGGATTCCCCGGCGGCCCCGCCGTATCGATTCCGCCTTCCGTGGATGCGCACAACCTCAAGCCCACCGATGTTGACGTCAACAGCCAGCGGGGCAACAAGGTGTTTGAGCGCGGCGGAAATCCTGTCCCCGGAACGCCGGAAACCTGTCGCACCACCGCCACGACGTTCGAGCCGCCGGACGCCAGCAAAGGCGATGTGGCGCGCATCCTGTTCTACATGGATGTGCGCTATGCCGGCGGGAAGGCCAACGAGCCCAACCTGGAACTGGTGGATTCCGTGGAAGCCTCGGGCGCCCAGATGGGCAAACTCTCCACGCTGATCGAATGGCATTTCCAGGATCCGCCCGACGACTTCGAGCAGCGGCGCAATGATCGCATCCATTCCTGGCAGGGGAATCGGAATCCCTTCATCGACCATCCCGAATGGGTGCTGGAGATCTGGGAATACAACCTGGGCCTTGCGACGCTGGCCGGGCGGGGCGGCAGCATCGCGCCCGAGAATCCGCAGGTGCGCTACCATTCCAACCAGCGGTTTGAAATCCATCCGGAACCGTATTGGACCATCGCGGACATTCGCACCAACGGCGTGTCGCTCGGAGCCGATTACGGAACCTCGAGCTACGCCTTCGTCTGGGGCCCGGTGGTGTCCACGGGCCTGGTCGAAGCCGTATTCGCGCCCCAGCGGGCGGCGCTTGGCACGCCCCTGTGGTGGCTGGCCGAGCAGGGCTACGACGACGACTTCGATCTGGCCGAACTGGACGATCCGGATGAAGACGGCATGGCGACCTGGCGCGAATTCCTGGCGAATACGGATCCGAACGATCCGCTTTCGCTGCTGCACTTCGAGCGGGTGCAGCCCGACCTGGCCGCAGGCGAGACGGTCCTGCGCTGGCAGAGCGCCAGCGACCGCGTGTATTCCATCTGGCGGAGCGCGGACTTGTCGGACGGCTTTGAGCATCGCATTGCCACCAACCTGCCGGCGACCCCGCCGGTGAATGTGTACACCGACGCGGTGGATGGCGCCGAGGCGCAATTCTATCTCATCGAAGCCGGCCCCGAGGACGAGGTCGCGCCATAGCGTGTGGGGGGCTTGGCGGCGGACCTGCTTCACCCACGGGATCAACCCGTGGGGGGCTGCGGGGAATCAATATTCAATATTCAACAAGGAATATTCAATGTTCAAGGGGGATGGATCAGGTCGGGCCGGATGAGACGTCGGTGTCGGGCGGGGAGGGTTTCTTCGCATATTTCTTGCCGGAGCCCATCATGACGGCAAGGGGGGCGAGGGGGGGGATGTGGGCGAGGGCGATCTGGATGGCGGCGGCGATGGGGACGGCCAGCAGCGCGCCGACGACGCCCCAGAGCCAGCCCCAGAAGACGAGGAAGAGCAGGATCACGACGGGCGAGAGGTTGAGGCGGTCGCCAAAGACTTTTGGAGCCACGAGATTTCCCATGACCTGCTGGATGACGATCAGGACGACGGCCACTCCGACGACGGGCCAGACGGCGGGATAGAACTGGACGATGGCCATCAGGATGGGCGGGATGCTGGCCACGATGGAACCGAGGGTGGGGATGAAGTTGAGCAGGAAGGCCAGCAGGCCCCAGGTAAATGCGAACTCAATTTCCATCCATTCGAGCACGCCCCAGACCATCAGGCCGGTGACGAGGGAAATGACGAAGAGCGCGCTGAGATAGGCGCTGATTTGCCGGGAGATGGTGTTGGTGATGGCGATGATGGTATCGGCGCGTTCGGGCAGGGCGGCGCGCAGCTTGTCGTTGGAGTAGGGCTTGGCGAGCAGCATGAAGACGAGATAGATCATCACCAGCACGGCGTTGGAGATGAAGGTGAAGAAAAACCGCGAGGTTTTCAGCAGGATGGGGCCGAGCTGGGCGTTCCAGCGGGCTTCGTTGAGGACCGTGGACGGGATTTCGAGTTCGCTGCCATAGTAGGCGAAGAGCGCGGACAGCTTGTCTTCGTAGGCGGGGAAGGCCTTGGCGAAGGCGAGCAGGCGCTGCTGGATCACGATGCCGATGCCCCAGGTGGCGGCGAGGAAAAGCAGCAGGACAACGGCGACAGCAACGGGGGCGGGGATGCGCCAGCGGCGCACGAGGACATGGACGATCGGGGAGAGGAGATAGCTGAGCAGCCAGGCGATGAACAGCGGCAGGACGACGCCCTGCGCGGCCTTGAGCACCATGCCGACGGCGATCACCGCGAGCAGGCCGAGGGAAAAGGCGGTGACACTCAGTCGCTGGGTGCGCAGTGGGGGCGGGACGGTGGGAATCATGGAAGGTCTCCAGTGCGAACGGGAAGCGCGCGGCCACCCGCGCCGGATGCCCAGGCGATATAGGCGTCGATGCAGGCCGGGCCGACGAGCATCCACAGAATGGCGGCCAGGACGATATGCGGACCGTAGGGGATTTTGCTTTGCAGTTGTTTTTGTCCGGCGGCGATGAGGCCCAGGCCCAGCAGCGTGCCGGACAGCGAGGACACCAGGATGGCGAAGAGCACGGCTTGCCAGCCCAGGCAGGCGCCGATGGCGCCCAGCAGTTTGAGGTCGCCCATGCCCATGGCTTCGCGCTTGAGAACGAGGCGTCCGATGGTGGCGACCAGCCAGAGCAGGCCGTAGCCCAGCGCGAGGCCGATTCCGGATTGGGCCAGCGCGGGGAGGCGTTCGGTTTGCCCATGCAGGGCGGGGATGGCGAAGGAGAGCACGGGTCCGAGGATCATGCCGCCGATGGTGACGCGGTCGGGCAGGATGAGATGGTCGATATCGATGAAGGCGGCCATGAGGAGGGCGGCGGCGAACACCAGATAGAGGGGGGTGAGGACGCTCCAGCCATGGACCAGCCAGAGCAGGGTGAAGACGGCGCCGGTCAGCAACTCCACGAAAAAGTAGCGTGCGGAGATGGGGCCGCGGCAATGGCGGCAGCGGCCGCGCAGCCACAACCATGAAAGCAGCGGGATGTTGTCCCACGGCGCGATGGCGTGCTGGCAGGCGGGACAATGGGAACCGGGGACCACGATGGATTCCTCGCGGGGGATTCGCCAGATACAGACGTTGAGGAAACTGCCGATGCACAGCCCGCCCAGGAAGACGAAGACGGTGAGGCCCCACCAGATGTCCAGCGGCAGCGGCATCAGCGGCTCCGGGCGTTCAGGGCGTTCTCCAGGGCGGAGCGCATGACATCGACGGGCGGCTTTCGTCCGGTCCAGCACCGGAAGGCGCGGGCGCCCTGGTGCAGCAGCATGCCGAGGCCGTTGGCGGTGCGCGCGCCGGCGGCTTTGGCGGTGGCCAGCAGCGGCGTTTCGGCGGGATTGTAGATGAGGTCAAAGACCACCTGCCCCGTGTGGAAGGCGTCGGAGGGCAAGAGCGACGGGTCGCCGGGTTTCATGCCGATGGGCGTGGCCTGGATGATCAGGTCGCTGTCGCGGGCGGCGGCGGGGGCGCGGGGCAGGGAGACGCCCGCGACGGGCAGGCCGGGCGCGGCATGGCGCAGCGCCAGGAGGAGCCGGCGTCGCGAGGCCAGGTTGACATCGGCCACGAGAATGGCGTCCGCGCCCTGCATGGCGCAGGTCAGGGCGACGGCGCGGCCGGCGCCGCCGCAGCCGAGCAGGAGAATCCGCTTTCCGCGCGGCGTGGTGTGGAAGGATTCCTTGAGCGCATCGAGAAATCCGGGGGCATCGGTGTTGTCGCCCAGAAGCGTGCCGTCGGGGCGAAAGACGACCGTATTGACGGAGCGCAGGACCTGAGCGGAGTCGGAGAGCGCGTATTTCGCGGCCAGGTAGCGGAACGCGGCTTCCTTGTGGGGGATGGTGACATTGACGCCGCCATAGCCCGTTGCGCGCAGCTCTTCAAGCGTGCGGGGAATGTCGCCGGGCGGGACGTCGATGAGGGAATAGCGGGCGTTGATTCCCAGCTTCTGGAACGCGGCGTTGTGCATGGCGGGGGAAAGCGAATGGCCGACGGGGTGTCCGAGCAGTGCGAAGGGAGTGGGCGTGCCTTTGTTCATGCTGGGAAAAGATTGGCGCATTTTCCAGCCGAGGGGAAGTCTGAAGTCTGGACGCAAGCGCCTGGCGAAAAACATCGCACGTCCAATTCGCGACTTCCGGGCTGCCCGGAACCTCAAAGGAGGGGCCCCTTTGGGGGCTCAGGGGTCGTCGCTGCCGAGGCGGGCCAGGTAGATCTTGGGGTCGACGAGGGCCTGGATGGCGGGGGTGGCGGCGCGGTCGACCTGCTTGCCGAGCTTGCTGCGCTTGATCCAGAACTGGGGCTGTTTTTCCGCATAGGCGATATTGCGGGCGTGCCGCACGATGCGATCGAAGGCGGCGATGTATTCGCTGAAGAAGATGCCGGCGGTGGGGGTCATGGCGCGCTGGGACACCTGTTCGTTGAAATGGGTCCGGGTGGCCAGGCTGGCGCGCATATAGGTCTCGCGGGCCTGGAGGATCTGGTCGGCGATGTCGGCGTACTGATCGCGTTCGGGATCGAAGGACTGGATCAGCAGGCGGAAGATCTGCAGGACCTGCTCGTAGAGATCGAAGAACCGGCTGAAGGAGTCGCTGTCGACGAGGGCCTCGGGGAACTTTCTGCGCCGCAGCGAGAGGGTGCAGAGGGTCTCGATGTGGTCGCCAATGCGCTCGAGATCGGACATGCAGCGGTCGATGTACTGCACCAGGATGGCCTGGCGTTTGGAGAGGTAGCGGCGGGTCAGGCGGGCGAGGTAGTCTTTCATCGCCGGCTTGATTTCGTTAATCGCCTGCTCGTTGAGGCGGATGGTCTGCACCTCCTTGGGCGAGTGGGCAAACAGGATGGTCTGTCCGGCCAGGCGCAGGCTTCTCAAGGCGAGGCGGGCGACGCGGCGCAACTCGCCCAGACAGGCCACGAGGGCCTGTTCGGGATAGTCCAGCAGGTGGGCGTGCAAGCGCGAGGGCTCCGGGGGCGGAGTTTTAGACGGGGTGATCCGGCGCAGGAAGCGCGCGTAGAGCGGGACGATGGGCAGGAACACCAGGCAGTTCTGGGCCATCAGGAACGTGTGTGTGTTGGCGATCTGCCGGACGAGATCGGTGGAGGATTTCTCGAGCAGCGGGATCCACAGCGGGGCCAGCAGGAGCGAGAGCACGGCGTTGTGGATGTTGGTGAGGAGGTTGCCGATGGCGGCGCGGCGCGATTCGATGCCGGTGCCGATCGAGCCGAGCATGGCCGTCATGCAGGTGCCGATCTGGGCGCCGATCACGATGGGATAGGTCTGCCAGAGCGAGTCGAACACCCCCGCCGTCGTCAGGGCGAACGCCATGCCGATCGTGGCGCCGCTGCTCTGGATGATGGACGTCAGGCCGAAGGCCAGCAGCATGCCCAGCAGGCGCCCGGAAAACGAATGGCCGTCGATATTGATCAGAAACTGGCGGAGCAGGTCCCGGTGGGGGGCCACCGCCAGGCTCATCGTGCGCATGCCGAGGAACAGCAGGCCAAAGCCGACCAGGGCCTTGCCGGCGCATTTGGCGCGCGCGCCGGGCAGCATCATTTGCAGGATCAAGCCAATGGCGATTCCCGCATAGGCGTAGTCCGCCAGGCGGAAGGACACGAGTTGCATCGACAGGGAGGTGCCCAGATTGGTGCCCAGCATCGGCGCGACGGACTGCGGCAGGGTCATGAGCCCCGCGTTGATGAAGCCCACGAACATGACCGAAGCTGCCGAGGAATGGATCAGGAAGCCCAGCACCGTGCCCAGCGTCAGCCCGGCAAACCGGTTGGCCGTGGCTTTCGTGAGCATGGTGCGCAGCCCGGGACCGGCCGCGGTGCGCAGGCCCTCGGACATGATATTCATGCCGAGGATGAACAGGGCCAGCCCGCCGAGAACCTCGAAGATCAGGAAAAAGGTTTCGCTCGGAGTCATGTCGAACGGACGGGCCTAGAGGTAGTCTTCGGACTGCAGGCGGGTGAGATAGTCCTTGGGGTCGACCAGTTGGTGGGCTTCGACCTCGGGGGCCATGTCGACGTGCTTTTCGAGCTTCTTGCGCTTGATCCAGAATTGGGGCTGTTGCTCCGCCAGGGCGATGCTCTTGGAGTGCTTGACGATGCGGTCGAGCGCCGCGATGTATTCGCTGAAGAAGATGCCGGCGATGGGAGTGATGAGTCGCTGGGAGACCTTGTCGGTGAACAGCGAGCGGGTGGCCAGGCTGGCCTGCATGTAGTCGTCGCGGGCTTGCAGGATTTTCTGCGCGATCTCCTGGAAGTTTTCCTGGTCCGGGTCGAGCGAATCGATGACCAGCCGGAACACGTTCAGGGCCTTTTCGTAGAGGCGGAACAGGGCGTCGAACGAGTCTTTGTCGACCACGGCTTCCGGAATGCGCTGGCGGCGCACGGACAAATCGCAGATGGTTTCGATGTGGTCACCGATGCGCTCGAGGTCGATCATGCAACGGTCGATGTGCTGGATCAGGATGGCCTGGCGCTTGGAGAGGTAGCGGCGGGTCAGGTTGGAGAGGAACTCCTTCATGGCGATCTTGATGTCGTTGACGACCTGTTCGTTGAGCTTGATCTCGTGGATGTCGCGGGCGGTATGGGCGAACAGGATGACCTGCCCGGTCAGGCGCAGGCTCTTGGCGCAGGTGCGGGCGACGCGCTGCAACTCGCGGATGCACGCGCAGATGGCCTGCTCGGGGAACTCCAGCAGCTTGTCTTCGAGGTAGCTCGGCTCGGGCTCGGGCTTGCGGCTGCGGAAGATGCGCAGGATGAGGCGGGCGTAGGGGGTGGCGATGGGCAGGACGATCGCCGCGGCCACGACCATCACCAGCGTATGCAGGTTGGCGGATTGGCGCAGCACGCCGGCGGCAATGGCGTCGCCGCCCGCGTCGGGCGCAATCCGGGTGATCCACTGCAGGGACCGGATGAGCGGACCCTTGAACGCCACCGCCAGAGCGACGTTGAACAGATTGAAGATCAGGTGGGCGTAGGCCGCGCGCTTGGCGGCGATGCTGGTGCCCAGGCTGGCCAGGAGGGCGGTGGCGCAGGTGCCGATGTGGGCGCCGAGGATGATCGGCATGGTTTGCTCAATGCTGGTGAAGACGCCGGCGTGCACCAGGGCGAAACACATGCCGATCGTGGCGCCGCTGCTCTGGATGATGGCCGTCAAGCCGGTCGCCAGCAATATGCCCAGCAGCATGCCCCGGGTGGTGTCCGCCGTGATGCCCGCCATGATGGGTTGCAGGGTGTCGCGATAGGGCTTGATCGCATCGCTCATCAGGGTCATGCCGAGGAACAACAGCCCGAAGCCCATCAGCGACAGGCCCATTTTCTTGCGCTTGACGGTCTTGGAAATCATGCTGATGATGAAGCCGGTGGCGACGGCGAATAGCGCGTAGTCGCTGAGCTTGAAGGAGATGGCCTGCATGGAGATCGTCGTGCCGATGTTGGCGCCGAGGATCACGGGTACGGCCTGGATCAGATTCATCAGGCCGGCGTGGATGAACCCGACCAGCATCACGGTGGCGGCGCTGCTGTGGATCAATGCGCCGAGCAGGGTGCCCAACCCCAGGCCGGAGAGCTTGCGCGTGGTCATGACGGACAGAATGCTGCGGAGCCGGTGCCCGGCGGCCTCCCGGAGGCCGTCGGTCATAATGTTCATTCCATAGATGAACAGGGCCAGTCCGCCCAGCACCTGGAATACGACAAAGAAAAGCTCGTGTCCGTCCATGTTCGTTCTCCTTCGTCCAAACCGGTATCATCCAAAACGAAACCACTGGTTGTCAATCTTTCACGATAGCCATTCCAATCGAACATGGCGAAAGTGGCGGGACGGCCGGCGGGTGGACGCAACCAGGAGCTAATGAGAGTGGGCGAGATAGGTGCGCAGCGAAGTGGGGCCCCGCTTGGGGGTGGGGATATCGCGGGTGGACATGAAGAGGAGGAGCTTGCCCATGGCCCAGTGGCGGTAGCTGAAGGGGCGGATGAGGGGGAGGGCGAGGCGGCAGAGCCAGACGGGGGCGTACTGGATGCGAGGGGATTTGCCGAGGGCGGCGAAGCAGGCCTCGCAGGTTTCGCGCCAGGTGAGATCCTCGGGGCCGCCGAGCTCGACGACAGCGTTTTCCTGCCGGCCGGTTTCGGCGAGCATGAGCGCGGCGAGATCGGGAATGTGGATGGGGGTGCTGACGGAGTCGCCCTTGCCGATGGCGTAGAGGGGGCCCTTGGCGGCGAGTTTCATCATGTCGGCGATGTCGGGGAAAAAGCCGCCGGAGCGGAAGAGGACCCAGGGAAGACCACTGGCGCGGAGGGCCTGCTCGAAGCGGTATTTGGCGTCGATGAGCGGGGCATGGCCGAGGCCGGCGCCGGTGCCGGCGGGGGAGAGGAAGGCGAACTTGGCGACGCCGCTGCGTTTCGCCTCTTCCAGGAGGTTGCGGTTGCCCTGGTAGTCGACGGTTTCGTGGGTGAGGTTGCTCTTGAGGCGCGTGATGCCGATGCAGGAGATGACCTGCTCCATTCCCTTGCAAATGCCGTCGAGTTGTTCGGGGCGGGTGACGTCGGCCTCGATGATGCGCAGGCGGGGGTGTTCGATGACGCGCAGTTCGCCCTTGCGCAGGACGAGGGCGGCGACATGGTCGCCGCGGGTGAGGGCCTGGCGGACGAGCTCGCGGCCGAGGACGCCGCCGGCGCCGGCGATGAGGAGGTTCACAGCACGTACTCGATGAGCCACTCGTTTTCGGGGAGGGCGATGGTGACGGATCGGGGTTGGTCGCCGAGTTT
>CAYNSH010000010.1:0-3986 GCA_964399775.1 uncultured Verrucomicrobiota bacterium
TCCTCCTAATCCCCTCTCTCTCTTCTGATTGTCGGCATTAAAGACACAGCCCTGGTTGGATCGGGCCCCGCCGGATTTTGCTTCCCCCGCCCGTTGGGTTTTGGCTAGAGTCTGGCCCGTGATGTTTGTCTCAGCAAGGAGCCCCGCTGTATGAAATTGTGTGAATTCCTTCGCCCGGCCAGCCTGCCCGCCGCGCGCGACAACCTGCGCGAACTCGGCACCAAGGGAATGGCTCTCGCCGGCGGCACGGCCCTGCACTTCATGCAGGACCACACGCCCGTCACGGCAGTCGATCTGACCCGCCTCGGCCTTTCCTACATCCGGCCGGAAGGCGATTTCTATCGCATCGGCGCCACCACCCCCCTGGCCGACATCCAGCGCTACCGGGCGCCGCGTTGGGCGTTGCACGAAATCTGCCGGCGCATCTCCACGCACCAGATCCGCAACATCTCGACCATCGGCGGGAACATCTGCCGCGTATTCCCGTGGGCCGACCTGCCCGTGGTCCTGCTGGCCATGAACGCCCGCATGGTCGTCTACTCCGGCAAGGAGGAGGAATTCAGCGCGGACGACTATTTCGCCACCCAGCCCGCCAAGCGGTTTCTCGACGGCAATCTGCTGTCCGCCGTCAAGGTCCCCTCCCTAAAGGCGCACCACGGTTTCGGATCCGTCAAGGCGGTCCGCACCATGGCCTCGTTTTCCATGGTGACCATCGCGGCCGTCCTGGAACTCGATGGCCCGGCGATCAAATCCGCGCGCGTGGCGGCCGGCAGCGCCATTCCCTTCCCGAAACGCCTGCCCGAGGTCGAGGCAACCCTGGCCGGGCGGGAGGCCCGCACGGAAGTATTCCAGGAGGCCGCCGCCAAGGCCGGCGCCGCCGCCCCCTGGCGCGGACGCGAGGGCATGAGCCCCGAGTACTCCCGGCATTTGGCCGAGATTTCCATTCTGGACGCATTGGAGCGGGCCGCCACCTTCGCCCGCGAGAGGGCCGAATAATGATCAAGAATCCCCAGACGGTATCGTTCACCATCAACGGTGAAAACAAGACCTTCATCACCGCGCCGGACGAGAAGCTTCTCGCCCTGCTTCGCCGCGAAGGCTACAAGGGCGCCAAGTACGGCTGCGGCCAGGGCACCTGCGGCGCCTGCACGGTCCTGATGGATGGGCGGGCGATCTATTCGTGCCTGCTCTACGCCATGCAGGCCGAAGGCCGCGAAATCCGCACCATCGAGAGCATCGGCACCCACGACCAGCCCTCCGAGTTCCAGCAGGAACTCATCGATGGCGGCGCCGTCCAGTGCGGCTATTGCATCCCCGGCATGATCATGTCCGCCACCGCCCTGATGGAAACCGAAACCACGTTCGATGACGAAATCGTCCGCGAATACATGGACGGCAACCTCTGCCGCTGCACCGGCTACGAAAAAATCTGGTCCGCCCTCCGCCGCGTTCTTGATCGAGAAGAAGGAAACAGGAATCCAGGCACAGGGGGCAGTTCCCAACCCGAATCCTGACCCCATGCCTGTCTCCGTCCATTCTGTCCCCTGTCACCGGTCCCCTGTCACCTGACCGAAGGAGTCCCCATGAGCCTCGAACAAACCAAGAACTTCAAACAGGTCCATCACTCGGTCACCAAGATCGATGCCCGGCAGTTGGCCCTGGGCAAGAATTCCTATGTCGGCGACTTCGCCCCTCCCGACGCCCTTATCGTCAAGATGCTGTGGAGCCCGCATCCGCACGCCCGCATCGTCTCCATGGATGTCTCCGCCGCCGAGAAGATGCCCGGCGTCAACGCGGTCCTCTGGCACGGCAATGTGCCGCGCATCGCCCATTGCACCGCCGGGCAGGGCTTTCCCGAACCCTCCCCCTACGACACCTTCATGTTCGACACCAAGGTTCGCTTCGTTGGCGATCGCGTGGCGGCTGTCGCCGCCGAAACCGCCGAGCAGGCCGAAGCGGCCCTCGCCGCCATCCAGGTCGAGTACGAACTGCTTACCCCCGTCTTCTCCATCGACGAAGCCATGGCGGAAGGCGCTCCCGTCATCCATGACGAACCCGAAGCCCATGTGCCCATTCCGATTCCCTACGAGCCCGAGAAAAACCTCGTGGCCCGCGTTGGCTGTGAAGTCGGCGATCTCGATCAGGGCCTGCAGGACGCCGATTTCACCTTCGACGACACCTACGAAACCCCCTATGCCCAGCACTGCCCCATCGAGCCCTATACGGCCATGGCCCATATCGATCCCGCCGGGCGCATCGTCATCACCACCTCCACCCAGGTACCCTTCCACAGCCGCCGCATCGTTGCCCAGACCCTCGGCGTCCCCGTGCAGAAGATCCGCGTCATCAAGCCGCGCATCGGCGGCGGCTTCGGCTCCAAGCAGGAAGTGCTCCTCGATGATATCGTCGCCATGTTCGCCCTGCGGACAGGCCGCCCCTGTTTCTGGCAGTTCACCCGCGAGGAGAACTTCCGTACCGGCCGCACCCGCCACCCCATCCGCGTGCGCATCCGTGCCGGCGTGAAGAAGGATGGCACCATCACCGCCATCGGCATGGACTGCTGGAACAACACCGGCGCCTACGGCGGCCACGGCCTCACCGTCGTCTCCTGCTGCGGGTCCAAGGTCTTGCCCCTCTACCGCTGCGAAAACATCCATTTCCTCGGCCTGGTCTATTACACCAACCTGCCCGTCGGCGGCGCCTACCGCGGGTTTGGCGCCACCCAGTCCTTCTTCGCCATGGAATCCACCATCGACAAGATGGCCGAGGCCATCGGCATGGATCCCCTTGAGTTCCGCCGCAAGAACCACATCCAGTCCGGCGAAGGCTCCCCCGTCTTTGCGGCTCTTGGCGAAGGCAAGGAAGGCGTCCCCATGACGGTGGGCTCCTGCGCCCTCGGCGAATGCATCACGAGAGGCGCCGAGGCCATCGGCTGGGCGAACCGCACCGACTGGCGGAAAAAGACCGGCCGCTACCGCCGCGGCATCGGCATGGCCGCGCTCATGCAAGGCTCCTCCATCCCCCACATCGACATGGGCGGCGCCTCCATCAAGATCAACGAAGACGGCTCGTTCAATCTCCTCGTCGGCGCCACCGACCTCGGCACCGGCTCCGACACCGTCCTGGCCCAGATCGCCGCCGAAGAACTCTGCACCACGACCGACAAGATGATTGTCTATTCGTCCGACACCGACATGACACCCTTCGATGTCGGCGCCTACGCGTCTTCCACCACCTACCTGTCCGGCGAAGCCGCCCGCAAGGCCGCCGCGGACGCCAAACGTCAGATCCTCTATACCGGGGCCGAAATGCTGGGCCTGCCCGTCGAGGAAGTCATCTGCCGGGATGCCCACGTCCAGAACCCCGATGGCTCCAAGAAGGTCAGCTATGGCGATATTGCCTGCTACGCCCTCTACCAGAAAAACCAGTACCAGATCATCGGCACGGCCTCGCACATCACCCAGAAGTCCCCGCCGCCCTTCGCCGCCCATTTCGCCGAAATCGAAGTCGACACGTGGACCGGCATGATCAAGGTCCTCAAGTACGTGTCCACCATCGACTGCGGAACCGCCATCAACCCCGCCCTCTGCGAGGGCCAAACCGAAGGCGGCACCCTCAACGGCATTTCGTATGCCTTGACCGAGCAGTACCTCTTCCAGAATGGACGCATGACCAACGCCTCCTTCGCCGACTACCACATCTTTTCCATGCGCGACAAGCCGCCCATCCAGGCCATCCTGGTGCCGTCCTATGAAGAGACCGGACCCTTCGGCGCCAAGAGCGTCTCGGAAATCTGCATCAATGGCCCCGCCCCGGTCTTCGGCAACGCCATCTACAACGCCACCGGCGCTCGCCTCAACGAATTCCCCTTCACCCCCGAAAAAGTCCTCCAGGCCATCCACGCCGTCCCGAAATAGGATGAGGGGTCAGGCATTAAGATTTAAGTTTTTGGGGGGGACAAAGTTAAAAGTAATTGGGGACACCCG
>CAYNSH010000010.1:3996-59267 GCA_964399775.1 uncultured Verrucomicrobiota bacterium
TACACTTCTTGGCGCTTAACAATCCACAAACCGAGGGAGCCCTCCCATGGCAACGTACAAATACATCGGCCAAAGTCTGACCCGCCCCGACGCGATTCCAAAAGCCATCGGAAAATCCCAGTATCTGGATGACATCCGGCTTCCCGGCCTCCTCCACGCGGCCATCCTCCACCCGGACTACGCCCACGCGGAAATCGTTTCCATCGACACGACTGAAGCGGAAGCCATGCCCGGCGTTGTCAAGGTCGTCACTGGCAAGGACTGCAAGACTCTTTACGGCGACAACATCAGCGATATCTCCCCCATGGCGGTGAAAAAGGTCCGCCACATCGGCGACCACGTCGCCGCCGTCATCGCCACCACCAAGCGCCAGGCCACCGAGGCCCTCAAGAAAATCAAGGTCGAGTACAAGCCCCTTCCCGTCTATACCGACGCCCGCCAGTCCCTGGCCAAAGACGCCATCCTGATCCACGAGGCGGCCGATAACTACTGGCATCTCCCCGGCCTCGGCGCCGTCCCCGGCACCAACATCGCCAACACCTACCGCCTCAAGAAAGGCGACGTCGAACAAGGCTTCGCCGAGGCCGATGTCATCGTCGAAGGCGAATTCGTCTATCCGCACGGCTCCTGCGCGGCCATCGAGCCCCACGGCGCCATCGTGCGCTTCAACGAAGACGGCACCATCGACGCCTGGTCGTCGTCCATCTGCCCCTTCATCATTCGCGACGACCTCGCCCACGCCTACCATGTCCCTTCCTCCATGGTCCGCGTGCGCATCCCTGAAATCGGCGGCTGTTTCGGCTACAAGAGCGACATCACGGTCGAGCAGACCGTCGCCTGGATCGCCAGCCACGTCCCCGGCCGCCCCGTCAAATGGGTTGCCTCCCGCCGCGAAGATTTTACGAGCACCCTCATCGGCCACGGCTTCCGCCACCAGATGAAGATCGGCGCCAAAAAGGACGGCACCCTCGTCGCCATCCGGGCCGATATCCTGCACTCCACCGGCGCGTTCTCCGATACTGGCATCCACGTTTGCAACGCCGCCACGCACAACTGCACCGGCCCCTACGAATTCCCGCACGCCCTGCTCGAATCCAAGTGCGTCTACACCAACACGCCCCCCGTCGGCGCCTTCCGCGGCTACGGCCACCAGGAAGGCCACTTCGCCGTCGAGCGCCTCATGGACGTGCTCGCCCGCAAACTCGGCATGGATCCCTTCGCCCTCCGCGAGAAAAACTACCTCGGCCCCGGCAAGCAGAACGCCGCCGGCGAGCGCTACTACGTCGGCAACGGCTCCGTCCTCGAATGCCAGGAAAAGGTCCGCGCCGCCGTCTTTTCCGGCGACAAGCCCGCCGAGGACGAAAACTATTTCTACGGCCGCGGCTTCGCCGCCCTGATGAAATCCCCCAAGGGCGCCCCCTTCTCCTCCAAGTCCTGCTACCTCAAGATGAATCCCGACGGCTCCGTCGTCATCAACATGGGCGGCGCCGAAGTCGGCCAGGGCCTGCGCATGGCCGTCCAGCAGATCGCCGGCGAAGCCCTCCAGATCGACCCGAAGAAAATCAGCGTCTACCGCGAAATCGACACCCAATACTGCCCCTGGGAATGGCAGACCATCGGCTCCATGTTCACCACCCAGGGAGGACGCGCCCTCGTTCGCGCCTGCAACAAAGCCATCGCCATGCTCAAGGAGACCGCGGCGAAAGCCCTGCTTGTGGATGTGGACCATCTCGACTACGACGGCGAGCGCGTCTTCCTCAAGCACGATCCCGACCTCGGCCTGCCCATCCAGCGCCTCATCCACGGTTACATCACCGAAACCGGCATCACCATCGGCGACGTCGTCCACACCACCTCCGATGCCCGCCTGCCGCGCTACTCCAACCCCGACGCCGACGGACGCGGCGGACTCGGCGTTGAATACACCTTCGGCGCCCAAGCCTGCGAAATCCGCATCGAAAAGAAAACCGGCAAGATCCTCGTCGACCACTTCGCGTCGTCGTTCGATGTCGGCACCGTCATCAACCCCAAGCAGATCCGCGGCCAAATCGCCGGCGGCGTCATGATCGGCCTCGGCGCCTCGTTGCATGAGGAACTCAAATTCGACGCCGACGGCAAGATGCTCAACCCCTCGTTTGGAAAATACCGCTTTCCCAACATCAAGGACGCCCCCGGCAAGCAAACCATTGACTGCGTGGAAAACCCCGGCGAAGTCGGTCCCTTCGGCGCGCGCGGCATTGGCGAACATCCGGTGGTCGGCGTCGCCCCCGCGGTGCTAAACGCCATCCAGGACGCCATCGGTGTTGAATTCAACGAAATCCCGGTAACGCCGGAGAAGGTTTTGGCGGCGCTGGCAGACAAAAAATAAGGGGGCAGGGTTCCGAGGTCAGGCTGTATGGGGCGGGAGGCTTGTCTGACAGCCTGTCTTCCCAAGCATTGGCGTCGTGCCCCCCCCAGCCCGCTCATTTGAACACGCCGCCTTAACCCGAATGCAGCGCTTCGAGCACCGCCTGGGGGTTCTTGTCGACCACGCGCAGAAAAGCCTTGGCAGGTCCTTCGGGCTCCCGCCGCCCTTGCTCCCAATTCTGCAAAGTGGCCATGCTCACCCCAATCATCATGGCGAACTGACTCTGTGAAACATTCAGTTTGTTGCGAATCCGCTGCACATCTCCGGGACGGCAAGTAAACACCCGGGAAGGCTTGAGGAGACCTTTCCGGATCTGACCGGCCTGGTTGAGGCTCTCGACCAGTTCTGCAAACAGTTCCTTTTTCATTGCATCGTCTCCTTCACGATCCCGCTCAGAATCTTCAATCCCTTCGCCGTCAGGTCGTCCTTTTCTCCCTTGCCATAGGCCAGAAGCATGTAGATTTCATCCTCGCTGACATACCAATAGTAGATCACGCGTATTCCTCCGCGCTTGCCCCTGGCTGCCGAACGCCACCGGATCTTCCGCAAACCGCCGCTGTGCTGAATGATGTCGCCCGCCGAGGGATTGGAGCACAATTCCTTCTGCAGTTCACCGTATTCCGCGCGAAGCGTCGCGCGGAATGCGGCGCTCACTTCGTTCGCGGCATTCGTCGTCAGGCAGGAGTTGGGTGATCTGCCTGGTGAACACTGGCGTCTCTGTAAAGATCATGCTCAAAATATACGCCATTGGCGGATAATATCACGCGTAGCCCCCCCCTCCCCCCCCGCTAAGGCAGGGTTTTGATGCCATAGAACAGCGTGCCGTGAATGGATGCGGGCGGCTCATCCTTCCCCGGCAGGGCGACATCCTCCACGCCGTTGGCGGCATGGGTATTGGTGACGGACCAAACCCAATGTTGGGATTGGGCGGCATGATGCAGATTGGTGACGGCGAAAATCACGCGACGCCAACCGGCCAGGCCCCAGACCGACAAGTGTCCGTCCCGGAAGTCTTCGATGCGCGGGCGATTGTCCGACTGGACGACCCAGGCCAAGTTGGTTTCCAGCAGGTAGCCACTGGAGAGCCGCATCCGGATAAACAACTCTCCGGATTGTCCGCCGGGCTCGTTGGCGGTGGTCCAGGAAAAAAGTGGCGTCTCGCCGTCCAGCGGCGTCACGTCCCAGCCGTCGCGGAGAAGTTCCAGCCCTTCGGCGCTGACTCCCGCGGGGAGATGGGTCGGAACAAAGCGCAGATCGAAGCCTTCTCCTGCGGCAATCTCCAATGCGCCTTCAACGACAATTCGCTCTTCCGGGCGAACCTCCCCGATCTTCAGTTCATCCACATTGATCAGCTGTCCGGCGGGACCGGCAACCTCCAGCCGGACACGAGTATTGTCCGGTACCCCGGCATACACGCGGTACCATGAAAGCGCCATGGCGGGAGTCACGGGCCCGCCGACCGGAACCCATTCGGGCGAGCCCCCGGCTTGAATCCACACCTGGATCGATCCATCCTCGCTGCCGGCATGGGCGGCGCAGGCGAATTCGATGTAGCCGATCCCGGGAAACCCATCCTGGCTTTCCAGGTAGGCCACACCCGTCTCCGGGCACTGGAACCGGGCGGCGGTGGTGCCGATGCAAGCATCGTGCGCCTCCCACCCGGCCCGGACGCCGGACAGATCCCATGCCGCGCCGGAGAGCATTTCGGTACGCGGCTCGTAGCCGGTCGCCGCGAAGGATTCAAAATCCAGATGCCGCGGATTCGGATCGTTGCGATCCAACACCAGGAAATGCAGGCGATGCGTGGTGGACAGTCCATTGGACTTGTCAGTCAGGGTCAGGAACAAGTCATGATTGCCGACATCCGCCTGGAGAAGTCCCCCCCCGATGCGGAAACGGTTGTATTGTGCGACGGTGTTGGTGGCAAAAGGCGGATACGCCGTCCATTCGGCTTCGTACAGATCCCGATTGGTGCAAAGCACGCCGCCCACCAACACGTTGGTGGACCAGACATCCAGGATTTCGTTGGTATAGAGAACCGTCCGCCCCTCCGGGCTGGCGTTCAGCAGCTCGAACCCGGGCGCCGCCGCGACGGCAAAGCTCCAGTTGGTGGAATAGACGTACTGTCCGCCGTACACCGAAACCGTGCCCGTTGCCGAGAACACCTTGCCGACATCGTCAGGGCTGGGGGTGAAGGTCAGCCGCAACCCTCCATCCACTTCCTCAAACGCCGGCGCCCCACCCTCGCCCTCCCGCAAGGCCACGCCGTAGTCCGACCAACTGCGCGGCGCCCCTTCGGCATTGGCCAGACCGAAGCGTAATTCGTACTCTCGGCCGATGGCCGCGGCGGGCGCCCCCTCCACAACCAGGATGGGCACCAGATCTCCATACGGGCGAATCAGCAGGTCATCGATATTCACCACGCGGCCATAGCCGCCCGTGGTGCGCAGTCGCACCTTCAAGCGCCCCGGGCGGTCCACATCCACCGTGAACACCTGGTTGCTGATGCTGCCTCCGGCTTCGACGCGGCACGGTTCCCCGGCGATCACCCATTCTCCGGTTTCCGCCTCCTGCGTCTCGATCACAAACGTCAGGAAACCCGTGGTGCTGTAGAGCACATAATTCACGGAGATGGAACCGATCCCGGAGAACCAGCCGCGGCTTTCCAGCAGCCCGGGCAGGCTGCTGGAACTGTGGCGAAGGCGCGCCGAATAGGCGCCCAGGGCGTTCAGTTCGGATCGGCGAAGATTGAACAGCTTCCATGCCATCCCGTGGAGATTGGTCGTGAGGCCGATGTAGTCCGGCAGCCCGGTGGCTTCGTCCACGACGTAGTTGGTGGGATAACTGCTGAAGGGGCCCAGGGTCTCAAAATCCACCAGGCGCGGATTCAGGACCGTGAGCCGGATGGTGGCGGAATGGATCACCGCTTCCTCGCCTTCGCCCGCCGCGACCAGACAGATCGCATCGAACCGGCGTCCGCCGTCCTCCGGTACCGGCACCAGCACCAGGGTTTCTCCATCCGCCACCTGCAACCCCGCAAATCCGTTGGTGAGGCCATCCGCCGGAATCACGGACCACTCCACGCGCGTAATGTCCATGCCGGTCGCATTCTCCACCATGGCCGACACGGTGTATTCCACTCCGCCCTCGCCGATCATTGTCAGGGCATCGGGTTCCAGAACCACCTCCAGCACGTCGCCGTCGGCCCGAGGCCGGGGATCATCCAACAGATCCCGCCGCAATGGACGAAACCCGTCCCGGGCCGATCCGGACGGGGGCGCCGGTTCAATGCGATAGAACAGGTGGCGGGCGACCTGGCCCATGGGAATCTCGTGGGTTCCCGCCTCGACAGCCTGGGTCCAGTCCCGCGACCAGGTGCGCAGGTTGGTGGTACCGACCAGAAGTCCATCGACCCCATCTGGAATCACAAATCGGAGTTGCGGGCCACCGGCGGCCGCGGCAATGCCCAAGCGCACCGCGCCGCCCGGCTCCGGCTCCAGGGCCGCCACGCCGGTCATCGCCGCAAACTGGGCCAAGAACGCCCGCGCGATGCCGCCATCCGGAATGAACAGGATGTTTTCATCGTTCGAGTAGGCGGTATTGGTCGTCGCCAGTGCCGTCAGCGTCCAGTTGGCCGACCCGTGAATGACCCAAGGCGATTCGCCGAACGGATCGATCACCATGTATTTGGTGTGAACCAGATCGGAAAGTCCGTTGTCGAACTCCTCCGTATTCGTGCTTTTGTAGTAAGCCTCGTAGAGATGGATGCGGTTGGTGGTGGCGTATTCCGCCGGATCCAGCATCCGCTCGTACTGGCCATAACTGGGGGCGGCGGCATCGGCGCGGTCGCTCACGGGGATCACGCCATGCACCCGGACCCCCCGGTCACAGGCGGCGATCAGTTGCTCGGTCACCACGGCCCGGGTCTGCTTGTTCAGCGCAAACCAGATGCTTTCCCGCGCCTGGGCGATGCGCTCGGTGATCTCGGTCTGCGCGTTATCGCCTCCCGTCCGGCCGGATGGATAGGGCGCGAATCGCACCCACCCATCCGCGGAGGCCTCCGCCGTGCGAAACGTCGCCTTGTCGTGTGGAATCCGCGACTTGGCGGGGTTGGAGTGGAAGTAGCCGTTGAGCAGTTGGCGCATCTCGTTCGAATAGGCCAGGGCCAGGTCGCGGTTGGAGAAGTCGGTGAGGATATTCCACTGCCGCGAACTGGCCCACGCCGTGAAATTCCACGACGCGGTCAGGAGGCGGCTCTCCCCGGTGGCGTTATAGAAAAACACCCCGACTTTATGGTGCATGATGCCCCTGGACGGGGCTCGGGCGACTTCCAACGCATTGCCGGGGCGACGCGACAGAGAGTCCAGCGAGCAGCCCGCCCAGAATTCTTCGGCCAAATCCACGCCGCTTCCCACCACGAATCCCATCCGGGCGCCACGCGAAAGGGCATTGGATACCGCCGCCAGAATGGGGCCCGCCGCCCCGTTCTGCGGGTAGCTGCCGGTGAAGGTATAGGTCGCCAAGTAGCCCGAATCGCCAACCCCGAGGGCGTCGATGCGCTCCAGAAAAGCATCCCGGATGTCGAACTCATGTTCCCCGATACTTGTCAGGGTCGTCGTTTGATCGGGGCGGTTGAACACCACGCGCCAGTCCGCTCCGGTGAGGATGTCCGCCAAGGCCGGCACTGCACAGAGCCACAACGCGGCCAGCGCGGCAACACCGCCTCGCCAGAAGGGTGACCCAGTCCGTTTCATGCGCTTCCAGCATCCCGCCCTTGGAGGCCGCCGTCAAGGAGGTTCCCACGACAGATTCCCATCTCCCGGGTTGCGGGTTGCCACCGACATTGCCGTTTTGACGATGGGGACGATTTTGCGCTAGTGTGCCCGCGGTGAGACACCCAACCCCAAGAAACCACCCAAGAGAGGATATGATGAGCATCTGGAAGAACCGCACCACCTTGATCACGATCCCGTTCATTTGCGCCCTGTTGCTTGCGGCCTGTGGACGGAGCAACGCCAGCCCCCGCGGAGTGATGGAGAAGAATCTCCAGATCATGGAGGAATTCAGCCGCGACATGGACAAGGCTGGCAGCGCCAGCGATGTGGCGGCCGCGCTCGACCGCTATACCCAGAGCCTCGAGGCCCTCGGCCCCCAGATCCTGGCCCTCCAGAAAAGCCATCCCGAACTGGCCCGCATGGACCAGGACGGCTCCTTTCCGGCTGAGTTCAAGGATTTGGAAGAAAAATTCACGGCGGCCGGCATGCAGATGATGGGCGCCATGATGAAGATCATGCCGTACATGAACGATCCCAAGGTCCAAGAGGCGCAGAACCGGATGATTGCCGCCGCGCAGAAACTTCAATAGGGCTGGCGGGGCCAAATCACAAATGCAATCCCAAGGCCCATCCCGCAGCGATCCAATGATGACGTAAACACACTTGAGGGGAAACCAAGGCCTTCGTTGAAAGAGAACCAAACCCTTAGGGGGAGGGATGCTCCAGCGCCGCCAAACGGGCTTCCAGCGCCTTCAGCTTTTCTTTCAGCTTGGGAATGCTGGCCACATGGGCCAGGGATTTGCCGAATTCGAGGCGGGGAACCGCCGGGGCGCCCAGATACATTTGACCACCGGGAAGGTCCTTGGGCACCCCGGCCTGCGCGCCCACCACGGCATCGTCGCCAACGGTCAAATGCCCGGCCAGCCCGACCTGGCCGGCCAATATCACTCGCCGTCCCAGGGTTGTCGTTCCGGCCATCCCCACCTGGGCGCAAAGCACGGAATGCTCTCCGATGATGCAGTTGTGGGCGACCATCACCAGATTGTCGACTTTGGTTCCCTTGCCCACCCGCGTCTCTCCATAACGGGCGCGGTCCACCGTGGAGTTGGCGCCGATCTCGACATCGTCCTCCAGCACCACGATGCCGATATGCGGAATGCAGGTACGGACGCCCTGGGCATCGACGGTGTGACCGAAGCCTTCGCCGCCGATGACCACTCCGCTGTGCAGCACGACGCGATCGCCCAGCACACAACGGTCCAGGACACAGGAAAACGGAAACAGGCGGCAGTGGCGGCCCAGGCGGGCGCCGGGGCCGACATGGGTCTGGGCATGCAGCGTGGTGCCATCGCCGATTTCCGCTCCCGCCTCGATCACGGCAAACGCCCCCACCGCGACATCCGCGCCCAGCTTGGCATCGGGCGCAACCAACGCCTGCGGATGGATCCCCCGGGGCACGATGGTTGGCGGCGGGGCCAACAAGGCGCAGGCTTCGGCGAAGGCGGCTTCGACATTCTCCACCCGCAGGAGGACGGGCTTCGGCGCCTCCATGACGGCCTCTTTCGAAACCAGAACGGCGCCGGCCCCGCTCTGTCCCGCCTCGGGCCAATAGCGCGACGAGTGGGCAAACGCCACTTGCGCCGGCCCGGCCGTTCGCAAATCCCCCACGCCGGTGATTTCAACCGATGCGTCCCCTTCGATCTCCGCGCCCAGTGTGGTGGCCAGCTCCGCCGTGGTCATGGGGAATCCGCCTGAACTATTCGGCGACCGAATTCAGGCGCTCGATCAACTGATCGGTCACATCCAGCCGGTCGGATGAAAAGACCGCCACGGGCACCATGTTCATGGTCATCCCCGAGCGATCCACGATCAAGTCGTAGCCCTCCGCCTTGGCGAAATCGGCCACCAATTCCAGCAGTTCGTCCACAATGCCCTGGCGGGAGGCCATCACGCTGTCGCGCAATTGCTTCAGGCGCGTCTCCTGCGTACGCCGCGCGCGCAACTGGAATTCCTGGAGCTCCGTGATTTTATCTTCGGCTTCGGCGCGACGCTGCTGGCGGGCCTCCTCGGAGAGCATGGGACTTCGCGCCTGTTCGCGTAGGCGGACGACTTCCTCCTCCAGTGCGCGGCCTTCGGCCACCACGCGCTCCATGTCGATCTCGATGGCTTCTTCGGCCTTCTTGAGTTCGGCTTCCGCCGCCTGGGTCTTGGGGTGCGCGGTGAAGACGCGGTCCAGATCCACGGTGGCAAACTTCAACTCCGCCGCCCATGCCCCCGTCATCATCATCGCCGCCGCCAGCCCCGCCGCCCATGTCTTGATTGTCTGCATCCGTACCGATCCTTTCTTCATCGCTTCGATTCGCCCCGCATCTTCCAAAACCCCCGCCCACAAGAAAAGCCTATTTCTTGCGGGGGGTTGGCGTCTACCCGATTTCCTGCTTCAGGGCATCGGCGATCGCATGCGTCAGTCGCGTGGTCATTTCTTCCGTCGGGCCCTCGACCATCACGCGGCACATGTTCTGGGTGCCGGAGTAGCGGACCAGGACCCGGCCCTCCTGGCCCAGTTCCTTTTCAGCGGCGGCGATGGCCGCCTGCACGCCGGGCAGGTCCTTCAGCGGCGGCCGGCTGGCCACATCCACGTTCACCAGGCATTGCGGCGCCAGCGTCAAGATCGAGGCCAGCGCGGACACCTCCTGATTGGTGCGGCGCATCACGGCCAGCAATTGCAGCGCCGAAACGATGCCATCGCCGGTGGTATGCTTGTCGAGGAAGATCATGTGCCCGGACGACTCGGCGCCGAGGATGCCGCCGCGCTCCTTCATCATTTCCAGCACATAGCGGTCGCCCACGGGGCTGCATCCCAGCTCGATGCCCAGGTTGCGCATCGTGGCATGCAACCCGAAATTGCTCATCACGGTTCCGACGGCCAGGTTGCTCTTCAGCTTGCCGCGTCCCTTCAGATCCTTCGCGCAAATGGCCAGGATGTGGTCGCCCGACAGTTCCACGCCGGTTTCGTCCACCACGATCAGGCGGTCGCCGTCGCCATCAAAGGCCAAGCCGATATCGGCCCGTTCGGCCAACACCTGCTCGCGCAGGGCCTCGGTATGCTGGGATCCGCAGCGGGCATTGATGTTCAGCCCGTTGGGCGTGTCGTGCAGGGTGGTGACGTGCGCGCCCAACTGCTTGAACACCGCTGGCGCCGCCCGATACGTCGCGCCCTGGCTGCAATCCAGCACCATGCGCATGCCCTTCAAATCCAGGTCCGCGGAAAACGATCGCTTGCAGAAGGCGATATAGCGGTCCAGGGCATCTTCCACCCGGAACGATTTCCCGATCCCCCCGGCCGTCGGCAGCAAACTCGCGAGAGTCCCGCCGGCCATCAGGTCTTCGATCGCCGCCTCTTCTTCATCCGGCAGTTTGAAGCCGTCGTTGGAAAACAGCTTGATTCCGTTGTCTTGAAACGGATTGTGCGAGGCGGAAATCACAAATCCGGCATCCGCCTTCTGGTCGATGGTCAGCACGGCAATGCCCGGCGTGGGCAGGGTGCCGACCAACAGCGCATCGCCGCCCATCGAACACAGCCCCGCCACCAGCGCGTTTTCCAGCATATACCCGCTCAGTCGCGTATCCTTGCCGATCACCACGCGCGGACGTTTGCCGCCCTTGCGCTCCTTCAGCACGTACGCCACCGCGCGGCCCAGGTTCATGGCCATCTCCACCATCATCGGTTCACGGTTCGCCACGCCGCGCACGCCATCCGTCCCGAACAATTTCTTCTCGCCCATCTTCGACTCCTGATTCTCTTGGGTTATGCCGGCCGGCCGGCGCTGTCCACGATCTTCTGCAACCACGCGGTGCCCGCCACCTGGGCTTCCGCCGGCAGTTTTTGCACGCGCTCGACATAGCTTTCCGCCCCCGCCGCATTCCACGCCGCGAGGAATGCCGCTTTTTCGGAACACTCCACATCGCCGGCGGAGGCCAGCCGCGCCTTGGCATCCGGCCAGCCCGCGCACAACGCTTCGTGTTCGCCGCGGAGGTTGTCCGGGAGATCCGCGCGATCCTCTCCGGCAATCCGTTCCACGACCGCCTCGAGGCGCTTCATACGTTCCTTGCGCACCGAGGACAACTGCCGAAGCGCCCCGGCGAAACAAGCCGCCCCGTGGGGGGTGCGCTCCATGAGGGACCGGCGCACCTGATCATACCAGACCTGCAATGCCGCAATATTGCCAATATAGATCATGCAATTGCGGATCACCCGCGCCACCGAGCGGTACGCCGTCCCGTACGGAAACACCCCGGAGTGGGGCATCGAAGGCACCACCAGTTGCCCCGGCTCCAGCACATCCTTGCGCGACACCAGCCCGGCGGCCTGCACCGTGCCGTATTCGATCCGCACCGGCCCCACCAGCCCGCCCTGGCCGCCCAGGAAGATCGGCGCCTGGTTGAGCATCACCCCGCGCGGCACGTCGCCGATCAGCGACGCCGTCGCCTTGTCGCCGTGCGGCGTGTAATTGAAATGAATGAACGACGATCCGATTTCGCTGTGGTCCTTGCGGCTGCGCCCTCCCGCCATCAGCGCATCGCAGAAATTGATCAAGCTGCCGCCCACCACAAACGGGAAAAAGATCGTCTGCTTCAGCCCCACGGTGTGGGCCATCTCGGCGCCTTCTTCGAGGATGGACCCCGGCCGGACCTGGGCCCCGCTGCCCATGGCCGAGCCGTCGAGAAACACCGCGCCGGAAAAGGCCCCCCCCTTCAACTCCACCTTTTCACCGAGCTGGCAGTCCTCCACCGTCGCGGGCGCTTCCCGCCCCAGCACGCACCCCGGGCCGATGCTGGTTTTTTCGCCAAACACCTTGCACCCCGCATGAATCACCACCCCCGGGGCCATCCGCGACGCATCCACCTCGTCGCCGATCTCCACCGATCCCGGCGCCGCGATCTTGATCCCGCGCTCCAGCAAGTCCTCGATGCGGCTCATTTGCGCAGCAGCGCCCCCGCCACCATGCCGACGCCCGCCGCCGCCAGCAGCGCATACGAGGTCTGCAGGGTCACCTTCATCGAAAATAGATTCACCGTGACCTTGCCCGACGTCATGATCAGCACGACCACAAACGCCGCCAGAATCAACAATCCTGCTATCATTCCCTTGCTCATGGATGCACCTCTCCGGTTTGGCCGGACAGTTTTCCACAGCATGGAAAACTTTTCACGACTTTTTCCACGCCATGGAAAACTATTTTCCACGCCGTGGAAAACGGCCCCCGCCGGCTACGACGCCTTGCGTTGAACGATTTTTCGACTTCCGGCGCCTTCCAACGACTTCGGGCGACCCTCTTTCAAGTCTCCAGCACCCTCTTGCCCCCACCCTCCCATCCTTCCATTATTCCATCATTCCATCTCCCCACCCCCCCTTTCCGCCCCCCCCAACGAAAACGGCCCGCGCCTTTCGGGTGCGGGCCGTCAGGAGAACCGTCCCCGGGCCTACGCCTTGTGCGTTTCCTTCTCGATGAAGAGGTGCCGGTTCAAGGCGTTGACGTAGGCCTTGGCCGACGCCATGACGATATCAATGTCCGACCCCTTGGCCGCGACCAGGTCTTCGCCGAAGAGCACTTGGACCGAGGCTTCCCCCAAGGCGTCTTCGCCGTGGGTTACCGCCTGCATCGCAAACGACTTCAATTCGCCCTTCATCTCGGTAATGCGTTCGATGGCCTTCAGGGCGGCCTCCACCGGCCCCGCCCCCGTGGCCGAGTCCTGCATCACCTTGCCGTCCTTTTCGATCTGCACCGTCGCCGTCGGAATGGTCTGGTTGCCCGCCGACACTTGCAGGCGCTTGATCGTGTAGACCCGTGGCACTTCCGAAATGAAGTCGCTCAGCAGTTCGATGATGTCGTCGTCGTAGACCACCTTCTTCTTGTCGGCCAGGGCGATGAACGCCTCATACACGCCCTGAAGCTGCTCCGAGCTGAGCTGGATGCCCATGCGCTTGAGGTGCGCGGAGAAGCCCGCGCGCCCGCTATGCTTGCCGAGCACCAGGTCGGTTCCCGTCACCACGCCGACATCCTCCGGCCGCATGATTTCATAGGTCTCGCGGTGCTTGAGCATGCCGTCCTGATGAATGCCGGACTCGTGCGCAAAGGCATTGGCCCCGACGATCGCCTTGTTGCGCTGCACCATCATGCCGGTCAACTGGCTCACCAGGCGGCTGGTTGGATACAGCTCCTCGGTGTGCACCCGGCTCTGGAGGCCGTAGTGATCGTTGCGCACCTTCAGCGCCATCACCAGCTCCTCCAGCGAGCAGTTGCCCGCCCGCTCGCCGATGCCGTTGATGGTGCATTCGACGCCGCGCGCGCCGCACTCGACCGCGGCCAGCGAGTTGGCCACCGCCAGGCCCAGGTCGTTGTGGCAGTGCACATGCACCACCACGTCTTGCAGCTCCGGCACATGCTTGTGCAAATAGGTCAGCAGCGTGCGGAACTCCTGCGGCACCGTGAACCCCACCGTATCCGGGATATTGATGGTGGTGGCCCCGGCGCCGATCGCGGCCCGGACCACCTCCGCCAGGAACTCCGGTTCGGTTCGCGACGCATCCTCCGGGCTGAACTGGACGTCCTTGCAGAACTGTTTCGCATAGGCCACGCCCTCGACCGCCTGGCGAATGATCTCATCCTTGGCCTTCTTCAGCTTGAATTCGCGGTGAATCGCGCTCGTGGCGAGAAACACATGAATCCGCGCCCGGTCGCCAGCCGGCTTGAGCGCCCCCACGCACGCATCGATGTCGCTCTTGACGCAGCGCGCCAGCCCCGCAATGCGGCATTTCTTGATCTCGGTGGCGACCTTTTTCACCGCCTCGAAGTCGCCCGGCGACGCCGCGGGGAACCCCGCCTCGATGATGTCCACGTTCAGCTTCTCGAGCTGACGAGCCACCTGCAGCTTCTCGTGCAGCCCCATGCTGGCCCCCGGGCATTGTTCCCCGTCGCGCAGCGTCGTATCGAAAATAATCACATGATCCGGCTTTTTCATAATCTGATTCCTACCTCTCGGCACTTCTTTTCATGACTTGCGGGCAACAAAACGCCCGCCAATCCTTATTCATGGCGGGCTTTCCGGGGTCCGGGCGGTTCCGGGAACTCATCCAGCGCAACACCCGTCGCCCGCCGTGGCACGGGTGTCGCCGCGCAACGCCAGAAGGAACAGGGCTTGGATGCGGATCTTTGTCATGCTGCCGGGGAATAAACCACGCCGGTTCCGGACTGTCAAGGTGTACCCAATTGAAAAACAACCGTGGATTGACCGATTATACGACAAGGCTGCGAACACCCCGGACCTTTCCACCGGATACCTCCCCGTTGGATCGGCTCACCTCTCCATCACGTTACGATCAAGCGAGTTCACCCGGGGGGCGCGCCCCGGCGGGGGACGGGGCTCGCCGGAAGCGTTCGCCGTTCCGGACCACCGTCCAGGGGAACCGGTTGGCATAAGCCCAATGAAGGGTCAGGCGGCGGAAGGCATAGCCGAGGCCCATGCTGGTCGCCATGACGACGGGGACATCGGGGTGGTCGCGGAACGTCACCATCGGGCCCGCCAGAAACTGGTCTTTCGTGGTCAGGTTGCCGTCCATGCCGTACCCGATCCGCTCGACGTGGTCCCATGGAATGAAATACGGCCGGTAGCGGAAGCCGACACCGAAGGTGACACCGCGTTCGTCGAAGCGCAGCATGACCGGCGGAAGAATCAGGAGCCACAGGCAGTTCAGGGCGATGAGTCCGCCGCAGCCGAGGAAAAAGAAATAAAACGCAAACGTGAGCCACGGCTGATCCGGGGGGAAGTGCCAGTCGAGCCATTCGCGGTAGATGGCGGCGTCCAGTCCGACGCGGAAAAACAACGCCCCGACCAGCCCGAGCAGGAGCAGGATCGGGCGGTTGACCCGGACCGTGAACGGCTTGGCTTCGGCGGTCTTCGTACTCATGGGCGCAGATTATCCGAGCCCAGCGCGCCGGGCAAGAGAAGACCGGTGGAGAGGCGGGATCGGCGATGAAGGGCAGAGAAATGGAATGGTGGAATCCTGGAATGGCGGAGGGATGGAGAGGTCCGGATCCGTACAATCCGTGAAATCCGTAGTTGACGGCTCCGACTGTCGTCCGCGATCCGGCAGCCCGTCTCACGCAAAGACGCGAAGCCGCCAAGGGGGGAAGCAGGAACGCAGGAAACTCAGCCAACCACGGACTTGCCACGCGGGCCGGCGTGGTGACACCGATGGACACGGATGGGAAACCTTGGTTTTCCACGCCATGGAAAACTTTGGGGGAAATTTTCCACGCCATGGAAAAGGTTTTTCCACAGTGTGGAAAACAGTGGAGAAAACGAGGATCGAACAGCTTTTAGCTACGGATGAACAGGGTTATACGGATTCGATCCGAAATGATGGTCCTCGCTCCGACGCGTCCAATGGACGCATAAGCAACCGATCTCATGGGAATCCTATCCCCACGGATGCCTTCGGCGGCCCACGGATGGAAACATCCGCAAGGATAGAAGAGTGGATGTCCGGATTGAATATTGAAATCCCCAAGCCCATCAGGTCAACGAACTGGCCTGCAACCTGATTCACCCACGGAGTTAACCCGTGGGGGTCTAGCGGACGGTGCCGATGCGGATGGTGATGTCTTCGCGGCGCTTAAGGCGGTCTTTGCGGCCGTCCTTGGTCCAAAGAATCCAGCTCTTCCTCAGAGAAGGCGACCGCAAACTGCGGCTGGTCTATCACCGGTGGATGTTCCCTGAGCGGCCGCTATTCATCTGACTTTTTAGATTGCCTCGGATAGAATAGAGTTTATAAAGTCTATTCCACCTTGGAAAAGGTACCCATGCGCCAATTAAACCCTACGTTATGGCGAACCTGCCGAATGCTGACCGGACGGACCCGACTTCGCTTGCTGCGGTCCTTGCTCGAACACCCCGGCAGTTCCGTCACACAACTGGCGGCGATGGCGGAAATCGGCGTTTCAGACGCCAGCCAGGAACTCCGGCGGATTCAATCCCGCGGCATCCTGCAGGTGGACCGAAAAGGTCCCTATGTCCTCTACCGCCCTGCCGCCGACCCCCAAGTCCCGTCAGCAGCTCCATTGCTGAAAGCGCTGAAAACCTCCATGAAGCATATGCCCGCCCATGAGGATGAGATCATCATTTCCATGGCGGCCGCTCTGGCTTATCCCGGCCGCATTTCGATCGCCCGGGCATTGCTCAACGGCCCCGTCCCCTCCTCTGAACTGATTCGGGTTCTGAACACCTCCCCCCAGATTCTGAATCGCCACCTGCGAATCATGGCCGCCGGCCGATTTATTCGCCGACACCACCCTCAGGTGGAACTTCTCACGCCACCGCATCCCGTGGGAGAAGCCCTGATCCGCTTGTTGCGTCCGTAGCCCCCGACGCTGGAGGATACAATCATCGGAATACACTTTATAAAGTTTATTCCATGCTGGTTTGCTTTACCCCGGCTCAATGTTGCCGGCCACCGGCGAATCAGGGGAACAACTAGCGGACGGTGCCGATGCGGATGGTGATGTCTTCGCGGCGCTCGAGGCGGTCTTTGCGGCCGTCCTTGATCCACAGAATCCGATCCGAGGTGGCGAGCATCTTGTGGTCGTGGGTGGCGGAGATGACGGTGACGCCGAGTTCGCGCGAGAGTTCGGCGAGGAGCTTGATGATTTCCTCGCCGGTGTGGAGATCGAGGTTGCCGGTGGGTTCGTCGGCGAGGACGATGGCGGGTTCGTTGGCGAGGGCGCGGGCGATGGCGACGCGCTGCTGCTGTCCGCCGGAGAGTTCGTCGGGCCGGTGGGTCATGCGTTCGCCGAGGC
Organism: uncultured Verrucomicrobiota bacterium; assembly: GCA_964399775.1. Lineage (GTDB taxonomy): Bacteria > Verrucomicrobiota > Kiritimatiellia > CAIQIC01 > Lenti-01 > Lenti-01. The sequence goes on from CAYNSH010000010.1 coordinate 21,036, forward strand.
CGACGCGGGTGAGGATTTCCCTGGAGCGTTTTTCGGCGCGGTCCTGGGCCCAGCCGTTGAAGACGAGGGGCATGGCGACGTTGTCGATGGCGTTGTAGGCGGGGAGCAGGTTGAACTGCTGGAAGACGTAGCCGATGTGCTTGCCGCGGAAGTAGGCGAGTTCGCGGCTGGTGAGGGTGTTGAGGGTGACGCCGGCGACCTTGATGGTGCCGGAGCTGGGGCGGTCGAGCGCGCCGATCATGTTGAACAGCGTGCTCTTGCCGGAACCGGAGGGGCCCATGATGGAAAGATACTCGCCGCGGAAGATGTCGAGTGCCATGTCGCGCAGGGCGTAGACCTGCTGGTGGCCCAGGTCGTAGACCTTGCTGACGCCGCGGATTTCGATGAGGGTTTCGGCCATGGCGGGTCTCTAGAAGGGTAAGGGGATGGCGGCTTTGCTGAGGAAGGTGACGCCGACGCCGACCGTGGTGATGAGGCCCATCCCGCAGGCGAATCCGGCGCTGACAACGGGGATGTATTGCCGCCAGCGGAGGCCGAGCTTGCGCTTGAAGTAGTAGCGCCCGAGGAGCGCGCCGAGGAACTGGGGAATGACGGAGTGCGGGGTGGTCTGGCCCAGACCGCGCACCACGCCGAAGGTCAGCAGAATCGGCGCGCCGAGCAGGGACATGACGCCGAAGAGCAGTCCGCCGAACATCGTGCCGGACAGGATGTACACGAACCGGAAAGCGTCCTCGAAGATGGAGTATTCGCCCAGGGTGGCGGAGAACATGATGCAGGCGTTCTGGGCGTGGAGCTTCCACATCATGTCGGCGAAGGGATAGACGGCGGAGGGCACCTCGTTGAGGCTCCAGATAAAGTTCATGAAGAAGATGGAGCTGACGAGGATGATCGGCAGCAGGATGACCTGGGTTTTCCAGATGCTGGTGAACTTGGTGCCGGTGAGTTCGCACTGCTTGTAGAAGACGGTCATGCCGCCGTAGTTGGCCATGGGAATCGGCAGGAACCAGACGGTGACGCCCTGGAAGCCGCTGAGAATCAGCGCGGCCTCGCGGATGAAGGGCACCTCCACCACCTGCCCGACCATGCCTTCGAGGCGGGCGGTGACGTAGCTGATGAGCGGGGTGTAGACGAAGCCGAGGAACAGGAGGGCGACCATCACGCCGCGGTGCCAGTCGATGAGCCAGCCCGAGACGAGGATGTAGGTCATGGTGACGAAGAAATAGACGGTGAGGATGAGCCAGGTCTTGATGTCGCCGCGGCCTTCGGGGACGGCATGGACTGAGGATTTGGGCAGGCTGGCGGATTCCTGGCGGGCCTGGCGGGCGTTACGCACGCTCTTGATGACCTGGTAGATGCCGCCGACGGCGATGGCGATGGCGATGCCGATGTGGAAGCTGAAGTAGAAGTCGACGTTGTTGAGGTAAATGGTGCTGATGGTGTCGCGGCCGGGGGTCCAGCTCTGGAGGATGCCGACGCGGTAGAGGACCGGATTGATGAGGAACGTGGAGATCAGCCCGATGAAGGCGCCGACCATCGCGAAGAACGGCAGGACCATGCCGAAGATCAGGTTGCCGAAGTCCCACGAGATGCCCGTGGCGACGGCGGAGAGGTACTTGCCGGTCTGCGGGGTGAAGTCGGAGAACGGGATCGGGAAGACGGTGATGGGCTGCCCGGTGAGGGCGCCGGTGAGCGTGGGCAGCAGGAGATAGATGGCCCCGAAGGTCAGCCCGAGGGCGCCGCCGATCGAGAAGACGCGCCAGCGCCACTTGTCCTGAGATTGGGAGAGGCTCTTTTCGTCGGCGTCTTCGGCGAGGGCCATGATGCCCTGCGCGCCGATGGGGGCCATCGGGAAGGGCAGTTTTTCGATGTCGCTGGCGACGCGGAACAGGCCGTAGCCGAGAATGGTGCTGGAGAGCTGGCCGAAGAACGTGCCGAAAATGACCATGCCGATGACGGGTAGCCAGTCGCGGTGGAAGAAGGTGCGCAAGGTGTAGGAGGCGGAATCCACCGAGGGCGCGAACCAGACGGGCAGATCGGAGGCGATGCCGGTGGCGATGGCGGCCTCGCTGCGGATGAAGAACTGGTTCCAGAGCAGGCCGCCGAAGGGCAGGCCCATGGCCGAACTGGCCATGAAGAACAGAACGAAAATCTCGGCGCGGTTGAGGGTCTTCTGGGCGCGCTTGGCGACTTCGATGAAGAGGATGGCGGTGACCCACTGGGAGGCGGACCCGATGCTGTCCACGCCGGCGAGCAGGCCCATGTAGATGGCCCCGGGAACCATCAGCAGGGCGACGAATATCGCGCCGAGCAGCGCGGTCCAGTTGAAGCCGTCCTCGAAGGTCGAGGGCACTTCCATCACCTGCCGGAATTCCTCCAGCTCTTTGTCTAGCTTGTGCTCAGCCATGGTCCGGGCTCTTCTTCAATTGGACAAGGGTTCGCTGGCGGTAGATCTCCATGGCCTCCTTGGGGATCGAGCGCCAGAGCAGGAACTGGGTGCGGAGATTGTCGAAGAGGTTGCGGTTGAGGCGGACCCAGTCGCCGGGCTGGCCGGACTTGCGGGTGAGGCGGATTTTGACCTCGTCGATGCCGGGGATTTCGCTGGGGGCGCTGCGGAGTTCGAAGCGTTCGGTGACGCCGAGGTCGAAGGGGGCGAGCGCGAGATAGGCCTCGAGGCCGAGAGCGCCATCCTCGTGCTGGACCATGCGGGTATCGCGGGCCATGAAGGCGCCGAGGCCGGTGTCGCTGAAGTGGTCGAAGTGCTCCTGGAGGAAGCTGACGACGCCGGTGAGGTCGTAGGCGGAGACGGTGAAGGGGAAGACGATGTCGTGGATGTCGCCCTTGGGCGGCGGCGGGCGCCAGGTGCGCAGCAGGCCGGGATTGGCGCTCTTCGAGGCCTGGATGGCCGGATAGATGGCCGAAATGAGCACCGTGGCCATCACGATGAGGATGGTGACGATGGCGTTGGTGGAGGAGTAGTTGATTTCGGGGACCTGGACGAGGCCGAAGGTGGCGAGGGTCGTCAGGATTTTCATCGAGCCCTGGGCGATGAGGTAGCCGCCCATGCCGCCGAGGACGGAATAGACGAGGGCTTCGGCGAAGAACAGGCTGGCGACGTGCGGCGGGGCCAGGCCCAGGGCGCTGAAGGTGTAGATTTCTTTTTCGCGGTCGGCGACGGACCCGAGCATGGTGCCGAAAATGACGAGGGCGCCCAGGAACACCGGAAAGAGCAGGTCCCCCACCCCGCTCGCGGCCATCACCGTGCCGAGAATGTGCCGATAGACGCCGTCCTGGCGCGTCGCCATGATGGGGGTGCGGTCCATCATGCGGGCGTATTCCTCGGCGATGCGCTCGGCGGCGGCGGAATCCGGGGTGTAGAGATGGATGACGCTGACCTTGCCGCCGGCGCGGGAGCAGTTGTCGTCGGACAGGATCACGGCGGAATCGGTGGGCAGGTTGGCCCAGTTGACCTGCTGAGTCAGGAGGTCTTCGGCGGCTCCGGTGGCCTGCTTGGCGCCGGTCTCCTGCATCTCGGCGTAGTCGATCGGGATGATGCTGGTGTTGTCCATGTCCACGATGGCGGTGAAGCGCGTGGAGCTGAGGAGCGGGCCGACGGCGAGCGAGATGCCTTTGACGATGACACGGTCGCCGGGCTGAACGCCGAGCAGATCGGCGACGGCGTCGGTCATGAAGACGTGGTCGCGGATGATGTCGGGGTCCTCGATGCCCAGCAGCGCACGCAGGTCAGGGCGGTGGCGGAGCTCGACCGGGTCCACGCCGAGGATGCCCTTGAGGGTGACGGGATTGGAGCCGTCGGCGAGGGCGGCGACGAAATCGGGGTCGCCGGGAAACTCGGGGCAGACCCAGTGGCGGGTGGCGATGTCGGCTTCGTCGCCCCAGCGGGCGCGGACGAGGTCCACGTAGTCGGGATTGAGGGTGCCCCAGGAGGGCGGATGGTAGAGCACGCCGGTATAGCCCGGCGACGGCGCGGCGAAGAGCCGGACGATGCCGCGCTGGGTGTCGAAGGAGGCGAAGACGAGGATGGTGAAGGTGAGCAGGACGATGGTGATGGCGGTGAGCGCCGTGCGCAGGGGGCGGCGGCGCATGGTGGAGATGCCCATCGCCATGGCGGCCATCACGGTGTTGAAGCGCGAGATGTCGGCCTGGTGCACGGTGTTGGTCATGCCCTGCATGGCCTTCAGCTCCGTCTCGAACTTCTGCATGATGATGAAGATGACGAGCGACGAAAGCACGACGACGGTGAAGCCCAGGAAGATGATGATGGGGGCCTGGGCGACGGCGAAGGCCGGATGCGAAAGATAGAGGATGACGAAGGTGGCCAGGAAGAACGCGGCGAACCAGACCACCTGCTTGTAGATGAGGGTCGAGCCGATCAGGAGGCGCTCGAGGGCGAAGGCGAACGGAATGCACAAGGCCAGCAGGATCAGGACGGCGGCGACGAGGTCGTCCATGACGGCGCGGCTGCTTTCATAGACGGGCTGGGACGAGAGCAGCGAGGAGGCGGCCAGAGCCTCGGCGCGAAGGGGCTCGGGGGTGGCTTCGGCGGCGGTGATCAGGTCCTGGGCGCGGCCGTGCAGCTCTTCGACGGAGCTGTTCAGGATGTCCTTGGAGCGCAGCAGCGCCAGGCGCGACTCGTTCAGGCGCCAGAGGTCGCCGGCGCCCTGGAACGAGGTCCTTACGCCGAGCCAGTTGCCGTCCACCGGGAAGCCCGCGCCCAGGGACTGGTGGATGTCGCCGCCGGCCAGGTCGCTCTCGGCGTTGTTGAGTCCGACGGCGGAACGTAGGGCGAAGATTTTGGCATGCGAGACCTTGTCTTCGAGGAAGAACGTGACGACGCCGTCTTCGGTGCGGACATAACCGCGGTCGGAGGTGTCGGCCCCGAGGTTGGCGTTGCCAACGGCATCGAAAACGGTGGCGTCGTCGGGCCAGAAGCGCGGGGGCATCATGTAGAAGCCCGGGCGCGCCCGCAGCATGTCCATGCCGGTACGCAGGGTCTGGCGCGTGCGCATGTCGGTGACTTCGACAATGTGGCCGCGCTCGTCGAAGCAGGCGGCGAAGGCGGTGGGCTGGGCGGAGTCTTCCTTGGGCAGGCCCCCGAGGGCATAGGCGCCGTTCTGGTCGGTCAGGACGATCTGGAACGGATCGAAGGCCGGGAATTTGTTGTGATGCCAGAAGATCCGGTTCCAGGGATCTTCGATATTGACCATGACAACGGCGCCGGGAACGGGCTTTTCGGCGATGGAACTGCCGCGGTGGCGCCCCATGGCCATGGAGCCAATGGCGGCTTCGTTGCGGAAGGTGGAGACGATGTAGGAATAATCCACCGGGATGACGCGGCGCAGCGAGAGGCCGCGCTGGTCGGCCACGGCGTCCACGTCGCCGACCTGGGCGTCCTGGTCGCCGACGGCCGCCATGACGCGGGCGATTTCTTCGATCTTGCGCTCGATGGTATCGAGCCCGAGCCGCTCGAGGGTGTCGGCGGGGGTGCCTTCGCGCGGCAGGGTTTCGTGGGTGGTGCCGAGAACGATGTTGTAGATGCCGTAGCGGCCGGCGACTTCGCCGCCGTGGATCAAGCCGTTGGCGGCCCAGAGCAGGCGCGGCTGGGTGAGCGTGGCGTCCACGCTGGCGGTCTCGAAGAAGGCCGGGGCGCGGCCGGCGCGGTCGAGCCGGTTGTAGGCGCGCAGGAAGCTCTGCTGCACCCGGCCGTAGAGCCCGGGGTTGTCGCCCGCGCGGTTGCGGATTTCGGAGTCGCCGCCGATGATGACGCCCCAGCGCTCGGTGCTGTCGCCCAGCAGCAGCGAAACGTGCAGGGTGATCCAGCGCCGACCGAGCATGTCCAGCAGCGCGGCGGAGGAATCGAGGAGGCGCTTTTCGCCCTGGAGTTCGCCCTGGCGCAATTCGATGTCGCGGCGGACGGCGGCCAGGACCTGGTCGAGCAGCGGCTGCAAGGGGGCCTCGACGGGGCGGCGTCGGCTCAGGGCGCGGCGCAGGTCGTTCCAGCGGTCGTATTCGGCCTCCCGCCCGGCGATGCGGGCCTGGAGTTGCTCGACTTCGTCTTCGCCGGGTTTTTCCTCGGCGGTGCGCAGGAGGTTTTCCTCCTGGCGCAGGTCCATCAATTCGCTGCGCAGCTCGAGGGCCATGTCGCGGGCCATGTTGCGGATGCGCTCGGAGAGGCGGCGGCCCCCGGCCTCGGCGAGGTGGGCCAGCGGATCGGGCCGCTGCAGGATGCGGGTGACGTTTTCGAGGAAGCGGGATTCTTCGCGCCAGGATTCGGTGCGGGCGCGCAGGGTGGCGTCGCGGTGGCGGTCGGCGGTTTCCAGCGCCCAGTAAAAGTGGACGACGCCCGCGTGCGACCGCGCCTGGTTGTCGAAGAAGGCCAGCACGATGTGGCGGCGGGGCCGGTTGGCGTGGAAGATTTCGGCCAGGCGCAGGAGCCCGGCGCAGTTGGCGGCGGCGCGCGCGCCGGGCGCCAGATGCGGGAACTCGCCGAAGGTGTCGAGGTTGGCGCCGATGATGATGGCTTCTTCCAGGGCCAGCTCGAAGGTCGGATCGGTGCCCGGCAGAAACGCGATCACGTTGCGCCCCGTGGTCCGCTTCCAGGTGATTTCGGAATGGAGGGTGGCCGTCTCGCCGAAGGGCAGGTCCTCGCGCGGGCCGTCGAAGTAGAAGCGCGGGAGGTTGGCGGTGGCGCGGACGTAGAGGGGATGGAGGGATTCGGCGTTTTCACCGCCAGTGAAAATCACCGCGCGCGCGCCGAGGCGGAAGGCCTTGAGCCAGCCGCGGCCGGCGTTGACGTCCATGACGACGATCCGGTCGCGCACGGAGACGGCGTTCAGGCGCTCGTCAGAACCGTCGCCGAGATCCACCAGTTCGCCGATGATGCCCTCGGGCGGGGAAACCGGCGGCTGGATGGCGTTGGGCCGGGCCGGCACCAGCGGCAGAACGCGGTCGCCCGCGACCATTTCGCACCGGCGCACCTCGGTCTGCACCGAGGGGAACTCCTGGACGACGATCTGCTGGATGCCGATTTCGCGCAGGCGCTGTTCGACGTGGCGGGCCGCCGCGGCGTATTCCTCGGTGCCGCTGAGGCGGTGCGGGGCGCGCAGCAGGGTTTCCACATCCGCGCGGAACGGGGAGACGGCCGCCGGGGCTTCCGCCGGCGGGACCGCTTCCTCGGCGCGGGCGGCAGTGAATCCCAATCCCGAAAAGAGAAGGGCCAGGGCGAAGAAAGCCCCTCCTCGGCCTTGGTAACAGAAGTGCGCCCCCCCACGGCCTTGCGCCGTGGGAGGCAAAGTTCGATTGAACCAAATGGACTTCCGCCTATTCAATGTGTCCGAGCTCCACTTCGACTTCGTCGCGGCGGGCGATGCGCTCGATGCCGCCGTCGCGGATCCACATCAGGCGGTCGCAAATGTTCATCATGCGGTGATCATGGGTGGCGCAAATGGTGGTGACACCGCGCTCTTTGTTGAGCCGCTGCAAAATGGCGAGAATTTCGTCGCCGGTCTTGTGGTCGAGGTTGGCGGTGGGCTCGTCGCACAGCAGGATGCTGGGGGCGTTGGCCAGGGACCGGGCGATGGCGACGCGCTGCTGCTGGCCGCCGGACATTTCGATGGGGCGGTGGAACCAGCGGTCTTTCAAGCCGACGAGTTCGAGCAGTTCCATGCCGCGCTTGCGGGATTCGTCGGGGTTTAAACCGCCAAACGCCATCGGGGTGGTGACGTTCTCCAGCGCGGTCATGTACTGGATCAAGTTGTAGGACTGGAAAATGTAGCCGATCTTGCGGCAGCGCAGGAACGCGAGTTCTTCGGCCGTGAGCTGGGCGACGTCCACTTCGTCAATGAAGACGCGGCCCTGGCTGGGGCTGTCGAGGGCGCCGATCATGTTGAAGAAGGTGCTCTTGCCGGAGCCGGAGGGTCCCATGACCGTAATGAATTCGCCGGTATAAATTTCGACATCCACTCCGCGCAGGGCGTGGGTGATCTCGTCGCCGCGGCGGTAGATTTTTTTCATGCCGACGGTGCGGATGATGACGCGCTCGGAGGCGGCTTCGGGAGCGGCGGGGCTGGATGGTTCGGCGACGGCGTTCATTACTCGATCCGCATGGCCTCCATCGGCGCCAGGCGCGCCGCGCGCAGGGAGGGATAGACGGCGGAGACGGCGGCCAGCACCATGCCAACCGCAATGGAAATCACGCCCGCGATGGCGACATCGCCCCACGGGAAGGCCTGGAACAGCAAAGCGCGGAAGGCGACGGCCATGCGGCCGCCGGCCAGCAGGAAGCCGGCCAGCGCCCCGCCAAAGCCTCCGACCAGCCCCAGCAGGCCGGCTTCGATCAGGAAGATCGCCATGATGAAGCCGTCGAGCGCGCCCAGGCACTTCAACGTGGCGATCTCGCGGAAGCGTTCGGTCACCGACATCAACATGGCGTTGGCGATGCCGACCGCGCAGACGAGCATCGAGACGATGGCCAGCCAGGTCATGCGCATGCCGATGCCCATCAAGCCCCCGCCGGCATCCACGGTCTGGCGTTCGGCGGCGGCCAGCAGGCGCGCGTGGGCGCGGTGCGCGGCCAGGTCTTCGAGTTCACGGGCCGTCAGGGTGCCGGGGTCCAAATGGTTTTCACGCATGATCTCGAGGAACCATTCGGCGCGTTCGCGGTTGCGCAGCAGGGTCCAGATCATCTGCATGGTGACATCGCCGGGGAGGACGTCGCGCAGGGCGGCCACCTCCTGGCGGACGCCGGGATTGTTGATGGAGGCTTCGACGCGCAAGACGTAATCGAGCCGGCCGACTTCGGCGGCGAGGGCGGCGGCAGCCTCGGGCGACAGGGCGAAGCCGGCGGCGCGCAGGGTGTCGCCGAACGCCCCGTCGGCGTCGCGCAGCGCCACCACCAGCGGCGTTTCGCCGAGGGACTCGCGGATGCCGGCGATGGCGGCGGACTGCCCGCGGCGGACGGTCTCGACGGTTTCCCGCAGGCCGGGCCATTCGGCCAAAAAGGCCTGGAATTCGTCCAACGACACCGGGAAGCGGACGGTGAGCATGTCGGCCAGGCTGGCGGAGAACTGCTCCCATTCGCGTTCGCCTTGCAGGCGGTCGAAGATGCGCACGGATTCATCGGGGCCGACCAGGACGCGGCGGCGGCCGTAGTTGAGGTCGGCGAAGAACCGCAGATAGCGCAGGGCTTCGGCGGCGCGCGGGCGCAGGGCGTCGAGAGCCTCGGCATCGAGTCCGCCCAGGGCGGCCAGTTCGCGCAGGTCTTCGGGGTCGGGATCCTCAGCAGCGAGTTGCGCCAGCACCTCCTCGGGCGGGCGGGCCATGGAGAGCCGGGCGATCCAGCGGTCCACGCGGTGCATGTCCTCGATCTGTTCGCGCACGGATTCGGCTACGGAACGCTTGATGAGGCTTTCCGTGAGAATATTCATCAGGAAGGCCATGGCCACGACGATCACGGCGACGGTGACGGTGGCCCGGAACAGGCGGTACTTGACGCCGGTCAGCGCGATCTGGAAGACGCGCCCCGGGGGCAGCACGGGCTGGTTCTGGACATCGATCTTCTTCATCAGCCGGGCATGATCTCAAAGGGTTTGGGGATGGTGCCGCCGGTGGCGAGGAAATAGATCAGGCTGACGATCATCGGCAGCATGCCGCCGAGCATTTCGCCGGCGATCAGGCCGAACATCAGGGGCTTGCCCTTCTGGTAGATGCCGGCCCCGCCGAAGCGGGTGACCGCGATTTTGATGAACCACCCGATCAGGAAGGATTGGGCGAAGGAATCCCCCGCATAGGTGGCCCAGACCAGGAACATCACCGGGTGCAGCGGCCAGCGGGTGAAGCGCAGGCGCATGAACGAAAAGCCGATCACCAGGCCCGCGGCGACCACGAAGGCGATCAGTCCATTGCGGTGCGGGGCCATCTCCCTGAAGCGCGCCAGGCCGGTCACCTGGCCGGCTTCCTCGAGCTGCCCCTGCGCATCGAGGCGCTGCATGATGCTGATGGCTTCGTTGAAGGGGCGCTTGGCCTGCTCGACCTTCCACAGCGACACATCCACGCCCTTTTCATACTGATAGTACAGCGTGGTGGGAATGCCGACGCCCAGGCCCACCATCAAGGCGATCACCGCAAAGAAGGCCGTGCGGCCGACCTTGGCGTTGCAGTCGTCGGCGAGCTTGAGGCCGTTGACCACGTAGGGCATCAGGGCCTCGCGGGTGTCGTAGAAGAGGACGAGGCACAGCATGAACATCAGGAAAAGCGTGCCCGGCCCCAGGGCGCGCGCGCCGAAGAGCGCCCACAGCAGGGTCGCCGGCGTGCCGGTCACCACGATGAAAAAGAGGCCGGTTTCCGCCAGCAGGCGGCCCATCACGAGATAGACGGCCACGCAGCCCAGCCCGAACAGCAGCGCGATGGGCCAGTCCAGCCCCATGATCATCGCCACGTAGATCGTGAAAAACGCCATGCCGGCCATGAAAAAGCGTCCGCCCCAGACCGCCGCGGATTCGACGGGCTCCTCCGAGCGCAGACCGACCGACCGCTTGAAAACAGCCACGTAGTATTGCCGGCCGGTAAACAGCAGGACCGCCAGCATGCCGAAGTAGGCGCCCATGATCATCATGGCATCCATCTGCAGGCCGAAGGGCCACGTGCCCTGCCAGCCCCCCACCCCGACGCCGTAGGTCGCGAACAGCCCCGCGATGAAAATCCAGATGAACGGCCCGATGCCCAGCGACAGCGAAACCTCCTTGGGCAGGAAGTACGCCACGGCCACCACGGTGAAATAAAGCGTGAATTTTTCGAGCAACTGCTGGCCGCCGCCCTTCATGAACGTGTCCGACAGCGACGACAGGGACGAAAAATCCACGCCCAGGGGGATTTCGCCGAACAGCACCCGCGGGAACCAGAGGTTGAGGTAGTTATAGAGATGGATGCCCAGCACCGCCGACAGCCCGATCCAGAAGAGGGGGTTCGAGAACACCGGACTGGGACGGCCGTCCTCCTCCGGCAGCAGCGATTTCGTGAACGTGACGATCGGATAGGGCAGGTGTTCGTGGTCCGCCCATTGCCGGTGGACCACCACCGCCAGGCTCACCAGCGCAATCCACAGGCTGAGGATGATCGGCACCCAGAACAGCAGCGGCCCGCGCCACGCCTTCCAGGGAATTTCGCGCAGCGACAGCCGGTCGGCGGCCTCCTTCAGCCCCCGGGTATAGCCGTCGAGGACCGTGCTTTCGTCCTCGGAGATATCCACCAGCATGCCCTCGGGCACCAGTTTCATCACTTCCTGCTGGCGCCAGCCCGGCTCGGTCCGTTCGTAGCGGTGGGGCATCACCATCGCCGGCGTGAAGATCCGCAGCAGATTCGAGCCCGGAATCGCGCAGGACACCAGCGTCAGGACCAAAATCACCGACAACTCGCCGCGCTTGAGTCCCCCGCCGCGCTTGATCCGCCGCCAGAGCGGATAGATCAGCGCCAGGAACAGGACCAGCAGGCCGTAGACGCTGATGGGCATGAAATTGCCCACGAACATCGTCTGGCGCATGACCCAGTCGTTGAAATAGGTGTAGGAGCAAACAAACGCCGCTCCCAACAGGCCCAAAATGACCGCCCGAATCGTCACTCGATACTAAATCCTTATATGGCGCGCCATCCGCCGACGGCCCGTTTCATCCAGAAGCGTCCACCGCCACGGCCAGCAAGCCTCGCCGCAGCAACGATGTGACGTAACCTGTAACAGAAACCCGGCTCTCATGAAAAGACAAATGGTGAAACGCTCCAAATTTTTCGACGATTTCCTCGACGGAACGCCGCCCGTCGCAGGATTTCCAGATCCCGGCGCCCATGGGATCGAGCACGGTCAGGCGCTCTTTCGGCACCCGCACCATCCACGACAAGAGCCCCCGGATGAACGACGGCTTGCGGGTGGGCACGGCGATGGTCAGGGAGCCGTCCGGCTCCTCGCGGACGACCCGGGCGGCCCGGTTGGGCATGAGGACCGCCTGGAGCATGGCACCCCAGGTGCCCGCAGAGCTGGCGGTATCCGGCCGCTTGGTCATGACGATCCCCTCCCCGGCACGACCAGAAACGCCGGACAGGACTTCATCGCGAAATCCGCCCCGTGTTCCGGATGGAACCGGCGGTTTTTGCGACTGGTGATGCAGATGGCGTGATAGAGCCGGCCATCGCGCGGATCGCGCCAGGCCGCCGCCGCATAGGCCCCTTTGCGCAGCAGCAGGCCCTTCGGGCGCCAATCGCCTTCGAGACGCTCCACTCCGCCCGCCCCTCCCGGCTTGAAGCGGACATTGCGCACCAATTCCCCCGCCTGCGCCGCCAGCCAGTCGCGCACCGATGTCTTCAGCCAGGAATCCACCATCCCGTAGCGCCGGAATATCCAGCGGTCGGGCTTCCTTGGGCCATCGAAGCGCATGCCCACCCGCGCCGGCTCGACGACGCACTCGCCCAAGGTGAACTCCCGCGGCACGCGCATATCCATCCCGAACGCCCGCCAGCGCTGGAGGCCGGTCGCCTCCGGTGGAACCGCCCGCACGGTGGCCAGAATCTTCGCCTCCAGCCGCGCGTCGCGCTCCCCCTCATGGACGAACACGACCTCCACCAGCAGGTTCGTTTCATGAAAATAGGCCCCAAACCGCGAGACAACCTCCTCGCCGCGGGTTCCCGTCAGCCCCGGCCAGCCCCGGCACTTGATCCGGCGGATGTCCTCCCACTCTTTCGCCAGCGACCCCTCGTAATCCTGCATCATCCGCTTGAAATCCGGCTCCCCCGGCGAATTCCGCCAATTCAGCTCGAAGCGGAACCGCCGGCGGTCGGCGAACGCGCAGCGCCCCGCCTCCGGATCACGCGCAAACTGCAAACATTCCCAATCCGGCGGCAATTCCACGCCGATCCGGTTCCAGACCCACTCCACCCTGTCCACTTTCGCCTGCACGGCCGGGCAGACAACCAAAACCCCCCGCCGCCATAAAGCAAAAAGCGCCCCGGGCGGGACCCGCTTGGACAGGAGTTAGACGGCGGCTGGAAGCCGCCGGTCCCCCGGGATCCGACGGGACGGGCGGCATCCTGCCGCCCCTCTCCCGGGCATGGGTTCCGGCCGGTTCGGCACCCACCCAAGGCATTTCACATGTCCTCAAGAATATGAAATATGATTATTATTTGTTGCATATGCATAATCTTGGTGTATGATTCAGACCATGAACCCCGTCTATATTCCACGAGACATCGAAAAGGAACTGCTGGCCGCCGCCCGCCAGTTCCCGGTGGTGGCGGTGACCGGCGCCCGCCAAACAGGCAAGTCCACCTTGCTGAAACAACTCTTCCCGAAGGTCGCCTACGCCACCTTGGACGACCCCTTCACCCGCCAGGCCGCACAAGAAGATCCCCGCACGTTTTTAACCCAAGCGCCGCGACTCGTGATTGACGAAATCCAACACCTCCCCGACCTGCTGCCTCACATCAAGGTCCTCGTGGATGCCGATCGCCGGAACGCAGGCCGGTTTCTGCTGACCGGCTCCCAAGTCTTTCCTCTCATGGCCGGCTTGGGCGAGTCCTTGGCGGGCCGCGCCGCCATCTACCACCTTCAGCCCTTTTCCCATCGCGAACTGGGAAATCCGCCCTTATCCCTTGATCGTTCTTTCCAGCGTATTTTCGATGGCTTTTATCCCGATGTCGCCGTTCACGGCGTGGACCGCAACCGCTTTTTTTCGTCGTATGTCCAAACCTATCTGGAACGCGACATCCGCCTGATGACCGCCGTCCACGATTTGAAGCTGTTCCAAAGCCTGATCGGATTGCTGGCCGCCCGGATCGGGAACCTGCTCAACCTGAACGAACTGGCCAAGGAGGCCGGAATCAGTGCGGCGACCGTCCGGCGTTGGCTGACCCTGCTCGAAGCCACCGGCATCGTGTATCTGCTGCGCCCCTATTCCGGCAACGTGTCCAAGCGCATCGTCAAAAGCCCCAAACTGTACTTCGGCGATACCGGACTGGCGGCATGGCTCTTGCGCTATCCCACCGCGGAATCCCTCCGGCATGGCCCCCAATCCGGTGCGTTTTTCGAAAATCTCGTCCTGCTCGAATGCCTCAAGCACAAAGCCAACTTCGCCGCCGCCGAAGAACTCTTCTTCTACCGCGACTCCAACCACAACGAGATTGACCTTGTCGTCGCCTCCGGGTCCGCCACCCGTCTGATTGAAATCAAGCAGACGGCCACCCCCAAGGCCGCCCACTTTGACGCCATCCGGCGCATGCTGCCCTTGTTTCCCCATCCGCAGGCCTATGTGGCGTTAACCTCCCCCAAGGCAGAGCAACTGGCCGCCAATCTCACGGCCCTCCCCTGGACCCAAATCGCCGACCGCGTCTTTTCCTGACTCCCGAACGGACAAGCATCACCCACCGCCAGGGGTTTCGGGCTCGTTTCACTGTTCTCCAACGGCGGCTGGAAGCCGCCGGTCCCCCGGGATCCGGCGGGACGGGCGGCATCCTGCCGCCCCTTTTCTGCCGCCTGCAGCTTCCATCAGGGCCTGAGAGAAAACATCAATTTATAGGATCGACCCCTTTGCCCTTTACTTTGCATGGGCCTCCAACGGCGGCTGGAAGCCGCCGGTCCCCTAGGATCCGACGGGAAGGGCGGCATCCTGCCGCCCCTCGGCTGTAGATGCGTCCGTTGGGCGCGTTGGATCGGGGAGAAGTATTCGCCACAAAGAGCGCAGAGAACACAAAGAAGAACCGAAATGAGGGATTGGAAAGGCTAGTGGATGCCTTTTCGTCCACCGCCAGATGTGCAGACGCTGACGCTGGAAGGGCATTTCCTTTGCCAGATATCAGAGCCATTGGCGCCATATTCTCGCCCGCAGTGCCTACACCGAAGGATGTAAACGTATTGAAGGTGATCGGTTCCTCTGCGGTCGGTGCGCTCCAACACGACCTGACCGTTTCTGTTTTCGTAGCCAGGTGTGGTTGTGTGTGTTGGTGTTCTCATGAACTGTGCAATTCGAATAATACGGTTTACGGGACGAGCCAGTTCCCGACGGGATGCGCTATATTCTGAGATTAATTGGCTGACCCATTTTCGGTAATCCCCGCTTGACCGCAAGCCCGCCAAGACCGAGAATTCAGACCGGAAGCTCGATCCTTGGGATGCACCACATGGAGCCGCGCTGCATGAAATCCACCACAAACGACAAACTGGTCCTGGCCCGCACCCCCGAACAGTGCATCACCCGTCTGCGCGGCCAAGCCGTTTTGCTCGACACCGATCTCGCCGCCCTCTACGGCGTCACCGTCAAGCGCCTCAATGAACAGGTCAAACGAAACGCCAAACGCTTCCCCGAAGACTTTGCGTTTCAACTCACCCCAAAAGAGTGGGCTGCTTTGAGGTCGCAATTTGCGACCGCATCCCGGAAAAGCATCCGGTCGCAAATTGCGACCGCATCCAAACGAAACATTCGCTTCCAACCCTATGCCTTTACCGAACATGGCGCCATCATGGCCGCCAACGTGCTCCACAGCGAACAGGCCGAAACCATGAGCGTCGCCGTGGTCCGCGCCTTTGTAAAATTGCGCCGGATGGCGCTTTCGGTCGAAGCCCTCGCCCGCAAGGTCGCAGCCCTGGAACAGAACTACGACGCCCATTTCCGCGTCGTCTTCGACGCCATCCGCCAACTCATGACTCCGCCTGATCCCCCGCGCCGAAAAATTGGCTTCGACGCCGGTTGACTCACCCCTTCCCCGGGCCCCTTCCCGTTCATTGGCGATACACATCGCGCCGATGGCCTATGCGAACGACGATCACCACCAGAACGCGGTCGCGGATGGCATACACAATGCGCCTATCGCCCACCCGGACCCGATACAGGTCTTCAGGCCCAGCCAGTTTTTCCGCCCCCGGCGGTCGCGGATCGTCCTCCAACGCCCGCAGCTTCCGCAGAATGCGGCCCCGGATTTCCGTTGGAGTCCGCTCCAGCCCCTTCCATGTGCGCCCATCCAGCCGGACGGGGTATTTCATTTGCCGGCTTTCGGCGGCTTCTGGAATTCATCCAGGGTTTTGAACGACGAGGGATCGCGGTCATATTCCCGCAGCACCTTTTGCGCGGCGCGGAGGTCTTCCGCGTCTTCGATTTTTTGCAGCAGGGCCAGGTCCCCGGCGGAAATCAGCGCCGCCACCGGCTTGCCGCGACGGGCAAACACCACGCGCTCGCCCCCGTAGGATACGCGGTTGATCGCCTCCGCCAGATTGTTCCGGGCTTCTACAATGCTCATGGTGGTCATGGGGCCGGTTCTCCTTCCATGCCTATAATGTACATAACCGCGCCTATGGCGTCAAGTGCCGGACGCCCCCTTTCCGAACAACCACGAATCACGCGAATAGTCACGAATGGGATCGGCGGTAGATGCGCCCGGTGGGCGCGTCGGATCGGGATAGAGAAATAATCGCCACAAAGAGCGCAGAGAACGAAAAGAAGAACCGTGAAGAAGGGCTGGAAAGGCTAGTGGATGCCTTTTCGCCCTCCGCCAGATGTACAGACGTTGACGCTGGAAGGGCATTTCCTTTGCCAGATATCGGAGCCACTAGCGCCATATTCTCGCCCGCAGTGCTTACACCGAAGGATGTAAACATATTGGAGATGATCTGTGCCCCTCAAGGATGTCCGCCGGAGAACGACCTGCCCGTTTTTGTTTTCGTAGCCAGGTGTGGTTGTGTGTTTTGTGTTCTCATGAACTGTGCAATTCGAATAACACGGTTTACGGGACTAGCCCGTTCTCCGACGGGATGCGCCATATTCTAAGATTAATTGGCTGACCCCTTTTTGTTGGACCTATCTCCTCAACCTCCTCGCCGAAGAATCCCGCCGCATTCTCGCCGCCCTCCCATCCTGATTCGTCCATCCCGCATTGTTTCAGACCCCCAAGGCCTCGCGCCGTGGGTGAATCAGGTCGTGGATTCCTATCCGATGACCCCCGGCGGCACGGTGCCGCCACGCCCTTCCCGATCCAGACCCGCCGCTCTTGGCGTCACTTCGCGCCAATAGCGGATAACTGGCGACCCTTTTCGTCGTATGTGTATATGTACGCGCCCTTGCGAATGGAAATGGTCGAAGACGTATACCCCACCAAGCCGTCGGTTGACTGCGCCGAGGAACCCGCGCCCAATGCAACAACCTGTCGGCCATCCTTGTCATATCCATAGACATAAGCGCCTTTTTGAACGGCTGTCGCAATTTCGCCGGCATGCACAAGACCCGCCAGCAAACCCGCACATGTCAAGGCCAGCCCAAACACCTTATACTTCATCGTTGCTTCCCTTCTGCTGTCATAAGCATCTCGCCGGAGATGCATCATCTCATGACGACCATAAATCAGACCTGCGCCTACTCCAGCATACCCGAGAAGATGAGTGCACTACCCAGCCCAAGAAACACCAGGGCTCCCAAGCCCAATATCACCAGCAGGCAACCGGTTTTCAGGCATCCCGGCTTTAGATCTTCATGACAATATGGACAATGCTTTGCGTTGACGGGCACATCCATTTTGCATTTTGAACATTTGACCATCGGAATACCGGGCGCAGCGGCAAGCGAAGGTGGTTGGGCCGGGGCTGGGGCCGGCATTGAAGTTGCCGCTATCTGACTAGGCATTGGCGCAGTCGCAGGTGCTTCCAATGCCGATTTACAGTGTTTGCATATCTTGGCAACCGCCAATATTTCCTCGGCGCAATACGGACATCTAATCGTTTCGGATTTTACCTCTTCGTTTATGCATATTTTTCCCTTCGGCATGAACGCCCATACCAAAGCCAATACCCATCCAACAAATGACCACCCCCCGAATAGGTTTAAAGCAAGTATCGGCCACCGATATTCATGCGCGCGGTTAAATGCAACCATGGCGGGGATGACATATACAAGCAGGCACAACAACGCTGCTACGCCTGCCAAGAATATGATCAACGCTTCTTCCATGCCCCATCCCTTAATGAGTTCACTGTTGAAATAGCTGAACAGTCATCTTGCTGAAGATATCTTTTACGCATTGCTCGACTTTGTCATCTCCACCCACACCCGCTCCCATTCGCACCCATCCGATATTGTGGCCATTGATATAAAGTTCATGCCCCTGATAAGAACAATCTAACGCTGAACCCCAGCCGCCAATGACGATGCTTTTGATATCCGCAATCGCCATTTTTCCTGATGTCGGGCTTAACCCACCCAATCCCAAAGACAACATCTTTGCTGGGACAACGCAGTAGTAGAGCGCCTGTCTCGTCAGTACAACCCCGCTGGGCGACAGCAGTCGATCAGGAGCATTGATGGCGAGTAATGGCCGCTCAACCTGGCAATTGATTTCGGCGGTGTAATGAGCATGCGCCTTTAATACTTCCGCCGATATTTCCTCCTCGAAGTATATCTCTGGAGGATCATTGGCGAAATAGTTTTTGAGATAGCCCATCAGCCCCCCGCCCTTAGTCTTTACGGGAATCGGGTGGTTGTGGCGATAATCTTGATAATAGTCGCGCACGAACTCTTCTAAGGCCTTGCCTTTGTCCCAAACCTGAGGCCCTGCAGCTAACTCATGCCCTTGTACATTCACCCCGGCAATCTGCGGGGCAAATGTACTTGGGTTTTCATTCAGCATGGATTGACAGTGCTTGCACTTGATCGCCTTGCTGTTGATTTGCTCGCCACAAAACGGACAGGCGACGGATTCTTGCAGTTCGGACATTGCATTAGATTTGTAATTGTACCAGCTGTCGCCAATAGCCTTATTTATTACTACGCCGTTTTCGGGCCGCTTCTTGTACTTCAGGAGACCAATAAGAAAGCAGTCGTTCAAATTCCTTTTTACTGCTGCCATCTCCTAAAGCTTGCCCCAATAACAACCCTGAACCCATTGATGCTTCCATCGCCTCTTGCATGCTCATACTCTGGATGTTTTTTTGGTGTTCAGGTGAAAGCCAATACAGAACTGTTTTGTCTGGGTCGTATCCTATATCTTGGACAGCGTAACGAAAAGATACCGATGACATAATAACCGGAGTCATTTTATCAATTTTGTCAAACAGCCTCATTACAGCTTGACCACTAGCTTCGCTGAGCTTTTCAAGAGTACGCTCATCGGTGGGCATCACGCCCTTTTTGTCGAACTTTTTGATGTTCTCCGTATCACCTGAGCGCTGATTGGCGTCCATGGCAACCAATGTATCGTCACTACTATCGACATCCTCAAACATGCTCAATAAGCCCAGTACACATACAAGGCCGATAAACCCATATACGCCCTTTATAAGGCATCCTGATTTTTTCTTTTCCGTTGTTGGCGCATTATTTTCTTGGCTCATCTCATTACTCCTTCTATTTGGCTCAAATCTTTCCCGCTACATACTGCTCATACTCATAATCACGAATAAGTGCCGGCACAAACGGAGTCATTATCATATCCGGAGCCTGCATGAATATTTCATGAGCATATTGACCTGCTTTTGCCCGCTTTTTCTTTAATTCAAGAAAACGCTCGAATATAAGAGCAATATCCTTTTTTTTCATTTTACCCTTACCCCCTTTATTTCCCCATTCCAGGTGGAGAACTCCCTTTGAATAGATCGCTGCTATTCCATTACCCCGGTGCCCTAGATTGGCTGTCCGATATCTTGTGCGGCATCTTTTCTTTAGCCACCCAATGAATTCCTCAAACCGCAATGCTTTTTGCTTTTTCATCAATCCTCCTTTGTACATGCCCCTTTAGGGTTACGGAGATATTAAGAATACTCTTCTCTTCATGAAAGCACCGGAGGTTCACGCCTTGTGAACTCGCATGGGCAATTCCCATCCGATTCTTTCAAGAGTTTACACGGCCTCGTATTCAAATAGTCAGCAATGGCAGCCAGCATCACCCCGTTAGGAAACCGCATTCCCGCTTCCCACTGGCTCCAAGTTGATTTAGCCACCCCGAGGGCATCCGCAGCCGCGTACATTTTCAGCCCCGCCTCTTGCCGTAGCCGGGACAGGTTTCGGGCAAATATGCCGTACAACCGGTCGCGCTGGATTAGTGATATTTTGGATTTAGGGACGGGCATGTCGGAGATTTCTTCCACGCCGCCCTCCGATTTGATGCAAAAGAGGCGCGAACTCCAAGCTCGCGTCTCTACCGAGGCACTGGCATGCCTTTTAGGGAACACAAGACTCGGAGCCGCGCCCAGTCGGGCGCGTCTCCGCGAGTCTCGTTCCCTAAATAAAAACTGCCAGTTTTCGGTAGAAACGATACTGCGCGTTAACGCACTAAATTGTCAGATGGCTATTGGTTCTATTTCATCTCTCGGTTCAACTTGCCTTGGAATGCCAATCATCCGCATTCCGTTGCCCGCATACTACCCCCCCTCTTTCGCCCAAATCCAGCCTAAATCCGCCACGTCATTTTCATGGTCCGATTCTCTACTCCCTATACAACCGGAATACACACATTTGCATGGTCTTTCGCCTTGCAAGGAAAAGGGGTCAGCCAATTAATTCTAGAAATTCAGTATCGGGGGACGGGGATGGGGTCGGCGACTGATCTTTTCCACGGCATGGAAAACTTTTGCGCAAGTTTTCCACAGTATGGAAAACTTTTTGGTGATTTTTCCACGCTATGGAAAACTGTTTTCCACGCCGTGGAACAGCCGAGTGCGGGGAGCCATCCCTTCGGCTCTTGGCAGCTTGGCGCGAGAGGCTGCGATGTCTGCCGATCCGACGCGCCCAACGGGCGCATCTACAGTCGCCCCCTCTTTGCGTTCTTTGCGCTCTTTGTGGCGAGCGGGTTGTTGGTTTCCGATCCGACGCGCCCAACGGGCGCATCTACAACCCATCCCATCCGCGCCATTCGCGATACGCCGCTATCCCTTTGGGCGGCTGGCTATGTTCTCCAACGGCGGCTGGAAGCCGCCGGTCCCTTGGGATCCGGCGGGACCCCTTTTCCGGGCATCTGGACCGGACCGGTTACACGGGCCAGCCGTGACCCGATGCCATCACTTTTCAGGAAGTTTTCCACAGTATGGAACACTTTTTGGTAATTTTTCCACGCCATGGAAAACGCATGGCTCCGGCCCATCGACAACGCCGATGTTTTCGTGATCCGTCCTGATCCTGCCGGCATCCGGGGTGGACGCCCGCCGGGTCCGGGGATAGACTTCCTTTCATGATCTTCCACCCAGATCCCCGCGAGAAGGAATCCACCGCCTGGGCGGGGGTCCTCGCCTGGGTGGCGTTCATCTATCTCACGATCCCCCTGGCCCGGAGGATCCAGGAGGTGGTGCGCGACCGGGCGGGCAAAGCGCCATTCCTCTGGGTAACGTTTCTCGCTTTCGGCGTCGCCGCCATTTGGATCGTCCGCGCCCTGCTTCGGAAACAATGGACGGCCCGCCCGGCCCAGGTGGCCGTGCTGGTCGGGGTGGGCGCCCTCTTTTGCTGGCTGACGTGGTCGCTGCGGGACATTCCCGAGGAGGCCTTTCATTTCGTCCAGTATGGCGTCTTGAGCCTGCTGCTGTTCCGGGCGCTGCGCCACCGGCTGCAAGATCTTTCCATCTACCTGGCCGCCACCCTGGCCGGAGCGGCCTTCGGAATCCTGGACGAACTGATCCAGTGGGTGGTTCCCCTGCGCTATTTCGACTACCGCGACATCTGGATCAACGTCCAGGCGGTGGGCCTGGTGCAAATCGCACTGGTCGCCGGCATCCGCCCGGGCGGCGTGGGGGGCCGCCCCTCTCGGACCGGGATTCAACTCGTCTGCCGCTTCGCCATCGTGACGCTCCTCCTGCTGCTGGTTTGCGTGTCCAGTACTCCGCGCACCGTGGAATGGGTTGCCCGCTACCTTCCGGCAGCGATCGTGTTTGACCATATCCCCTCCGAATACGGCTTCCGAATCGAAGACCCCGATATCGGTGTGTTCTTTTCACGGCTGCCGGCGGAAGAACTCCTCCGCCAGGACCGCGAACGCGGCACCGAGGCCGCACAACGCATCAACCGGATCCGCGCGGATGATCAATACCGGGCCTTTTTACGGGAACTCCCCGCCCATCGCGATCCGCTGGCCGTCGAGGCGCGCATCCACCTGTTCCGCCGCGACCGCTACATGGCCGAGGCCAAAAAGCGGGAAGAATCGGGTGACTTTCATTGGCACGCCCATGTCGCGTGGCGCGAAAACCAGATTCTGGAGACCTACTTTTCCCATACGCTGCAACACAGCCGATTTGGTTGGTCGCCGGAACGCCGGGAACGGATGCTGGCGCGGGCGCAACCTCTCGGCCCCTATCAAAGCGCCGTCAGCCAGCATCTGATCACCCGCCTGACGCAAGCCCGGGCAACCGCCCTGCTGCTGATCCTGATGCTGGCGGCCATCGCCGGGGATCGTTGGGAGGCCAGGGAGAAAGTCAAATGAACGGGCAATGGAATTTCCTGCGACGCGCCGGCATTTGGCTGGCAATCCTCTTGGGCTCAGGCCCGCTGGCCGGATGCCGGCTCCGGGCCACGCCGGTGGCGGACCCCGCACCGCTGAAAATGGTCTTTTTCACCGACATCCATGCGCGCACGGAATGGGGCACTCCCGACGCCCTGCGCATGGCTGCCGAAGCAATCAATGCTCAACAGGCTGACGTGGTGATCGGCGGCGGCGACATGATCACCGATGGCTATACGTCCAGCGCCGATCGGGTAGCTCCGCGATGGGAGGTTTACCGGGCGTTTCATGAGGCGATTCAACCCACGCCCGTTTCCGTGGTGGGCAACCACGACCTGGTGGGCGTGGAGTCGTTCGACGGCTCACCGCCATCCCATGACCCGCGCTCCGAAGTGAAAAAGCAGATGAACCGGCCGCGAACCGACGGGTCGTTCACCCAGGGCGGATATCACTTTATCCTGCTCGACAGCACCGAGATTACAACGGATGAACTCAAGTACCATGGCCGCATCGGACCGGAACAGATGAATTGGTTGCATCGCAACCTGGCCGGGGTATCCCCGGAAACACCAATTGTTGTGGTCACCCACATCCCCCTCGTCACCGACTTCTTCCGATCTCCCGACGGGACCGATCTGGCGCCGCCCAACCGGGTTGTGGTAAATGCCCGGGAGGTCATCGAGGCTTTTGCCGGCCATCGGCTACTAGCTGTTCTGCAGGGACACCTGCATGTGGTCGAGGAAATCCAGCGCGATGGAACCCTGTTCCTCACCGGCGGGGCGATCTGCGGCAAATGGTGGCGGGGATCGTGGCACGGCACCCCCGAAGGCTTCATGGTGCTGACCCTGCACCCCGACCGCGTGGAGTGGGAATACCTGACCTACGGCTGGACCGCCCGGCGCCCGCCACATGAATGATCCGCATACTCTCCTGCTCTTGACCCAACGCCCATCCTGGGCGACAGTTTCGTCATGAATACTCGCTGGTTGCTCCTTGCCCTGTTCGTCCTCTCCTCTGCATCGGAGGCCCATTCCCCCCGGCGCGTGGCCTGCGTCGGCGATAGCATCACCTATGGGATGGGTATCGATGATCGCGGACGGCTGTCCTACCCGGCCGTATTGGAGCGCCTAAGCGAGGGGCGGTTCGTTGTGGGCAATTTTGGCGTGAGCGGTTCGACCGTGCTGCCGATTCCGCATCGTGCCTGGGTCCAAACCCAGGCCTGCCGGGATGCCATCGACTTTGCACCGGATATCGTCGTGATCATGCTGGGCATCAACGACCTCGCCCATCCCGGCCTCCACAACCGCTATCCGGATGAACTGCGCCGCCTCGTCGAGCGTTTCCTGCGCCTTCCTGCTGCACCGCACGTCTTCGTATGCACGCTTACACCCATCGCCCCGGAAGAACATCAAATGGATGTGAACCGAACGATTCAACAAACCTTGAACCCGGCCATCCGCGCGGTGGCCGTACAAACCGGAGCATCCATCATCGATATCCATTCCGCCTTTCCCAATCAACTGGATTTGCTACCGGATGGAGTCCACCCCAATGCCGAGGGCGCGGAATGGATTGCCCGGACCGTGCTGGCGGCGATCGAGGCCGCCCACGCGTCCGCTCCACCGATCCAGCCGGCACCGGCCTCAGGGCCGCCGTCGCTTTCCATTCACAATGAGGCGGTCGCGGCAATCCATCGCGCTGAACTGTGGCTGAGCGGACAACCCAAACCCGAACACATGCCCGACCCGGCCCAATTGTGGGGAGAAACCCTGCCGCAAACCTTGGAAGAAGTGATCTCGCTGCTGCCCCTCCTGGACGGCGAAATCCCCGAGGGTGTCGAGGATCTCTATTTCAGCTACGCCGCCCTGGCGGTGGCGCTCGATCACCTCGGGCAGACCACCATTTTCCTGGACGGCCAACGCCCCGTGGCCTGGCGGGAAGCCCTCGTGCACCAGCTCGTCCAACGCCAGCAAATCGATCCCCGCGGCGGTGGCTTCTGGATCAATCCCCGCTCCACCATCCACGCCCTCCAGTCCCTCTCCTCCGCCGGGGTCAGGCATTAAGATTTAAGATTTGAAATCTTAAATCTTAATGCCTGACCCCGATGGCATGGTTTTGGTTGGTTTCCGGGGCGGGGGTTTGGCAGGATGCCGGCATGATGCGTCCGGATCATCTCAAAATCTCCGCCTGCGTCACCGCCGGCAACGAAGAGGACAAGATCGCCGCCTGCCTCGCGAGTCTGTCGTGGTGCGATGAAATCGTTGTGGTCGATTCGTACAGCCAGGACAAGACGTTCGAGATATCCAAGCAGTACACGCCCCATGTCTACCAGCACCCCTGGGGGGGATATATCGCCCAGAAAAACTACATCCGCTCGCTGGCGCGCTTCCCGTGGATCCTCTTTGTGGATGCCGACGAGGTGGTCTCGGATGAATTGCGCCATGAAATTGAGTTCGAATTTGGACGAGAACCCGGGAATACCGCTGGCTACCGTTTTCCACGCATGGTTCATTACCTGGGCAAGTGGATTCGCCACGGGGAGTGGTACCCCGACATCAAGCTGCGCCTGTTCCTGAAAGACCGTGGACACAGCGAAGGCCAGGAACCCCACGACCGCGTGGTGGTCGATGGGCCGGTCAAAACGCTGCATGCCCCATTGTATCATTATACGTATGACGATGTTTCCGATCACATTCACACGCTCAACCGGTTTTCATCCATTACCGCCCACGAAAAATTCACCCGTGGGGAGCGATTCCGCTGGAGCGACCTGCTGCTGCGGCCGCCGGCACGCTTCCTCAAATCCTACCTGCTCAAACGGGGCTTTCTGGATGGCCGGCAGGGATTCATCATCGCGCTGTTGTCTTCCTTTGGGGTGTTCGTCAAATACGCCAAGCTGATGGAACTCTGGATCGAGCACGCGAAGGCCACGCCGGCCAAGCCATGAGCGAACCCGCCTGGCAACCGCACGGTCCCTGGCGCTACCTGCTTGCGCCCGGCTGGGAGAACCTTGCAGAGGTCATGCCCCGGTTGTCCTTCCTGCTGGAAAAAGATTCGGATTCGCTGGTGCCGCCCGGCCGCAACCAGGTCAACCGCCTGAAGCTGCCGGCCGGTGAAATGGAACTGGATGTGGTGGCCAAGACCTTTGCCCCGCGTTCCGCCATCGGCGACCGGCAGGCTGCGGCAGCCGGAACCAAAGCGGAACGGGCTTTCCATACCGCGCTGCGCCTTCGCGCGGCCGGTGTCGGCACGCCGCCCCCCATCGCCGTTGTCGAGCGCTGGGAAGGTCCACGGCTTCGCGAAAGCCACTTGGTCACCGCCTTTGTGCCGGACCTGAGCAATCTGCGCGACGAACTCAATCGTTTATACGCCGAAGCCCCCCGATGCGTCCCCCTGATGGCCCTGTTGCAAAGCGTCGCCGACGCCGTGCGCGCCTTTCACGACGCCGGGTTTCTTCACCGCGACCTCGGCAACCAGAACATCGGGCTGCGGCGCGATCCGGATGCTCCTGCCGCCTGGCAGGTCTATTTCCTCGATCTCAACCGCGCCCGCCATGTTCCGGACCCGGCTCCTGCCGAGCGCGGCGCCGACCTCGCCCGGATCGATCTACCCTCCGACTTTCTGCGCGTCTTTCACGCCATGTATTTCCACGGCCATTCCCCTCCCCCAGAGTTCGCCGAGGCCGAGCGAAGGGCCCGGGCGGCCTTCGACCGGCACACGGCGCTGCGCCCCTTCCGGCACCCGATCCGCGAAGCCCGCATCCGCCGCGCCGAAGCCGGTATCCCCCCCCCTTTACGCGGGCGCGACATCTGGATCTGGGATGACCGCTCCGCCCAGGCGATCCCCGCCTACACGTTCAGAGACCGCCGCAAGCTTCTTCCCGCATCCAATGCCATAGCCGCCGTGCAGGGGTTTGCCCGGAGGGGCATCGCCATTCACCGCCACTACCGTGCGGCCCTGGCCCGCAGCTTCTGCGATCCCGTCCCGTTCGATGGCGCCATTGGCATGACGCTCGACGCCGATCCCGCGACCTGGCTCCGGCAACTGGCCTACCTCGAAAAACTGCAGGGGACGGCCAAGCTCCCGCTGCTCCTGCGCCTCTACCACCACCAGAATCCAGACGCCTGGCACTGGACCCTCGACCAGGCCCTGAACCTCCATCGGCAAGGCCATTCCGTCGCACTGGCTCTCGTTCAGGACCGCCGGGCCATCCGCGAACCCAAGGGCTGGCGGCAGATGGTGACCCTGGCCTTCGACCGCGCCCACACCTTCGCCGAGTTCTTCGAAATCGGCCACGCGACCAACCGATCCAAGTGGGGCATCTGGGATTTCCGCGAATATGCCCGCCTGCTCGATCCGGTGCGTTCGAGTCTCATTCAGTATCCCGAGGCCCGGATCACCGGCCCCGCCGGAATCGATTTCGAACCCCATGCCCTGGCCGCCCTGCTCCATCTCTTGCCCTCCGACCTGCCCTTCCATGCCCTGTCCCACCATCTCTATGTCGACCGCCGCGGCGCGCCGGAAAACCGGCAAGGCCCCTTCGACACCGTCGGCAAGTGCGCCCTGCTGCGCGCCTTTGCCCGCGCCCATCGCTTCGCCGACGACCGAGTGCTCATCACGGAGGTCAACTGGCCCCTCGCCGGCACAGGCCCCTGGTCGCCCGTGACATCCCCCTACGAAACCCTCGACCCGCGCCAGAACGATCCGTCCGTCGGCGAAGACGACTACGCCGCCTTCATGTCTCGCTATCTCCTGCTCACCCTCGCCTCTGGCCATGTCTCCCGCGTCTACTGGTGGCGGCTGGCGGCCCGCGGATTCGGACTCATCGACGATACCGATCCGTCGGCCTGGCGTCCGCGTACCGCCTTTGTTGCCCTGCAAACCCTCCTGGCCACCCTCGCCGGCGGGACGTTCACCCGGAGACTCGAAACCCCCGAAGGCGAGAACGCCCTCGAATTCTCCCGCCCCGGCCATACTCCCGTCACGGTCCGCTGGACGCTCGACACTGCGCCCGTTTTCAACTGAGCCTCCCTGGATCTTTCCCCACCCGACGGGACGGGTCATTCCCTTATTTTCACCTTTTTTCTTGCACCACCCCTTTATTGTGGTATTTTGATACCAGAATAGGAGATTGTCATGAACCCCACATCCATCCCAGCCTGTATGCTCATCGCGGCCGCACTGTCGGCCGTCGGTTTCGTCCTGATGGCCGGAACAGCCCAGGCGCACTGCGACACCCCCAGTGGCCCGGTCATCCCGGAAGCCTTGGCGGCGTTGGAGGCCGGCGACGTGACCCCCGTCTTGAAATGGGTTCCGCAGGCCGACGAGGAGGAAATCAAATCCACCTTCGGAAAAGCCTTGGTGGTCCGGGTCCAGAGTCCAGAGGCGAAGGAACTGGCCGACCGGTCCTTCCTCGAAACCCTGGTCCGCATCCACCGCGCCGGCGAAGGCGCGCCCTATACCGGCCTCAAGGATGAACCGATCAAACCCATCGTCGCTCTGGCCGATCAAACCTTGGCGGACGGCTCGGCGGACGCCCTGATCCAACGGATGAGCGGGCATTTGGCGCAGGCGGTCGGAGACAAGTTCCAGCGGGCCGTCGAGGCCCAGGCGCACAAGGACGACAGCGTGGAAGCCGGCCGCGAGTTTGTCGAGGCCTACGTGACCTATGTGCACTACGTCGAAGGCGTCCGCAACGCCATCATGTCGGCCGGGGGCCACGCCGCCCATTCCGCCCCTGCCGAAGATAACCACGCGCACTAGGGGTAGGTCGGATTATGCACGGACTGGTCAACATCCCCGAAGGCCTTTCCATCGCCCTCCACACCTGCCTGTGGATCGCCGATGGCGATCGCTTGTTCCGCCCCTCGCCGGTCATCGCGAAGGAACTGGGCTTCTCCTACAACCACTTCGCCAAGGTCGTGCAGAAGCTCGTTCGCGCCGGCCTGCTGGAAACCGAGCGCGGCCCCAAGGGCGGCATTCGCCTCGCCCGCGCTCCCACGGCCATCTCGATGCTGGAGATCTACGAAGCGGCCGGGGGCGAGCCGCTACGCCCCCACCGCTGCCTGCTCGATCCCAAGATTTGCGCCGGGAGGGCCTGTGCGATGGGGCGGTTGATCGAGCGGGAAAACACCCGCCTGCACAACACCATGAAGCAAACCACCCTCGCGAGCCTCGCCCGCTCGCTCGACAAAACCCAACTGAGGACCGCATGAAGCGCAAAATCGTATCCATCAACGAAGACCTCTGCAACGGCTGCGGCCTATGCGTGAGCGCCTGCCACGAGGGCGCCATCCAGATGGTGGATGGGAAGGCGCGGCTGATTTCCGACAGCTACTGCGACGGGCTCGGCGACTGCCTGCCCGCCTGTCCGACCAACGCCATCCAGATCGTGGAGCGCGAAGCGGCCGACTACGACGAAGCCGCGGTCGCGGCCCGGATGGCCGCCGCCAAGGCGCATGTTCCTTCGGCCCCCGCTCCGGCGCCCACTCCCGCTCCGGCCGCCGCCAAGCCCCCGCTGCCCTGTGGCTGCCCCGGCCAGATGGCCAAGAGCATCGCCCGGACGCCCACCCCGAAATTGTTGCCGGCGGACGATGCCGCCGCTTCCACCCCGGTCGCCCAGCTCGGCAACTGGCCGGTCCAGATCAAGCTGGTCAATCCCCGCGCGCCTTATCTGCAAAACGCTGCGCTGCTGGTTGCCGCCGACTGCACCGCGTTCGCCTTCGCCGACATCCACCGCCGCTTCATGCGCAACAAGGTCACGCTGATCGGCTGCCCCAAGCTCGACGAAGGCGACTACGCCGAGAAACTCACCGCCATCCTCCAGGCCAACGACATCAAGAGCGTCACCGTCCTGCGCATGGAAGTCCCCTGCTGCGCCGGTATCGCCAACGCCGCCAAAACCGCCCTCCAGTCCAGCGGCAAAATGATCCCCTGGCAGGTCGTTACCATTTCGACGGACGGAGCGATTCTTGAAGACTGAAACGAACAGCCTATCCTCACGCCAAGACGCGAAGCTCGCAAAGGAATCTGCATTCTGTTCTTTCTTCGCGCTCTTTGCGCCTTTGCGTGAAAACCATCTTCGGCTGTTCCTTCTGAATCCGGACTGCCCACCCATTTAAAAAAAGAAAACCACCCCAGGAGAATCCCATGAGCATGTTCTGTTTCCAATGCGAGCAAACCGCCGGCGGCACCGGCTGCACCCGTGTCGGGGCCTGCGGCAAGACCCCCGAGGCCTCCAACCTGCAAGATGACATCACCGCGGCGCTGATCACCCTCGCCCGCGCCGTGGACGGCCAGCCGGCCGATCCCAAGATCGAGGCGCTCTTCATGGACGCGCTGTTCATGACTGTCACCAACGTCAACTTCGACCCCGCTGACTTGTCCGCCATGCGCGACCGCATCCTGCGCGCGGCCGAGGCGGCCGGCGGTGCCAACAGCTACCGGCCCGAAGACCTTTTCCATGGCGACACCGATGTCGTCTCGCTGCGCTCCACGCTGCTGTTCGGGATGCGCGGCATGGCGGCCTATGCCCACCACGCCCGCGTCCTCGGCAAAACCGACCCCAAGGTCTCGGCCTGGTTCACCAAAGGCATGAAGGCGCTCGGCGACGACCACTCCGTCGAGGAATGGCTGGGCCTGATCCTGGAATTCGGCCAGATCAACCTCGAGTGCATGGCGCTGCTCGACGCGGCCAACACCGAGGCCTACGGCCATCCCGAACCGACCCGGGTTTCGGTGACACAGCACAAGGGCCCGTTCATCATCGTGACCGGCCACGACCTGCACGACCTGAAGATGCTGCTGGAGCAGAGCGAGGGCAAGGGCGTCAACATCCACACCCACGGCGAAATGCTGCCCGCGTTGGCGTATCCGGGCCTGAAGAAGTACGCCCACCTCAAAGGCAACTACGGCACCGCCTGGCAGAACCAGCAGAAGGAATTCGCCGACCTGCCCGGCGTGGTGCTCTTCACCACCAACTGCATCATGCCCCCGCGCCCGTCCTACATTCAGCACCTCGCCACCACGGCCGAGGTCGGCTGGCCCGGCGTCCAGCATATCGCCGCCGATGCCTCCGGCCACAAGGACTTTTCCGACATCATCCAGCAGGCCATCGACCTCGGCGGGTGGACCGAGGAAAAGCCCGGCGTCTACGAGTTGATGACCGGCTTCGCCCGCAACGCCGTCATGTCCGTCGCCGACAAGGTCGTCGACGCCGTCAAGAGCGGCGCCGTGAAGCACATCTACCTCGTCGGCGGCTGCGACGGCGCCAAACTCGGCCGCGACTACTACACCGAGTTCGTCGAAAAGACCCCCAAGGACACCCTCGTCCTGACGCTCGCCTGCGG
Source organism: uncultured Verrucomicrobiota bacterium (assembly GCA_964399775.1). Classification (GTDB taxonomy): domain Bacteria; phylum Verrucomicrobiota; class Kiritimatiellia; order CAIQIC01; family Lenti-01; genus Lenti-01. Next base: position 51,839 of record CAYNSH010000010.1, read on the forward strand.
CAAGTTCCGCTTCAACCACCTGCAGAACCAGCTCGGCGACATCGGCGGCATCCCGCGCCTGCTCGACATGGGCCAGTGCAACGACGCCTACTCCGCCATCCAGGTGGCCGTCACCCTCGCCAAGGTCTTCAACTGCGGCGTCAACGACCTGCCGCTCTCGCTCGTGCTCTCGTGGTACGAGCAAAAGGCCGTCTGCATCCTGCTGACGCTCCTCTCCCTCGGCATCAAGAACATCCGCATCGGGCCCACGCTCCCCGCGTTCGTCTCCCCGACGGTCCTGAACGTCCTCGTCGAGAAATTCGGCTTGAAGCACATCACCACGGCCGACGAAGACCTCCAGGCCATCGCCGGCTGATCGGAAATCCACGCCCCAAACCAAACGGCCGCGCTTGTTCATCAGCGCGGCCGTTTTCCTTTCCCCCGCTGTGTTCAGTTTCGCCGGGAAAGATTCATGAATGAAACCGACCCCTTCACAATCCTCCATCCGTGTCCATCCGGGGTTGGTTTTCTGCCTTCGGCCCCAAGGTCGTCGCGACGAAACGGCGCCGGCCACGCGCGTCCGAGTTCCGCTCGAAAGCGCGTTTTCCATGGCATGGAACATTCAGGGCGTTTTTTTCCACAGCGTGGAAAATAATTTTCCATGATGTGGAAAATTCCGGCCCTGGTTTTCCATGGTGTGGAAAAATCGGGCGCCTTTTTTCCATGGCGTGGAAAATGGTTTTCCACGCCGTGGAAACTCAACCGTAGCGACGGATATCGTCGAGGGAGCGGCGGACCTTGGGGCGGATGGTCGTATCGGCGGGATAGCCGATGGCCAGGAGCAGGTCGACCTTCCGTCCGCGCGGAATCTCCAGCCGGCGCTTGACGACGCGTTCGTTGAACCACCCGATCCAGCAACTGCCGAGGCCTTCCGCCGCCGCCTGCAACAGCAGGTGCTCGCAGGAAATCCCCACATCGATCAAGCTGTACTGCACTCCGCGAAACTGCGCGCCGATGAAGGCCGCCAGCTTCATCTTGTCGGTCACCACCGCGATCAGGGCGGAGGCATCGGCCACGAATCGGTTCATGCCATACAACGGGGGAGCGCAGGCCTCCTGGCCCAGTTCGTGGACCTTGGCCGGATCGTCGACCACCACGAACTCCCACGGCTGGGAGTTGCAGGCGGAAGGCGCCAACCGGGCGGCTTCGAGGCACCGGTCCAGAACCTCGCGGGAAATGCGCGTTCCGGGCACGTAGCGGCGAACGCTTTGGCGTTGGGCGACCAATTCGAGAAAGTTCATGAACATCTCCTCTTGAAGAAAGAATAACTCCATCGCATCAGGATCACAATCCCCCAGAGCAGGCCGATGGAAATCCAAATGCCGTAAAAGATGGCCTTGTACTCCCACCAGTTCCACCCGTGGAATCCGCGCAGGGTGAACGGCCAGAAAATGGGCGTGACGAACCGGCCGGACCCATGCGTGGGAACATCGGAGAGAACGTGAACCGGCCAGGCCAGCAGCGGCAGCCACAGGCGGGGCTTCCACCACAGAATCAGCGCCATGATCACCCCCATGCCGAGAAAGCTGTGGGTGATGCGATAGACCGTGAAGATCGCCGGGGGGATGCCCCGCCACCCGCCCCCCACCCCAAAGAGGCCGTCATAGGCGAAGTAGATCCCCAGCGACGCCAGATCCGGCACCATTCCAAACCCCAGCGCCCACCAGAAGGTTTTGTCGATCCACTTTCGGCGGCCGCGGGCATCCACCGGCCCGCGCCGCCCGCCGGGCAGTCCCGTCCGGCTGCAGAGCACCGCGCCAATCATCCCATGGGCCAGGGTATCCATCGGCGACCGGATCAGGCCCTTTCCTTGAACGAGGCCACGTAGTCGGCCACTTCCGACGTGCGCCCAAACGAAAGCATCTTGTTGGCGATGAAGCGCGCCAAATCCAAATCGATCTGTTCGATGCGCCGCTGAACGGCCGGAATGTCCATGGGATCCAGGCTGATGGTGCGCAGGCCGATTCCCAGCAGGAAGGGCAGCATCTGCAAATCCGCCCCGAGCGTCCCGCAGAGCGAGACTGGCTTGCCCGCCCGTTCGGCGGCCGCCACGATCGTTTTCAGCGAGCGCAGGACGGCGGGATGCTGGGGGGAAAACCAGGCCGCGACTTCATCGTTGGTGCGATCCACCGCCAGCAGGTACTGGATCAGATCGTTGCTGCCAATGCTGAGAAAGTCGGCGGCCGCGGCCAGCTCGTCCGCCAGGAAAATGGCGGAGGGCAGCTCGATCATGACCCCGAGTTCCGGCATGCGATTGGGAATTCCCTTGTGTTCCAATTCCTCATGGCACTCCAGGACCAGCTCGCGCGCCGAATAGAATTCGTCCACGGAGGCCACCATCGGAAACATGATCCGGGCCTCCGGGTGCTCATGGGCGGCCCGGAGCATCGCCCGAAGCTGCTGCTTGAAGATTTCCGGATTGCGCAGGGTGAAGCGCAGCGCCCGCAGGCCCAGAAACGGATTGGCCTCGTGGGCGACCGGATAATACGAGAGGGCCTTGTCGCCCCCGATGTCCAGGGTGCGGAACACCACCGGCCGGCCTTCCATGTGCTCCAGCACCCGCAAATACCCTTTGTACTGCTCTTCCTCGGTCGGAAAGGTGTTGCGCACAATGAACGGGAACTCGGTGCGGTACAGCCCAATGCCGGTGGCCTTGACCCGAAGGGCCACGTCCAGCTCGCTGACCAGGTTCAGGTTGGCCATCAGCCGAACTTCAACCCCGTCGCGGGTGCGGGTCTGGGGCTTGACCTGCTCGGCCAGGCGTTCGGAGTCGGCCAGGGAGCGGATCAGCTCCTTCATCGTCTGGATGGCCTCGGGGCCCGGCCGGACCACGATCTGGCCTTCCTTCGCATCGATCAGCAGGGGAGTGTTCTCCGGCAAGCGCAACAGGCGGCGATCGGCGGCAATCACCAGCGGGACCTGGAGGGCTTTAGACAAAATCGCCACGTGGGAATGCTGGCCGCCGCCAAGCAGGACCAGCCCGGCCGCGCCTTCCGCGGCCAGTTTCAGGATGTCCGAGGGCAGGAGCTCTTCGGCAATGATGATTTGGCCGACATAGTCGGGGCTTGCGCTCTCCGTGGCCGGGGGCGACAGGTTGTAGAGCAGGCGGTGGCCCAGGTCCTCCACGTCCAGGACCTTTTCGCGCATGGCCGGATTGGGGCTCTTGGAAAACAGGTCGGAATAGTGCCGGACCGAGTTCAGGATCGCCACCCAGGGGTTCTTGCCCTTCCGGATCTCCTGGCGGATTTCGCCGGAAAAAGCGTCGTCCTTGAGCATCAGAACGTGGGCGCCGAAGATCATCGACGCGGCATCCTGGAGCTTGTCCTCCAGTCGGCTCTGGAGTTCCACCAATTGGCGCTCCGTCATCGCGAGGGCGCGGTCAAAGTCGGATTCCTTCAGCCCCAGGGGGCACAGCTTTTCCGCATTCGTCACGGTGAGATACTGGCCGATCCGGGTCGAAAGCCCCAACCCCATGCGCCCCGACGCGCCCTGGCCGGGCACAAAGTGGGTACCCGGCCCGAACTCGTCGTCGGATGCAGGCGGGAGGCTCGGGGAGGACTCTTTCGGCCCGTGAAGCTGAATCAGCAGATTGGCGTTTTCAATCACCCCGGCCAGTTGGGACGCAATCACCCGCAGGGCCTGGATGTCGTTGGGGGTGAAATAATTCCACTGGGGATCCTGGACAACGATCACCCCGACGGGATTCATCTTGCGCTGGATGGGCACGGCCAGAAACGACTGAAAGCGCTCCTCGTTGCTGCCGGGAACATGCTTGAAATGGGGATTGTCCGTCGCCCGGGCTTCGCAAATGGGCCGGATCTCTTTCAGCGCGGTTCCGGTGATGCCTTCGCCCAGCTTCAGCCGCAACCGGCCCACCAGACTGGGATTGAGCCCCTGATTGGCCCGCATCACCAAGGTCTGGCTCTCCGATTCGTAGAGATAGACCGAACAGACCGCCGCCCGCATGTGCCAGGCCACCGTCGATACCACCTTCTTCAGGAACGAATCCAGGCCGGCTTCGAAATCGAAGAGGCCGACCAGTTCGCTGATGTCGCACATCAAGGCGACGTTGTCTTTTTGAAATTCGCTCATAACCTGTTCCGCCGCGTTCCGAACTCCAGCGGGAGAGCAAGGCTTGACTTCAGCCGCGGAAAAAGTACCTTCTCCCGCGGTTTATTGCTTCTTGCCCGATGGTGTAACGGTAGCACAGCAGCCTCTGGAGCTGTTTGTCTAGGTTCAAATCCTAGTCGGGCAACCATACCACCCCATCTCCCCCTCTGCACGGAAAAACAGACCCATGAGGTGGATGGATCCATTCCCGTGGCCAGCCTATCGGATCAACTGACCCGGATCGGCATCAGGACATACACGAAGTTGATCGTCGAGCGCATCACGCCGGGGCTGGTGTCGTCGATCAGGTCCAAAAAAACCTCGTCCGTCGTCAGGATCTTCAGCGGGTCCATCACGAACGCCGGATTGAAGGAAATGGCGATGTCCGGCCCGTTGTATTTCACGTCCAGCGTCTCCCGGCCCTCGCCGATTTCCACCGCCGCGGCCAGGACTTCCAGGCGGTTGCGGGTGAAGGTAAGCTTCACCCCCGAAACCGTGTCGCTGACCAGTTGGGAGGTCCGCCGGATCGCCGTCAACAGAGGCTCGCGCTCGATCGTGACCCGCTCGCCCGTCGCCTGGGGAATCACTTGGCGGAAATTCGGATAATTGCCTTCCACCAGCTTGGAGACCACCAAAGTTCCGTCGTACTCAAAGGCCACCTGCTTCTGGTTGGCCATGATCTTCACCGTCCCCGCATCCCCCAGCGTCCGGATCAGTTCCTCGACGGTCTTCAGGGGCACCACCATGTCCATCTCGGCATCGGCCGGAAATTCGACCTCTTGCTCAACCAGCGCCAGGCGACGGCTATCCGTGGCGACCACGCTGAGCTTGCCGCCCTTGAAGCTCAGGAGCAGGCCGTGCAGAAGCTGGCGATTGGGATCCGGCGAGGCCGCGTAGGCCGTCAGCCGCAGCATGTCGCGCAACGCCCCCTGCTCGGTCGTGTAGCTCTGCGCATCCTCCATCTCGGGCAGGCTCGGATAGTCCGCCTCCGAGATCCCGTGGATGCGGAAGAAGGAACTGGCCGCCTGGATGTAGGCGATGTTGTCATCGCTGACTTCCATCTCCGCCTCGTCCACGCTCAGTTCCCGGAAGACTCCAAAAATCCGTTTCGCGGGCAGCGTCGTGGCCCCGGGCTCCACCACCTCGGCCTGCATGGTCGCCCGAACCGTCAGGTTCATGTCCGTCGCCGTCAGTTCCACCCGACCCTCTTCGGCGCGAATCAAGACGTTGGAAAGAACCGGCAGCGCATTGCGGGGATTGATCACCGACTGGACCTTTTGCAGACAATCGATGATCGCCTCTTTATTGACTTTGATTTTCATCAGGGCGCCTTTCGGCTGTTAGAGCTTTCTATAAAGAGTATAGAATCAGTCTTATTAGTATGGCCTGTGAATCTTGTGAATATCAAGCCTAGAATCGACCAGACGGCGGTTTGAAGGCCATGGGCCCTGTGGAAAAACACCCCCCTCTGCCTGTGCCCAAGTGGAAGAACTCGGGCTCGTCCACAATTCCCCGGGATTATTCACAACCCCCCAACGGGTTTTCAAGCTCTTGTCCACAAGGCGATGCGGTCCGATCCCACCCCACGAAACCTGGAGCGACATGGGAATTCGGCCAGTCATCTCAATTCGGAGCGGTGACGCCGCCGAGTCGTTGCTGCAGCGACAGGATGGTTTGTCGCAGGTTGGCATCCTTTTTCATCTTGGACCCGATCGTCCGGTGCGCGTGCAGCACCGTCGCATGGTTCCGGCCGAACCCGTGGCCAATCGACGGCAGCGACTGTTCCGTCATCTCCCGGCACAGGTACATGGCCACCTGCCGCGGAAACGCGATGTTCTGCGGGCGTTGCTTGCTGGTCATGTCCCCCAGCCGGATATCGTAGTATTCCGCCACCATTCGCTGGATCCCTTCGATCGTCAGCGCCGTTTGGTTCTCCTGCTCGATCGTGTCCCGCAACAGGTATTCCAGCGTCTCGTTCGTCAGCGGCTTGCGCGTCAAGGAGGCGTAGGAGGCCGCCCGCAGCAGCGATCCTTCCAGCTTGCGGATGTTCGACTTGACGTGCTGCGCGATGAAGAACAGCGCCTCGTCGCCCAGCTGGATGTTCAACTGCTCGCGCTTGCGACGCAGAATCGCCACCCGGGTCTCCAAATCCACCATCTCCATTTCCGTCACCAGGCCCCACTCGAATCGCGAGACCAGCCGCTTTTGCAGGTTGGCGATTTCACCAATCGGACGGTCGCTGGTCATCACGATTTGCTTCTGGTTTTGGTAAAGGGAATTGAAGGTGTGGAAGAATTCTTCCTGCGTGCTTTCCTTGCCGCCGAGAAAATGGATGTCGTCGATCAGCAGCAAGTCGATGTTTCGATACTTCCGGCGGAACACCGCCAGCTCGTGCTGCTGCAGGGCTTGGATGAATTCGTTGGTGAAATCCTCGCACGAGGTGTAGCACACCGTTCCTTTGCCCCGCTTCAAGACCGCCTCGCCCATGGCCTGGATCAAGTGCGTCTTCCCCAGCCCCGTTCCTCCATGGATGAACAGCGGGTTGTAGGCCCGCCCCGGCGCTTCCACGACCGCCAGCGCCGCCGCGTGCGCAAACGAATTCGAGGGGCCCACCACGAAGTTGTCGAACGTGTGCCGCGGATTCAAGGCCCCGCCCACGTTGCCGGATTTTCCGGCCCGCCCCTTGCCCTTCGCCGGACGCGGCACCTCGGCCACCAACTCTCCCACGCCCTCCACTTTCCGCGAGCCGTCCACCTGGAACACAATCGGCAGGTGCATCGCGCCCGCCGCACCCAGGGCCTTCTGGATCAGGGGCAGGTAATGCTCCTCGAGCCAGTCCTGGTAAAACCCGTTCGGTACCGTCAGCGTGAGATGGTTCGATTCATCGTCTCCCGCCGCCTCGATCACCCCAATCCACCGGCTATAAATGTCCGGTGTCACTGCCGCCGAAAGAAATTCGCAGGCTTTCGACCACAACTGCTTGGCATTTGTCGCGTCCACAATCGTCCTTTTCCTCTCCCGGTTGGCCAGTCTTTCACAACCAGCCTTGCGGCTCAATCAAAAAGTGTTCCACGATACTCTTAACCCAACCTCGGTTTCATCCCGTCTGGATCGGCGTTTTCGAGGCTTATCCACAGGTTGTTCACAACCCTCTTTTTTTCTCAGCCCCTTAAACGGCCCCGACAGTAACCACCCCTCTGTCATTGCTCAAGACCCAATGCAAGGGTTGAACTAAGCCGCTGCGCGGCAGGGGGTGGGTCAAGCATGCGTTGTTCCGATT
>CAYNSH010000011.1:0-55808 GCA_964399775.1 uncultured Verrucomicrobiota bacterium
ATGCCGGCGTTCTGGCGCCGATGAAGGATCCCGCCAGCCGGTTTCCGTCGCTGGGGTCGAGCGCCGCGCTGGCGGATGTACAGGTGCGCCTGACGCTGGCGATGGGGCTGGCCCCGCTGGGCATCTCGCTGCTGCTGATGGCCGCCATGGCGCCGGACTGGCCCCGGCCGGGGTTGTGGGTCGGGGCCGGGCTGGCGCTGGCCGGCATGGGCCTGATCGGAGGGCTGTGGCGGCGTTCGGGGCACCGCTACATGCGCGGCTATTCGACGACGCATTTCCTGGTCCGGTATCTGTTTCTGGTGCTTGGCCCGGTCTTGCTGTGGATGGTCTTTGCCGAGGTGATCCTCGAGATGGCGGGCTGGGCCCCTCCGCTTTTGCTGGCGCTGCTGCTGGTGCTCTACCCGCTGGGCCGGATCCTGAAAGAGCGCGTCGATCCCGACCCGCATGTGACGCCGCGCATCGAGAAGTTCCGGCTGGTGTTGCAGCAATCGCAATGGATCCTGGGAGTGCTGGCGTTTACGGGCATGCTGTCCGGCGCCGTCGTCGACGCCCAGAAAGACTATCCGACCGACCCGACGCCCTTGATCTTGTTCTTCTGGCTGCTGGCGGCGGTGGCCGTGCTGGGCGGGTTGGCGGCGGCCGCCGAGCGCTGGCGGTGGATCTCGGGTCGCCCCGGCCCCCGGCCGGCGCTGGATGATCCTCCCCCGGCCAAGCCGCCGGCCCACCCGGTGCGCTTTGGCTCCGAGAAATTCTGAGCCGCGTCGAAGTCCGATCTACCGGGTGGTGCCCCAGTCGTACCAGGGGGAATTGCCCCGCGAGTCGGCCTGATTGCTCTCGAAGCGGTCCATGGCGCGGACGCGCCCATCATAAAACACAAAATTGCCTTTGCCCCCGTGCCGGAGCACATCGGTCCAGTCGAGGTCGCAGGCCAGGATGAATTCGGCCGGGGAGGGGAGCGTGACGATGTTCCGGCCACGGATATTCATCGAGTCGTTCATCTTGTAGTCGGTGGTGTACTCGATGCCGTTGATTTCAGTTGAATAATACTCGGGCCAGTTGCCGCCGCTGGATCCGTCGGCGTTGGCGGTGGGGCAGACGTAGGAGCGGGGCTCGGGAAGATAGGGATGCAGCAATTCGCATTGCTCGTACTGCCGATACCATTCGATGTCCGGATACTTTCCCTGGTTGTCGCCGATGTACGAATGGATGGCCACGGCCAATTGGCGCAGGTTGCTAGCGCATTGCGTGCGTCGGGCCGCTTCCAGCGCTTTCATCGAAACCGGAATCAAGACCGCCATCAGCAGCGCCAGGATGGCGATCACCGTCAGCAGCTCGATCAACGTGAACCCCGGGCATCCGGGCCGATCGCAGGGGACATGTTTTTTTTCATTCATGGCGCACTTTTGGGGTTGCATCTGCTTCCATCTTTCGCCAATGTAAACGTATACATTGAGGATGTCGAGAGAAAAAAACAGGGTCTTGCCATAATTCATCCGAACCGGAGAACCCCATGCTACACGCTCATCAGTCCCATGTCACGGCCCTTCGGGACCGCGTTCCACTGGTCCAGAAGATCGCCTTTGGTCTGGGCATGGCCACGCCGATTGCGTTCGGCAACGCCCTGGCGCAGCTGACGAACCTGATCTTCAACATCGGGCTGGGGATCAATCCGATCCTGCTGGGCGCGGCGCAGATGATCCCCCGGTTCTGGGATGCGGTGTCCGATCCGCTGGCGGGGTATCTGTCCGACAACACCCGCACGCGGTGGGGCCGGCGCAAGCCCTTCGTCTTGCTCGGCGGCCTGGCGACGGGGGTGTGCTTTGGCGCGATCTGGCACGTGTCGCCGAACCTGGGGCCGATGGGCATCCTGCTGTTCTACCTGGCCACCACGCTGCTGTTCTACACGGCGGTCACGATCTTCACCGTCCCCCTGCAGGCGCTGGGGTTCGAAATGACCCGCGACTACCACGAACGCACCCGCCTGTTCGCCTATGCCTCGTTCATCGGCAACGTGTTCGCCGTGCTGACGCCGTGGATGTACTGGCTGGCCCGGCGGGAGGCGTTCTTCGCCAACGAAGTCGTCGGCATGAAGTTCGTCGGCTCGGGCGTCGGGGTGCTGATCATGGCGATGGCGGTCTTCTGCGGCATCAAATGCCAGGAGCGCTATTACGGGGAAATCAAGCAGCAGCCGCGCTTAAAGCTGTGGTCCAGCCTGAAGGAAGTGATGCAAAGCCGCACGTTCCTGCGCCTGCTGGCGTGCGTCTTTCTGGTCACGGCCGGCTACAGCTTCGTCAACGGCTTCGCCAACTACATTGTCATCTATTACGTTTTCGGCGGGGCGCGCTCGGCTGCCAGCACCGTCATGGGCATCAACGGCACGGCCTGGGCCATCACGGCGCTGATCGCGGTCTTCCCGATGACGTGGTGGAGCCGGCGCTTTGGCAAGGCCAGCACGGTTCGGCTGGCGGTGGTGCTGATGATGATCGGCAACCTGCTCAAGATTGTCTGCTACAACCCGACCTATCCGTTGCTGACGATCATTCCCACGGTGCTCATCTCCTCCGGCATGCTGATGATGTATACCATGGGCCCCGCCATGGTGGCGGATGTCTGCAACGAGGATGAACTGGTCCACGGCGTCCGCCGCGAGGGTTGCTTCTCGTCGATGTACAGCTGGTGGCTTAAGTTCGCCGGATCCAGCGCCCTGCTGATTGCCGGCGTGCTGCTGGTGGCCACGCGCTTCAATCACGCGGTGGACGTGCAGACGAATTATACGCTCTTCTGGCTGCGCACCTATGAAATTGCCATCCCCACGCTGCTGTGCGCCGGGGGGCTGGTGTTCATGTTCCGCTATCCGCTGACCGAAGACGACGCCTACGAGAACAAACAGAAGCTGGAGGAGCGCCGGGCGCTGGCGGACGCTTCCCGCGATGGAGAAACCCCATGATCCCGACCCGATTCCGTCCGTCCGTTGATCCCATGGCTTGGCTAAAGCGCCTGCCGCTGCTGGCCGCCCTGGCCCTGTGGTCCGGTTGCGCCGAACAGGGGATTCCGCCGCCGAAAGCGACGGTGACGCCGGCGGCGGAACCGCCGGCCATCGAGCAGCCGGCGGTGGAGGCCGAACTTGCCGCGCGCCTGCCGGCCGTGGCCGGACTCGAAGCCCAGGCCGGCGCCGAGCGCGTCGACCTCTATTGGAGCGAGCCCCCCGACTGGCACAACCGCGAGGAGTGGGTCTTCGAGGTGGAGGCGGACGACGGCAGCGGCTTCACAAAGGTCCACGACGGATTCGTGGATGTGCCCGCGTTCAGCCATTTCACCGAGCCGGGGCGCACGGCGGCGTATCGTGTGCGCATGGTGGAGATCGACAAGAAGAAAGCGGTCCTCGAGGTCTCGCCGTGGTCGGAGACGGTGTCCGGCGAGGCGCGGAGGCTGCAAGACAGCGACCTGGTCGAGGAAATCCAGCGGGCCAGCTTCCGCTATTTCTGGAACTACCGCCATCCGGTGTCGGGGCTGCCGCGCGAAGGCATCGGCGGCTGGAACCGCAACATGATCTCGGTGGCGGCGAGCGGCATGATGTTCTTCAATCTGGCCGTGGGCATCGAAAACGAGTGGATTTCCCGCGACGAGGGAATCGCCAGCGCCCACCAGTCGCTGGTGTTTCTGGAGGAGAAGGCGGATCGTTTCAAGGGCATGTTCCCGCACTGGTTCAATGGGGAAACCGGCAAGACCATCCCCTTCAGTCGGCAAGACGATGGAGCGGACACCGTCGAGACGGCTTTTCTGCTGTCGGGAGTCCTGTTCTTCCGCGAGTACGTGAAGGACGATCCGTCGGACACCGCCGCCGCCATCCGGGATATCGCCGACCGGCTCTACCGGGACGCGCAATGGGATTTCTTCGTGAAGCAGCGCCCGGACGGCCGGCGACCCCTGCTGTGGCACTGGTCGCCCAAACATGGGTTTGCCATCGACCTGGAGATCACCGGATTCACCGAGGCGCAGATCACCTACATCCTGGCGCTGGGGTCGCCCAGTCATCCAATCGAACCGGTCTCTTATTTCAAGGGCTGGATTCATCCCGGCTATGGACGCCGGCGGACGGCGCTGGGCGTGGAACTGGAACTGGGGCGCGAACGCGAAGGGCCGCCGCTGTTTTTTGCCCATTATTCGTACCTGGGCATGCATCCGTCGGTCTTTCGCTACGGATCGAAGAACTATTTCGAGCATTTCCAGGATTTCTGTCAGGCGCACATCCGCTGGGCGGAGAAGCACCGCCCGGAGCTGGGCGGGGGCATCTGGGGCATGACCGCCGGCCTGCACCCCGACGGCTACGGCGTGCAGCATCCGGGGCAGGACAACGGCACGATCACGCCATCGGCGTTCCTCGCCTCGTGGCCCTATGCGCCGGACGAGGCGAAGACGTGTCTTGAAAATCTCTATTTGCGTCATGCCCGTGCATTCTGGGGGCCGTTCGGATTCCGCGACGGCATGAATCTCAAACGCGACTGGTACAGCCCGCAGTACATCGCCATCAGCGTCGGGCCCGTGGCCCCCATGATTGAGAATGTTAAAACGACCCTGGGCTGGAAATATCTGATGGGTGCCCCGGAAATCCGCAAGGGCATCGAGATCGTCCGGCAGGGCCTGCCGACTCAACCCTGAATCAGGATCGAACCATGAACAACACGTCGCTGACACATCGCCACGTTATGGCTTTCTTGCTTCTGGCGGTGGTACGGTCCGCCGGAGCCGCCGTCCTGCAGAATTCGGACTTCGAGACCGGGGACTTGCGCGGCTGGGATGTGCAGGCCGGGCCGCTGGCCGTGGCGGCATCCCCCCATGACAGCTTCAATCGCCAGGTGGCGGCGCGCATTGCCGGAATCCACTCCGGGGCGGCCTGGATCACCAACGGCCTGTCGCAGACCATCCCCGTGGCGGCCGGCGACGCCGTGCGCGCGATCGGGTTCGTCCATTGGGACGCCGCGGCGTATGCGTCCCCGCTGGGCGAGGGATTTGTCGAGGCCCGGCTGTCGGGACCGCCCGGCGTGGCCGCCACCCAGGTCTGGTCGGCGGTCCAGGATGGCTGGAAGCGGTTCGACCTGCAAGGGACATACGCCGGCGCGGCCAACAGCGGATTCGAGGCCGGCCGGATCGAGCCCTGGACCGTGGGAACGGACGACTTGACCGCGTCACTTTCGCGCGACGTGCGCTACCGGGGCGACTATGCCCTGCGGTTCGAGGGAACCTGGGCCGGATGGAGCTGGAACCAGGCGTTCCAGGTGTTTGCGCTGCAGGCCGGCGATGTGGTCCATGCCCGCGCGCGGATCAATGTATCCCGCCTGCAGAAGACAGATGCCGCCGGCTGGGCCGTGGCCGGCATCAAGCTCGAACAGGAGGGCGGACCGGACAACTGGGAGGACGTGCTCTCTGCCAATGTCACCGACAGCGGCTGGGTGGAGCTGTCGTTCTCCACCACCATCGCCAACACTGCCGATTATGTCTTCCGCTGCATGATCTGCGGCGACGGGGCCGACGGCGAAATCGAAGCCGAAGTCTATTTCGACGATGTCCGTTTCTGGCGGGAGGAGGACGGCTCGGGCGAGATCGAAGACGTGACGCTTTCGGTGCGCTACATCGGTACAGCCGGCGAGGAGGAGGCGGACGCCGAAGTCAGCCTGTTTGTGGACGCCGTCACCCTGGCCGGCTCCACGGCCGATCCCGCGACGCTGGACGATCTGCATGCCGACTTGCTGGCGCGGTCGCAGGAGATCGTGGCGGACGACCTCGGCATTCCGCCGGTGGTCTATCCCAAACTCTTTGCTTTCGGCTATCCCGGCGGCGACACCAATATCGTGAAGTATCCCGCCCACGTGGAAATCGGGGTGGCCGGCTGGCGGTTCCGCGCCCTGACAAATGACACGGTCCTGATGCTGACCAACACCCTGTCGGTGTCGGAGCTGGGCGGAAGCGGTCCGGCGTGGATCGAAATCGACCAGTACCGCTACGTGGCCCGCAACTGGAATACCGCCCGGGGCGAGGCGCTGGACATTCGGACGGATGCCCCGTACTGGACGCTGGGCGAGCGCGACGGAACCAGTGCCGGGTTCGGCGACGGCCCGTTTGCCGCCGAGCACGTCTACACGGTGGGCGAGCCCCTCAGCCAGTTCCCGCGGCGGCTGGCCACGCATTATGACGGCGTCTGGCCGACCCGGCTGCATGTGGTGTATCCCGAAAACCTAGGCGAATTCGACCGGACCTACGACAAGCACTTCGTGCTGACAGCGGTAACGACCAACGGCGCGGCCGAAAACGTCAAGGCCCTGAAGATCGGCCTCGCCACGGACGACCCCGGGAACACCAACCTCGTCTTCGAGTCCTTCGAAATCCACATGGGCTGGGCCCCGGAAGAGGACAGTTATGGCATGGTGGACTATCCCAACGTGACCTACCAGGGCCACAACGAGGTGTTTCTGCGCGCGGGCTACCTGCACGGGCTGGTCGATCGCGAAGGCTGGTTCGCGCAGCCCGTGGCCCGGGGCAGCGCCACCATCGAACCCATCGCGCTTTATGGCCGCGGCGACGGCAACTGGAACTGGAACGCCTACGAGGAGTATCTCTACGCCTGGCCGAACGCCGGGTCCGGCGTGCGCTCGCTCTTTGACTCCGACGACACCAGCCGGCTGTCCGGACAGGCCTCTTATCATGTCGGCTTCAAGATCGGCCACCAGTACGGCACCAACAGCTTCGGCGAGCCCAACTATCCCGGCCTGATCGAAATCCGCGGCAACGGCTACTTTCGCATGACGGACTACGACGGCGTGATGGGCGGAAGCCTGCGGCCGGTGTCCGCGGATATCTTCGGCATCCACCAGTACGCCGAGGATTCCCCGCTGATGCCGGAAGGGTACCTCGCGCTGATGTCGCGCACCACGCCCGAGGACGGCCCCGACGACAGCTTCATGCGCCTGTTCCTGCCGGTCCGTTCCAAGACCAACGAGTGGTTCACCGGCGTGGTGAAGACCGACGCTTTCTTCGCGCCGGAGCAGGTCGCCGGCGAAGGCGTCTACATCGAGATGGAAACCGATCTGGTCGCCAACCAGGCGCTGGTGCTTGAAGAGCACGGCCCGCTGAACATCTTCGCGCAGGTCAACATGTTCTGGCGGGGCGGGGCGGGCATCAACGAAGGCTTCGAGGGCCACGACCACGATACCATCAAAATCCAGAAAGCCGACGGCGAATGGATCACCCACCGCTCGATCAATCCGCCCACGAACGTCCACCGCCGCACCCTGGGCGCGCTGCGCAGCAACGACGTGGTCTATATTCTCCAGCAGGACCGCGGCGCCGATTCCTACGGGTTCGCCACCGAAGCACCCTACCGGCGCGTGAGCCACTTCGAGTTCACGATTCTAGACGACGGCGGCCGCGACCTGCGGCTGGAGGTGTTCGAACAGAACACCATTTCGGAAATCAACGACAACGTGGTGGTCGCCTGCGCGGTCAACGAAAGCCTGGAGCGGGGTGAGCTGGTTCACGCGCGCATCCGCTACCGCAGCACCTATGCGCCGGGGGTGGTCATCCGGAATCCCGCCGACGCCGACGGCGGTGACAATTGGAACGCCGATGCCTACCGCATCGAAGTCGAAGCCACCGACGGCCACGACGAGCCCCTCGAAGTCAGCCTCTTCTACGGCAACGGTCGCGCTGACGGCTGGATCCCGATCCATCCGGGCACGACCCTGGCGGTGCCGACCCACACCCACCGGGTGGTGCACGACTGGGACGTATCCGCGGTGCCGCCGGGGGCCTACTACATTCGCGCGGAGGCGCAACGCTTGTCCGGCGGCAAGACCGGCTTCGACGTGTCGCCCGTCCGCCTGCAGGTGGGGCCGACGCTCGGCCTGCCGGCCAACGGCTCGGATGCCTACTGGAGCACGAATGCCCCGGTGGATGTTAGCGCCCACGATGTCGTGCAGTTCAATATCGCCATGGCCGAAAACGGCGACAGCCTGCGCCTCTGGGCGGCGGATGCCGACGGTGTCACCAATGCCGTGGCGCTGACCAGCGTGGTGGAACGCGTGGTGTCGCTGGCGCAAACCGTGTCGGTGCCGTGGTCGGCGTTCCCCGGCATCGACCGCACCCGCTTGGCGCGCGTCGGCTTCACCGCCGATGCCCCGGGGGCGCCGCAGGTGACCGGTATGCGATCGACGACCGAGCCGCTGGCGGTTCGCGTGCGCTTCGTGGATTCGCCGCTGCGGGACGCCGAAGGCCTGCCGCACTACAACCCCGGCGAAGAAGTCGTCCAGGTCATCACGATCGAAAACCGCTCCGCGTCGGTCCTCGAAGGCGTGAACATCCAGGCGTTTCAGGAATACGGCGAGGCGACGTTCTGGCTCGATGAATCGCCCCACGTGGCACCGCACTGGAGCGAGCGCCATCACAAGGGCGACCGCCTTGGCGGCGATTTCGAACGGGTCTGGACGAATGTCACGATCCCCGCGTCGGGTTCGGTGGTGCTGACCAATGTCTACGTCATGCCCGAGGGTCGGTTGATTGATCACACCCGGTTCGCCATCCCCTCGTCGGAAGACTGGTTCATCGGCCGCAACTACGACGCCCGCGCGCAGGTCCGGCTGGTCATCCGAAGCGCCGCTGGCGACAACGTGCTCGAGCACGGACAGGTCGGGAGCTATTCGATGGACGACGACTTCGACATGGACAACGACGGCCTGCCCGACGCATGGGAACTGCACTACAGCGGCTCGCCCACGGGGTTTCATCCCGATGGCGACGACGACGAAGACGGCTTTACCAACCGGCAGGAATATGCCGCCGGGACGGACCCGACGGACCCCCTGTCGTACTTCGCGCTGGACAGCGGATATGATCCCGGCGGCCCGGTCCTGACCTGGTTCGGCATGCCCGGGCGCATCTACACGCTCCACTATTGCACCAACCTGCTGGACGTCTCGCCGTGGCAGCCGCTGCCCGGCGCCTTCCGGATCCTGGGCGAAGGCGAATGGATCCAGATCCTGGATCCCGTCACCCACCTCGGCTTCCGCGCCTATCGCCTCCTGCTGGAGTGGTGATCCGCCTCAGGGGTGGGACTTGACGGTCAACGCGCGGTAATGTACATTATGGGCATGAAAGGAAAATCCCATGACCACCATGAGCATTGTGGAAGCCCGGAATAATCTGGCGGAGGCGATTAACCGCGTGTCCTACGGGGGCGAGCGTGTGGTGTTTGCCCGTCGAGGCAAGCCGGTGGCGGCGCTGGTGTCCGCCGGGGATCTGGCCCTGCTGCAAAAGATCGAAGATGCGGAAGACATTCGCGCCGCACAAAAAGTGCTGCGGGCGTATGACCGCGATCCGTCGTCCTTCAAAACCGTGGATGAATTCCTGACTCCGCCGAAAGCCGGGCGATGAAATACAGCGTCCGGCTGGATGCGCGCACGTGGAGAGGTCTGGAGCGGACCCCCTCGGAAATGCGGGGCCGCATTCTGCGGAAGCTGAGGGCCTTGGAAGACGAGCCGCGACCGCCGGGGGCGGAAAAATTGGCTGGGCCGGAAGACCTGTATCGGGTCCGGGTGGGCGACTGGCGCATTGTGTATGCCATACGCGACCGCGCGCTGGTGGTGATTGTCATTCGCATCGGCCATCGGCGCGAGGTGTACCGCTGACCAGGATTGTGCCGGGGTCAGCCCTTGAATGTTGAATTCCAAGATTCAACATTCAAGGGCTGACCCCGACCGCGAAGGGCTGGGTGTAGGCGGTGCCGCGGGGGCCGCGGATGGCGGCGCGGGCGAATCGGGCGGAGGGGGGCACGGCGTCCATGGGGAGTTCGGGGCCGGTGTGGAAGACGGTGCTCTGGCCGGTGTCGGGGTCGAAGGTGATCCAGTCGATGGCGTCCACGTCGCCGGCGATCTCCAGGCGGATGCGGTCGGGACCGGCTTCAATACGGGTCACCTGGAGGCTGGGCGGGGCCATCTGCGTGTTGGGGCGGTAGAAATAGAACGCGCCGGATTCCAGGGCGGAGCGGACGGCCGCCGGGGTCAATTCCAGCAGGGGAACGATGGTGATATTCCAGCCGAGGTGGTCGGTGACATGCATGTCGTCGCCGACGAATCCCCAGACCGGGCGGTCGGGAAGGAGCCGGTGCAGCAGGCGGTCCCAGAGCTTGCGGTCCTCCGGACAGCGGTCGTTCTGGTTGAAGACCTCCACGCCGACGAGGTGCGGATGGCGGCGGTAGAAATCGAGATACCAGTCGTCGCTGAACTGGTAGCGGCCGGGATGCAAAAAGACGGCGATGCCGCCGTGGCGGCCGATTTCCGCCAGGGCGGTTTCCTCCGAAGTGGTGTTGCCGGCATACGTGCAGAAGAGGCTGGCGATGTGGTGAGGGCGGCTGACTTCGAGGCCGGGAATGGCCAGCATGCCCAGGTCGTCCGGGTCGCGGTTCTCCCAGGGGCCGGTGAACTCGCCGAAGCGCTGGCCCTGTCTCAGCCAGGACGGATTGGGGCCGTCCTTGATTTCCTCGAAGATGGCATCGAGTTGCGTCCAGGGGAAGAGGATGGCGGGGCGAGTGTCGTAGTGGTCGGTGTCGTGGTCGGTCAGGGCCAGGATGCGCACGCCCAGCTGGCGGTAGAGATCGATGACCTCGTGCGGGGCGAATTCGCCGTCGGAATAAGTCGTGTGAGTATGGAGGTTGGCGCGGATGGGCTGGGTTTCGGCCCACGGCACGCCGGCATAGGGGTTGGCAAAGACGCGCGGCGGGGAATCGGCGGCTGCGGCGGTTCCCATCCGGCCGAGCAGCAGGACGGCGGCAAGGAAGCGCAGGAGGATTGCGGATGGAATGGGTCGGGCGTAGTGCATTGGTTTCTGAACATATCGCAAAGCGGATTCTTCTGCAAAACATTGCACGGGCTGCCGCCGTCGGAAGTTTCCACAGTGTGGAAAAATGTTTTCCACAGCGTGGAAAAATCCGCGGAGGGGGCGGGGGGTGGGGGTCAGGGCGCGGGGGGGAGCGGGAGTTGGATGACGTTGGCGGTGCGGTCGAGATGCTTGTGGAGCTGCTTGCGGCCGACAACGGCGCCGCCGCCGCGGTAGGGGTTGGCGGGGGCGGCGAGGCGGTCGACGGGCTGGCCGTTGACCAGGAGGCGGGCATTGGGGGCGGCGGAAAAGCGCAGGGAAACGTCGCGGCCGTCGAGGGTCATCTGGACGCGGCAGGCGGCGAGGTCGGGGGGCAGGACGGGGTCGAAATGGATCCGGTCGTAGTGCTCGCGGATGCCGAAGAGGATGGAGCGGACCTTGTGGAGATAGAGTCCGGGTCCGCTGGAATAGAGTCGCCAGCCGGATTTGACGGTGCGGCGGCCCTTGCGCAGGTCGTCGAAATGGGCGGCGGCTTCGACGCGGTCGGGAAAGTCGCCGTCGGAGCTGCTGAAGTAGACGTTGGCCTGGCGCGGGGCGGCGCGGGGGAGTCGATCGGACAGGCCGGCCGGGTTGGCGGTTTGGAGGGCCCACCAGGTTTCGGTGGCGTCGCCGAGGCGGGCCATGGCTTCGGCGTAGCGGAGGTGCGCGTGGACGTATTGGAGGGCGACTTCGCGGCCGAAGTAGGCGGCGGTTTCCGCGCGCTGGAAGAGGCGGCTGATGCCGCCGGCATAGGCGACGGGGCGGTTCATGAGATGGACGCCGTCGGGAAAGCGCAGGTGCTCGCGGATGAGGTCGCGGTGGGCGCGGGCTTCGGCGGGATCGAAGATGCCGCTGAGGATGCCGCGGGTCATGGGCAGGAGGCGGTACTGGATGCCGCTGACGGTGTCGCGGGGATGGAGCAGGGGCTCGAAGCGCCCGCCGCGGAGCAGGGCGAATCCGGCGGTGATGCCGTCGGGCATGAGATGGCGGTGGAAGTCGGTGCGGATGCGCTCGCAAAGGGCGGCGGTTTCGCCGGCGCGACGTTCGTGTCCGGCGCGGCGCAGGAGGTCGGCGAGCTGCCCAAACGTCTGGTAGGCCAGTTGCACGGTCCAGGCGCTGACCATGCCGGCGCGCATCTCGGGGCGGGCGGGCTGGAGGGTGTCGTCCCAGTCGCCTTCGCCATAGGCGACGAGGGCGGTGCCCCCGACACAGTTGTTTCGATAGGTGCGCAGGACGCGGTCCACGTGATCGATCAGGGGGCGGGGGCGGCCGGGGGCGCCGGATTCCTTCAGGAAGGGGGCGGGCAGATCGAGGATGCCGGGATCGTTGGCGGCCTCGGCGTAGTCGCAGAGGGCCTTGACGGGCCAGAACAGAATGTCGCCGTGGCAATGGCGCTGCAGGATGTCGGCGTAGGGGGCGGGCATGAACCACTGCGGCCAGAGGCCGGTTTTGGCGAACTGGCGGGAGAAGACGGTGCGGAGGATCTCGCGGACTTCGTCATAGCGCTGTTCGCCGAGCAGCCATTCGACGGGACCCTGACAGACATCGCGGGTGCCCCAGGCGCCGCCGCCGTACTGTTCGAGGCCGTGGGGCGCGGCGAGGTGAATCCAGGCGTCGTGACGGAACCAGGGCAGGATGTCGGCGAGGGCCTGCATGCCGGCGGGGGCCTTGGCGATGTGCCAGGACGCGGGCGGCGGGCCGGCGGGATGTCTGGCGGGGGCGGCGGGCGGCGGGCCGGCGAGATCCAGGCGCAGGGAGAAATGCCGCACGGCGCGGGACTCGACGACGACAAAGGGGGCCTGGCGGGAAACTCGGTCGGACCAGAGGGCGGCATCGTTGCCGATTTCGGCCACGGCGCCGGCGGGAGCGGCGGCGAGCCGGTAGCGGCGGCCGGAATTGCGCTGGGCATCCATGGAGCGGGGATCGGGCGTCAGGACGGCCTCGGCGCGTTCCGGACAAATTTCGATGGCCCCGCCGTGGTCGAGTTCGTTGGTGCCGAGGCAAAGCTGATGCGTGGCGAGCCAGCGCAAGGGCTGTCCTTCGACGACGCGGCAGTCGAGGGTGACGGCGGAGGGATCGGCGAGCACGCGGCTGGTGATGCGGAGGAGGCGTTTGGGCAGGCTATACCACCAGTCGACGCGGTCGAGTCCCATGGCGAAGGCGGAGGGGGTGCCAAGCAGACGCCAGGCGCCATCGAGATGCACCCAGAGGCGCTGGCCGGAGGCGCGCAGTCGCTGGAGGGGGTCGCGCACGACGGTGAGGACGCGGGAGAAATCGGGGTTGCCGCAGAAGATCTGGGCGTTGAAGACGCCCGGAGCATAGACGGTGCTGCCGAAGGCGTCGTCGGCGGGCAGCAGGTGGTTCGAGCCCAGCAGGACGTGGCCATGGGAGCGTTCGACAATGGATTCCTTGGCCTTGGACACGACATGGAGTCCGTCGGGGGTGAAGAACGAGCCGAGGCGCCGGCCGGTCCATTCTTCGCCGTGGCGGCGGGGGTAGAGGCGGTCCCAGGCGGCGGCATCGAGGTGGCGTCCGTGCAGCAGGTCGGGTTCATCCCAGAGGGAGCGGGGAACGGGCGTTGCGGGTGGCCTCCGGAGAGCGGCTGTCCGGGGCGCGGGGCGGATGCGGGCGAGATCCTTCCGGGAGGTGGCGGCGGGGTGGTGGGGGGCGTAGACGAGCCGAAATTGAAACGAGGCGGATTTGTCAGCGGCCAGCCGGACGGGGAGGCTCTGCAAGGCGGCGCAGGCGCTTTCGCCCTGGCGCCGGCGGGAGGGGAGCGCGGTGCGCTGTTGCGCGCGGGGCCGGCCGGAAGCGCGTTGGGCGAGGCCAAAGACATCGAGTCCATCGGTGGCATAGGCCGCGGCGCCGGTCGGGCAGGCGAGGGCCAGCCATGGATGACACCGTTCGGATTGGAGGAGATTCTGCCGGGCGCAAAGGACGGGCCCCCATTCGGGGTGGTCGAGCGGGGTGTGGTCGATGTAGTGGGCGTTGTAGTTTTCGTTGATGCGGGCGTGCTGGAGGCTGGCCAGGCCGAGATCCTGCGCCAGGAAGATTTCCACGGAACGGTGCTCGGCACTGTGATGGGTGACTTCGATATGCCAGGTCCAGGCGGTGCGCGCCGGATCCAGCGCCAAGCGCACCTGCCAGCGCCAGATGGCATGGCGGCCATGCCAGGCCGCCGTGCGTCGGTTGTCCGTTTCGAAGCAGGCAACGGTGGCCGGATTCAACAGGGAAATCAGGTTGCGACCGCTGCGCAGCCAGAGGCGGAAGGGCGCGCCTTCGGGCAGAATGCCGCGGGACTGGTTGACGAGGATGCCGTCGTGTTCGATGGCGCCGATGGCGCCGTTGGGCAGCAGGTGGACGCGCAGTCCGGCGCGGTTTTCCAGACAAAGGAGTTTGGAGTTCGCCCAAGAGGGAACGCGGAAGGTACGGGGAGGATGGGGGGGCATCGGCAATGGAAGAGAAGGGGGCCGGCGGCGGGGTGGGTGCGGACCGCCGCCGGCCCGGGTTGGTTCAACCTCAACGGTTGCGACGGCGGCGCAGGGCCATGCCCAGGGCGCCGACCGCCAGCAGACTCAGGGTGGCGGGCTCGGGGATCGGAGTCGCCAGCAGCGAAGCGTCATCCCAGCGGTAGGCGCCGGCACCGGTGCCCGACAGCGTGTAGTTGGCGCCTACGCGGACATAGGCGGTGTCGGCTGGAGACACGGCGACAACATTGTACTGGCTCCACGAGTCGGTGGTGTTCAAGTTGTCCGGCGTGATGTACTCGTACCCGAGGCTGACAAAACTATCATCGCGGAAGTCGATGTAGAGTTGGAAGTCCGTCACGGCCGCGCCACGATCCCAGTCCCAGGTCGGACCGCCAAAGATCGTGAACGAATACGTGGTGCCGATTTCGGTGCTGGCGTAGTCCTGGTAAAAGCCGCCGGAAGCGGTCCAGCCGGCGAAGATCATGCCGTTACCGCCGCTGCCGTCGCCATAGCCGGCCCAGCTTTCCACGGAAGCGCCGTCCCAGAAGTACCAGTCGACCGTGGATTCGAAATCCGGGTTGTTGATGAGGTTCGCCGAGGCGGCGGTGGCGACCAGCGCGAGGCAGGCCGCGAGGGATAGGATGCGCATGAATCGGGTCATGGGGATTCCTCCTTGGTTGGTTGTGGGTTTCTCGATGTTCGGGCTTGGGTTGTGTTTCGGCTTCCGGCAGAACCTCACTGGCGCCAGAAGCGGAATTGGTCAAAAATATGGAACTCGGGCTGGTCGGGTTCCGGGAGACGTTCGGCGAACACGATGCCGCGGACGCTGGCGGCGACCGCGCCGGGGGGCGCGGTGACGGCGGAGAGGGCGGCAGGGGTGAAGGGCTGGTCGATGGTGACCCACGGAGATTGGAGCTGAGCGATCACGCCTTCGGCGGCATCCAGCCACTGCAGTTCGAGGAAGGAGGAGGAAGCGCGGATATTGACGGTCCGGATGTCCACGCTGGCGGAGTAGGTGCGGCCGGGGACGACGGAAACGGTCTGGGTGATGCCGCGCCAGGTTTCGCCCTCGTGCTCGTGGAGCACGTCGCAGACGGCCCCGTGGGAACCGCTGGCGGCATCCTCGCCGGCGCCGATGCGCCAGCCGAGGCCGAAGGTTTCCCAGCCGGAGAGATCGCCGGATTCAAAGCCGGGATTCTCGAGGGACTGGGCCAAGGTGGCGATGGCCATCAGCGCTCCGGCGGCGGCCATCCGGACGATTCTACGGGTTGGGGTCATGGGGGTTCCTTTCATTCCGCTTTGAATGAGAAATCATCGAAGGTGAAAACACCCTTGTCGTTGCGGGGGGTGCCGGGCATGAAGAAGATGCCGCGGATGCTGGCGGTGGCGGCGCCGACGGGCGCCCGGGATTTTCGAAGCTGGACCAAACGGTAGGATTGGTTGCGGTTGATAGCCGGCGAACGGACCTGGTGGAGCAACTGGCCTTTTTCATCGAGCCACTGGATCTCGAGAAATGCGGACGAATGGCGGACGTTGTTGGCGGCGACATAGGCGCTGGCCGTGTAGGTCTGGCGGGGCGTGATGGGGACATCCTGGCTGATGCCATGCCAGGTTCCTTCATCAAGCTCCAGGTGGTTATCGACGGCGAGGGCATGCGATCCGGTACGGGCTTCGTCTTCGGGGACGATTCGCCAGCCGTAGCCGAAGGTGGCCCAGCCGGCCAGGGATCCGGTTTCGAATCCGGGATTCTCCAAGAGCTCGGCGGGTGCGCGGGCCGCCGCCAGGAGGGTGCAGAGGGCCAAAAGAGGAATACGCATGCGGGGGGTCATGGACGGGCTCCTTTCGTGGGTTGCAGGGTGGGTTCGGTGGCGGCCGGGGTGGCGCCGCAGGTTTGGCGGATGGCCAGTTTCGTGGGCAGGACGACATGGCGCGGTCCCGAGCCGCCCTGGATGAGGTCGAGGGCTTGCCTGGCCGCTTCGCGTCCCATGGCGCGCATGGGGGCCTGGATGGTGGTCAGGTCGAGATGTCGGGCGCAATCGCTGCCATCGAAACCGACGACGGCGACGTCGCCGGGGACCTGGCGGCCGGCCTCCCGCAAGGTCCGCAGCACGCCCACGGCCATGGCATCGTTGGCGGCGAAGATGGCGTCGGGCAGGGGGGCGTTGCGGCGCAGATGCTCCGCCATCCGGCGCGCGCCGCCCGCCTCGGTGAAATCGCCGGGCCAGATCGAGTCGGCTGGCACGGCGAGCCCGGCCGCCTTCATGGTTTTGCGGAAGGCGGCGAGACGTTCCTCGGCGTCGTAGGTGCCGGCGGGCCCCGTCACGAACACAATGTCGCGGTGGCCGAGCCCGATCAGGTGCCGGGTCATGGCGGCCGCGCCGCTTCGGTTGTCGATGCCGACGGAGACCATGGGGCTTTTCTTGAGCGGGCGATCGATCAGGACGATGGGCATCTTCCAGCGCAGGAGTGCGCGCAGGAAGGCTTCTGGGAAGGTCAGGTTCATCAGGATGAGGGCATCGGCGCGGCGCTCGCGGACCATGCGGGTGATGAGGTCTTGTTCATCGTGGGGCCCGTGGGTGAAGGCGGTCAGCAGGTGGACGTCGAACTCCGAAGCCATTTCATCGACGCCGCGGAGGACGTCGGTGAAGAAGCCGTTGTCGAAGTCGGGGAAGACGACGGCGATCATGCCGGTGCGGTTGAGCTTGAGGGAGCGGGCGGCATGGTTGGGGCGGTAGCCCAGCTCATCAAGGGCGGCGCGGACTTTCTGCTTGGTGGCCTCCGTGACCAGGGGGCTGTCGTTGAGCACCCGCGAGACGGTGGCGGTCGAAAAGCCGGTGGCCCGGCAGATATCCTTGATGGTGGACGTCATGGCCTCAGGGTTTGCGCAGCCGGAAAAAGGCCTGGGCGTCAAGGGCCGGAATGGCGACCTGCCAGCGGCCTTCGACTTCCACGGGCGGGACCCCAACGGGTTGCCAATCCGGCGCGACCAGCTCCGGAGTGGATTCCAGTTCGAAGCCGGTGGAGAAGGTCGGCCAGCTCACGAGGATGTCGTTGCCGTCGCCTGTCGCGATTTCCAGAATCGGTTCGGGTTCGGGCTCGGCTTCGAGCACCATGAAAAAGTCGTCGAAGATATGAAAGTCGGCATCGTCCGCCGTGGGAACGTCCGTCATGTGCACGATGCCGCGGATGCTGGCGGCCACGGCATTGGCGGGCGCGACGATGTTTTCCAGCGCGGTATAGGTGAACGGCTGGTCGGAGGTTACCGGGGGAGTCTGAAGCTGATCGATGATGTCCCCGACATCGTCCAGCCATTGCAGTTCGAACCAGGACTCCGAGTGGTTGGCGCTGACGGCACGGATGAAGACGCCGGCCGAATAGGTTTCGCCGCCAGTGACGGGCACGCTCCGGAACACGCCGCGCCACTCTTCGCCCACCTGCCAGTCCAGCACGTCGTTCACCAGGCCGTATTGGCCGGAGCGGGCATCATCTCCGCCCCCCGTGCGCCAGCCCACGCCGAAGGTCTCCCAGCCTTCCAACGGATTTTCCTCGTCTTCAAAGCCGGGGTTGTCGGCTTGGTTCACGGGCATTTCCTTCATCGAAAAATCATCGAAGGCATGGAAATCCGCGTTCTCGGCCGGGAGATCCGCCATGAAGACGATGCCGTTGACGTTGGCGGTCACGGCGCCGGCCGGGGCCGTGATCCACGGCAGGGTGGCGCGAGTGAAGGGCTGGTCGGCGGTGACGCGGGCGGACTGGCTCTGGCCGATGTTGTCGCCGTTTTCATTCCGCCAATTGATCTCCAGCCAGGATTCGGAGCTCTCCACATCCAGTGCGCGGATGAAGACCGTGGCGGAATAGAGCTGACCTTCCGTGACCGGCACATTCTGATAGACGCCGCGCCAGTTCTCGCCCACTTGCGAGTTATGGACGGTATTGACGACGCCGAAGTTTCCCGAGAAGGCGTTGTCACCGCCCTCGACGGTCCAGCTTGGTTCGGGCCCGAAGATGCTCCATCCGGTGAGATCGCCGGATTCGAATCCGGGATTGGTCAAGAGTTCGGCCGGGGACGAGATAGCCATGGCCAGAATCAGGAACAGAGGCAGCAGGGTTTTCATGGGGGCGTTCTCCTGGTGGTTCATCGTCATGCGGGGCGGTTTTTTTGAAATGTAATCGTTTACTATTGGGAAACTATCAATATGACCGAGGGCTGTAAAGAGTTTTTTTCAATCTTTTTTTGAGGGGGCGTCCGCCGAAAAACGGGCCGGCATTGCGGCGATTTGGCGGGCGAACCAGGCGGCGCTGTCCTTGGGGATGCGCCGCTGCGTTTCGAAATCGACCCAGACCAGGCCGAAGCGCTGGCGGTAGCCGCACTGCCATTCGAAGTTGTCCATCAGCGACCAGACGAAATATCCCTGAAGCGGCACGCCCTGATCCATGGCGCGGCGGGCCTGGGCGAAGTGGTCGCGCAGGTAGCGGATGCGACGTTCGTCGCGGATGCGGCCATCGGGGCCGGGACCGTCGGCATGGCTGCAGCCGTTTTCGGCGATCAGGAGGCGGGCGGGGGCGTAGTCGCGATGCACACGCACGAGCAGATCGTGCAGACCTTCGGGATAGACCTCCCAGCCCATGTCGGTCAGTTCCTCGGAAGGCGCTGGCGGTACGACGTCGGGGGGGCTGCCGGCGGGTTCGCGCTCCGCGGCGCGGACGATGGCCCGCGTATAGTAGTTGATGCCGAGCACGTCGCAGGGCGCGGCGATGGTGTCAAGATCGCCGGGCCGGACAAAGGGCAGGGGGCCATCCGGCAGCCACCTGTGGTGGCGATAGGCCTCCGCGACATCGTCCGGATAGCCGCGCCCAAAGAGGGGATCGAGAAACCAGCGGTTGAACTGGCCGTCGTACAGGTGCGATGCGCGCCGGTCGGTGTCGCGGTCCGAGGCCGGATAGGCCGGCGTGAGGTTGAGGACGATGCCGACGCTGGCGTTCCGGGCATTGGCGCGAATGATCGGCACGGCCTGGCCGTGGGAGAGCAGCAGGTGGTGGGCGGCGGCGAGTGCCGCGGGGCCGTCGCGGAGGCCCGGGGCATGGATGCCCTGGGCATGCCCGAGCATGGCGATGCACCAGGGTTCGTTGTGGGTGAACCAGTGCTGGACCCGGTCGCCAAGGGTGCGCGTGACGATGTCGACATAGTCGAGGAACGCTCCGACGGTGTCGCGGTTGGGCCAGCCGCCGCGATCCTGCAGGGCTTGCGGAAGGTCCCAGTGGTAGAGCGTGGCATAGGGGGTGATGCCGCGCCGCAGCAGTTCATCCACCAGCTGCCCGTAGAAATCGAGTCCCGCGGGCTGGAAGCGACCGCGGCCGTCGGGAAAAATCCGGGGCCAGGCGATGGAAAAGCGATAGGCCGGGATGCCGAGATCGGCGAGCAGCGCGACATCGTCCTTGAAGCGGTGGAAATGGTCGCAGGCGACTTGCGCATGGTCGCCGTTGGCGATGCGGCCCGGGGCGAGGCAGAAGCGGTCCCAGATGGATTCGCCGCGCCCGCCCTCGGCGGCCGCGCCTTCGATCTGGAAGGCGGAGGTCGCCGCGCCCCAGACGAAATCGGATGGAAAGCGTAGCGTCTCCATGGGATTAGTGTTCGAACTGCAGGGTGAAGGGATTGAAGCGGTTCTTGGCGAAGACGTACCACGCCGCGGTGGAGACGAAGCCCTTGTCGGGATCGACCCAGTCATAGCCGCCGGTGCGGTTGACGGTGTAGGGGATGCCGCGGGTGCGGACGCCGCCGATGTCGATATCGCGCAGCAAGTGGTCCATCTGGTTGGCGTAGAAATTGCCGCGCCCGGCTTCGCCGACGGCGAAGAACCCGCAGGCCATGTGGCCGAGGCCGTCGTTCCAGAGATTGCCGGTGATGCCGGCATCCGGCCCGTGCCAGACGCCGGTGACGCGGCGTCCGTTGACTTGAACGGTTTTACGGAAGCGCGGGTCGCGGTCGGGGATGTCCATCAAGGCCCGGGCCTCCGGACCATAGGCCATGGCGCGCCAGGTATAGAGATCCAGCGGCAGATCGTTGCCGTGGAGCGAGGCATCGAGCCAAAGCCGGATCTGGCGGGCCTTTTCCTGTTCGCCGAGAAGCTGGAACACCGCATAGGCATCGATGTTGCCCTCGTGATGGCCGTGATCCTCGTGCAACTTGCGGTCGCCGTTGCGCCAGCCGTGCTGGACGTAGCCGCCGAGGCTGCGGGTGGCGGGGGTGTACCACGACAGCAGGAGGTCGCAAAGCAGGCCTTGGATTTCATCGTACCGATCGGAGCCGGTTTCCTGCTCGTGATGCCGGTAGGCCAGCAGCAGCCAACACAGGTCGCCCATCCAGCGGTCGTTCATGTCGCCGACACGGTATACGGGCCGTCCGTCTTCTTCGGTGCGGTTCGCGGTCTGGTAGAAGCCGCGGGGCTCGCCGGCGACGAAGAAGTTCTGCAGCGTGCCGTCGGGGGTTTCGCGGTCGGTGGCGGCGGCGTAGAAATCGAGGATGCGCTCGGCGCGTTCCGTTTCGCCCTTCAGGAGAAACGCCATGGCGGCCAGGGCGTTGTTGAACGTCTGGAGCTGCGGGTCCTGCATGGAGCCGAGGAGCTGCTGTTCCGGGGTGGTGGTGTCCTGCACCTGCTTGAGCCACTCAAGAACGAGGGGATCTTCCGGCGCGAGGGCGTCGTCGTTGCGGGCCCCGGATGCGGATCGGGTTCCCGAAGGCGGCGGCGTCCCGATGCGGTCCAGGCGCAGGACGCCGTTTTCCACGGCATGGGGCTGGCCGTTCAGGACGACGGGGACATCAGCGAGCGAGGCGGGCAGCGGCAGGTTGAGGCCGCCGGGCGGCGAGGCCTGGCCTTCTAGATCGATGTGCAGCGTGCCGTCGGTCAGGCGCATGCGGTAGCCCACGGTGCCGAACTGCGTGGGCAGGTTTTCCGCGAGCACGCCTTCCTCAAGCCAGGCGGGATCGATCCCGGCCGCCAGCACCAGGGCATCGTTGTCCTCGAAGACGAACAGGGAGCGCACGGCGTTGACGTAATCGGCGCCGACCCAGGTGTGGGGCATGTCACCGATGTAGGCCGGGGTCCGCAGGGAGGTGTGCGTGACTTCGCCCATATGGTTCCAGGCGGCGGGCCGCACGGCGTCGCGCACGAAGAAGCGCAGGGCGTCGAGTGCCCGGTCGCGCCAGCCCAGGCGCACGAAGGCATCGGCGTTGCGCACCTCGTAGGGCGTATAGAGTTTCGCGCCGTCCGGCTCCATGCGGGAGACCAGCTCCTGCCAGTAGATATCGAAGGTATTGGTCCCGTAGGGCTGGGGCAGATGATCGCGCTCGTCGGCGACCATGATGCCCATCGTGGTCGAGGTGGGATCGAAATCGGCCAGCTCGACGCAGCCGGGGAGGGCTTCGAGGCCGGCGTCCTGAATGACCCGCCGCATCGAGGCGTAGAAGTCGCGGCGGACGGATTCCTCTTCTTCGCGCAGCCAGGCGGCGTCTTGGTCGTGGCCGAAGCGTTCGGCGAGGACGATGGCGTCCTTGATGCCGCGCAGCAGCCAGAAGCCGTCCCAGTAGCTGTGCTGGGCCGGGTAGTAGCCCTCATGGCTGTTGGAGTGCGGCAAAAGACCGTAATAGGCCTGCTTGGCGGGGTCGTCGCGGTATTCGGCGGTCATCCGCCGTTCGCGCAGCATGCGGGCAAAGCGGATGGACTGGATGGCGCCGGGGACTCTGTTGCGGACGAAATCCTCGTCGCCGGTGTAGTCGAGATACTGGCGGATAATGAATGGATACTGGCCCTGGCTGTCATACTCGTGGCCTTCGCCGCTGGTCGGATCGGAATTGTAGGCCACCGCATGGCCCGTTTCCAGAATCATCCACGGCACCCAGCCATCCTCGCGGATGTGTTGCGCATAGGTTTCGATGAAGGAGCGCACCATGTCGGTGATGCCGCAGCGCAGGGTGGCCACGCCGGTCAGCACGCCGTCGCGCATCCAGGCGTGGTTGTAGTTGCGCGGGCCCGGCTTGAACCACGGCCCGTCGCGGTTGATCAGGATGTAGGCGAGATTGCTCTTCATCACGTCGATCAGGCGCGGCTCGGGAATTTCGATCCGCGGCAGGGCCAGGCGTTTCGTCCATTGCGCGCGCTGTTCCGCCCACAGGGCTTCGAAGCCGGCGGAGGGATCCGCGAGCCACTCCGGGGGCGGCGCGGCGTCGGGATAGAGCGGAAAGACCGCAACGACATCCGTGGCGGAACCGGCGGCGGCCTTCAGGTCGAACCAGGCGGCGGCGCCGACCTTGCCTTCGTCGTCGCGGGCCGCCGCGGTTTTCGGCAGTTCGCCGCGCAGGAGGTATTCGCCGATTTCGCCTTCGGCCAGCGGGGCCGCGCCGACGGCGGCGGGCGCGGTCGGCAGCAGGAGACGCAGGGCGCCGTCGACGAAGAATGACGTCGGCTGGTTTTCGGCGGCGGCTTCAAACCGGCCCTCGCGGATGGGACTGTACCCGCCGTGCTGCCAGCCGGGATTGAGTTGGACGGGGCGGATGGCCAGCGCCAGGCGGGCATCGGGCGGGATGGAGGAGTCCGTGACGAACCGGTAGCGCACGGCCGTATAGCGGCCACCCTCGGGGCCGTCCATGGCGGCGGACATCTCCAGATGCCAGCCCTCGCCTTTCCAGCGAACGGTTGGCAGTGGCAGAATTCGGTCGGCCAGCGCGAGGTCGATTTCGACATCCGCCCACGTGTGCAATGTTCCGCCCAGCCAGAGCATGGGCTGGACGCTGAAGGCATTCTTGAACGGCTCGATGATGCCGGTCTCGCTGAAGAGCGATTCGTGGTGTTCCTCCGGCAGGCCGACGATGGTCCAATACTCCTGCAAGCGGCTGAGCCACATTGGAAAGAGGTCGCGGCGGATGTTGCGCGCCTTGGCCTGGTAGTGTCGGATGGGCGTGGCCTGCTCTTCGGCGCCCTTGATTTCGATGCGGGCCAGCGCGGCCGGCGCGCCGCTGTTTTGGAGGACGGTCACACGCAGCATCCGCACGGGCCGGGCGGCGAAGAAGTGCTGGTTTTCGCCGCCGGTGGCGTTTTGCTGCGCGACGAGGGGCTCCCAGGCATCGCCGTCTTCGGAGGCTTCGACGGTGTATTCCGAGGCGTAATCCTCCAACCAGGTCAGGGCCACGCCGCCCAGCGCCATGGTTTCGGGCAGGGTGGCGGTCAAGGCGGCGGAGCCGTTGTCCGGCGCACGCCAGGCCGTGTCGAGGCGGCCGTCCACGGCCAGTTCCGGCGAGCTTCCGGATTCGGAAGACGTGGCGGCGGCCTGCAAGCGCTCGGCGCCGGTAAAGAAGCGCACGTCCCAGATGGAGTTGCCCCAGCCGGTGCCGCGCTGGGTGCAGTGGATGCGGAGGAAGCGGGTTTCCACGGGGGTGAAAAAGACGAAATCAGGCCCGCCGTCGCCTTCCTTAACGGTATAGATGGTGCGCCAGCTTTCGCCGTCGTCGGAGACCTGGATCTCGTAATTCTCGGCAAAGGCGGTTTCCCAGAGGATCCGCAGGCCGCTCAGTTCGATGGGGCGGGGGAACTCCACCTGCCACCATTCATCGTCGGTGAAGGCGCTGCTCCAGCGCGTGGTGGAATCGCCGTCAATGGCGTTCTCGGCGCCCAGCGCGCCGCCCTGGCCGCTCGAGGCCGTCGCCTGCATGCCCCAGGACCGCTGGCACAGTTCCCACGGATTGAACGAGACCTCCCAGAGCGAGAAGCCCCATTGCGTGGCACGTTCGCGGAGATCGAGCTTCACGTAACGGACGGGACGGGGAGTGAACGCGATGATCTCGGTGCCACCTTTGCCCTTCGTTGTGGCGTGCACCTCTTCCCAGTTTTCGCCGTCGGCGGAAACCAGCACCGCATAGGCGCGGGCGTAGGCGTCTTCCCAGCGCAACCGAAGACCGCCGAGGAATTCCTCCCGGCCGAAATCGACGGCCCACCACTGGGCGTCGGCGAAATCGCTGCTCCAGCGGCCGATGGGCGCGAGGGCCTGTTCGGGAGACCAGTCCGCCTCCTGCGAGGACGCGGTCGCGACCCAC
The DNA here is from genome assembly GCA_964399775.1 of uncultured Verrucomicrobiota bacterium. Lineage (GTDB taxonomy): Bacteria > Verrucomicrobiota > Kiritimatiellia > CAIQIC01 > Lenti-01 > Lenti-01. Next base: position 24,457 of record CAYNSH010000011.1, read on the forward strand.
TGCGGCCGGGGGGCCAGCGGCATCAGGCGTGCGGCTTCCGAATCCGCAGCAGGGGATTCTTCCCCGATGGCTCCGCTTGCAGCCAGAGTCATGGCAACTGCCATTCCCGCAATTTTCCATCGTCCTGTTGATCCGGCCATGATTGCCTCCGTTGCATGTCGCACCTGTTTGTAAACGATTACATTTCTAGAATACGGCGCAAGGCGTGTCAAGGGGTTTTGTGAAAAAATCGCGCACAAAATTGGACAGAGGTGGATCGTGTACAAACTGAACCCTGGGTTCCCGGATCGAATCCGTTTCATCCTGTCATTCGTAGCTGAAAATGGTTTTCCGGCTGTTCCTCTCTCCTCTTCCTTCTCCTGATTCGTGATGATTCGAGTGATTCGTGGTTATCTTGTCTTTCCGGTGTTCCGACCGGATTCGGGTAAACCGCGGGTAAACCGCGATACCCGGCGGCGTCATTCCGCGGTTGCCAAGCGGGGGGCCAGGCGGTACATTCCAAACAGACGGAAACGCGGTGGTTCTTTGAGTCGACAGATTTGACATTCTTCCCTGCCATGTACGACAGGGGCTTGGTTCTCCTACCCAACACTACTGACACCGGGAGCTGGTGTTCGCTTGTGGACGGCATGTCCGTTCTGCCGGAAGTTCCGGAAAGCAGGCGACAGGTTCCCACCTTATCCTCATAAGGTCAGGAGAGACGCTCCATCGGCATGGTGGGGATTTTTTTGTCGGGTTTTTTGCATGGCATAGGCGGGCGGAGAGGTGATAGGTTCCCGGTCGCCATGAGTTTTATTCAACGCGTCAAAAATGTGTTCAGCGGCCGCAAGGCCCCGCATGCCCCGGCGGTTCCGCCGACGGTCCCCAAACCGCCGAAGCCCCATCCCAAGAAGTCGTCCGCCGTGGCGCGGACGGTCGAAAAGAATCCACGGGCGAACGATCCGGCCAAGGTGCGCGGCGGTCCGCACAAGAAACGCGGCCAGCACCATCCGCCGCCGCAGCCCCGGCGCCATTCGGGCGCCCCCGCCCGCGAGGCGCCGGTCTCGGACTGGGATCCGGCCACCTATGCGGTGGCGCCGGCGGAGGGCAAGACGCGCTTTCTGGACTTGGACCTGCCCGACGTGCTGCGGCACGCCCTGGCCGACCTGGACTTCCGCTACTGCACGCCCATCCAGGCCAAGGCGCTGCCGGTGGCGCTGGATGGTCGCGATGTCTGCGGGCGGGCCCAGACGGGCACCGGCAAGACGGCGGCCTTCCTGCTGTCGATTTTCAAGCATTTGCTCGACCATCCGGCGGCGCCCGACCGACGCAAGGGCTATCCGCGCGCGCTGATCATGGCCCCCACGCGCGAGTTGTGCATGCAGATCGCGCGCGACGGCGAGGCCCTGGGCCGCCATACCGGCCTGCGGCTGCTGGCGGTATATGGCGGCATGGACATGCAGGCCCAGCGGGCGGCGCTGCGCGACAAGCATGTCGATGTCATTGTCGCGACGCCCGGCCGCCTGCTGGATTTCCGCCAGCGGCAGGACGTGGATTTTTCGAAGGTGGAGATCCTGGTCATTGACGAAGCGGACCGCATGCTCGACATGGGCTTCATCCCCGACATCCGACGGATCGTCTATGGCTGCCCGCCGAAGCATCAGCGGCAGACGTTTTTGTTCAGCGCGACCTTGACGCCGGACGTGACCCGCCTGGCGTCGCAATGGATGCGCGATGCGATCACGATCGACATCGAACCCGAGCATGTCGCCGCGGAAACCATTGATCAGCGCGTCTACATCACCACCGCCCGCCAGAAGTTCACCATTGTCTACAACCTCCTTCGGGAGATGAAGCCCGAGCGGGTGATCATCTTCGGCAACCGGCGCGATTCGACCGAGCGCCTTTGCGAGAATCTGCGCCACCAGGGGATGGATGTCGCGCTGCTCTCGGGCGCGGTGGAACAGCGCAAGCGCGTCAAGGTGCTGGAGGATTTCCGCAGCGGCAAGGTGCCCATCCTGGTGGCGACGGATGTCGCCGGCCGCGGACTGCACATTCAGGGCGTCGATTTGATCATCAACTTCGACATACCGGAGCAGGCGGAAGACTACGTGCACCGCATCGGCCGCACCGGGCGGGTGGGGGAGAAGGGGACCTCGATCACCTTCGCCGACGAAATCGACAGCTACTACATTCCCGCGGTCGAGGAGTACATGAAGCAGCCGCTGAAGTGCGTGTCGCCACCGGAGGAGTGGCTGACGCCGCTGTCGAAAGACATGCTGCCTCGCCAGCGCCGGCCGCGGCCGGACTCTGCTCCCGGCGGCGGCCGGAACTCCGGACGACCGGGCGGTCGCGGGCCGCAAGGGGGCGGGCGCCCCCGGCGGCGCTGATCGGCGGCATGGCGCCGCGCGCCTCGGCCTCGTTGGGTTATGCGGGCAGGCGCGTCAGCAGCCATTCATAGAAGAGGCCGGCCACTTCCCAGAGCCATTTCACGTGGCCGAGAAAATCGCGCCCGGCATCCGCAAACGAACCGCTGCCCATGGCCACCAGGGCGGCGGTGATCGACCCCACGTTCAGGCAATAGATCAGGGTATAGGAAAAGAGCCGACCGTGCTCGCGGATATCGGGCTGGCGGAAGGTCAGGAAGCGGAGGGTGAAGGTGAGGTGGAACGACCACGTCAGCCCAATCCAGAAGAGAAAGATGGGCGAGTAGGGACGAACGGCGGGCCAGAGCCAGACGGAGAGCAGCCAGAGCGCCGCCACCAGGAAGGTATACAGGGGGAAAAAGTAGGGGGACAGGGTCACCCAGGCATTGTTTTTGGTGACCCGGACGCTGCCGCCGCGCGCCGATACGCGCAGGCCATAGGCCCGGCCGCCGAACAGCACCGACCAAAGCGCGTGGGTCAATTCGTGACCCAGCACATAGGTGCGCGTCAGGGGGGGCAGCAACAGCCAGATGATGCCCCAGATGACGATCCCCGCCACCGCCGCAAAGGCGTCCAGCAGGGGCAGGCGGGTCGGCGACTGCGCCAGGATGATCCCCGCCCGCCAAAGCGACAGGCTCAGGGCTGCGCCCAACGGCAGCAGCACCAGACCCGTCACGAACTTGGATAATCGCAGCCACATATCGCCAGAACCTACGGAATCCGGGCGCGCAAGGCAATCACGGGAGAGCGGTTGTGGATAACCTGTGAACGGGGAAAGGGGGGGCGAATGCTTTTTTCGTTGCAAGACATTGCGGTGCATCGAAATAAATAATTTGCATTTTTAAAGGTTTTTTCTGTTGACGGTTGGTGGGTCAAAGTGGGATAAAGTGCATCAGAAGGAAGGCCAAATGGAGCGTCGTGTCACAACTGAATTGCAGGAGTTGCTGAACGCGGGCGCCTTCGTCGGGAGCTATACCCACACGCTGGACGGCAAGAAGCGCGTGACGATTCCATCGGATTGGCGCGAGGCGGCGGGGGAGCCCGTCTTGTTTATTCTGCCGGGGGTGAATGAAAAATGCCTGTATGTCTACACCGCGCGCGAGATGGCGCAGCGCCTGGAGAAGGTGCGCACGGCTTCGGTGGCGAATGTGCAGGCGCAGCGATTTTTGCGGGATTTCTTTTCGCGCGCGGATCGCGTCGCCCTGGATGCCCAGGGGCGGATTCGCGTGAAGGATGCCCTGCTGGACTATGCCGGGATCATCAATCAAATGCTGTTGGTCGGCGTGGGTAGTCGGTTTGAACTATGGAGTCCGGAATCATGGAACGAGCAGAGTTCGCAACTGGATCAATCGAAGTTCGCGGAAGCGGTCCAATATATCGGCTTCTAAGTTTTCTCGGCGCGTTCTTCCTGGGCATCGGCCCGGGCGTGGAGCGGCGGGAAGAGAACGAGAACTGGTGGGACCGCGAGGAGCCGTTGCCGCCGCGGAGCGGCGGGGCGGCCATACTACCGGGACGCCAGGCGGAATTGTTCGACGACGCCGGGCAAGCGATCTATACCCCCGCCCCCACGGCGGTCCGGCCCGGAAAGGCGCCGGCCGCCCGGCCGGCGCCGCGGACGCTTCCCCAGACGGTGGTGTCGGTGCGGTCCCGCTCGGCGACCTCGGCGCGAGTCCTGACGACCACGCGCGTCGCGACGGCCACCCGCGTGGCGGCGGTGTCGAAAGGCGCCCGGGCGGCGCGCGGCACGGTGGCGCGCCAGCTCATGATGAGCCAATCCATTTCTAGCGGCAGGGAGGCAGCGCGTTGGTTCTCCGTTCCCCAACGCGTCCTCCTGCCGCGCTATCAGTTGTTCGAAGGGGCCTCGGGGGTCTCCGAGGATGCCGGCGGCTTGCGGATTCGTCCGGAATCCCGGCGGGCCTCCCACGGTCACGTATGGTTTGTGTAATGCCATGAGGTGACGCATGGTCCATGTACCGGTTTTGCTGGAGGAGACCGTTGCCCATCTGGTGACGGGGCCGGGCGGCTGGTATCTGGATGCTACGGCGGGGGCCGGGGGACATGCCTCGGCCCTGTTGGCCGCGGCCGGACTGGATACCCGCCTGCTGGCCATGGACCGGGATGGCGAGGCGCTGGAACTGGCCCGTTCCGCGCTGGCTCCGTTTGGCGATCGGGTGATCCTGGAGCGGGCCAATTTCGCCGATTTGACCGAGGTGGCCGCCCGCCATGGATTGCGGGGCTTTCGCGGGATCCTGCTGGATCTGGGCGTGTCGTCGATGCAACTGGACCGGCCGGAGCGCGGGTTCAGCTTTCGGGGCGAGGCGCCGCTGGACATGCGGATGGATGACCGCCAGGCGTTGACGGCGGCGGAGCTGCTGCGGCGGCTGTCGCCGGGCGAGTTGGAGTCGGTGTTGCGCCGCTATGGCGAAGAATCGATGGCGCGGCGCATCGCCAAGGCCGTGGCCGAGGTCCAGGCGCGCGGCGAGCCGCTGGAGACCACGGCGCAGTTGGCGGCGCTGGTGGAGCGGGCGAAAGGCGGCCGGCGCGGACGCATTCATCCGGCCACGCAGACGTTCCAGGCGCTGCGGATCGCGGTGAATGGCGAGTTGGAGGCCCTGGAAAAGGCCCTGCCGTCGGCCCTGAGCCTGCTGGCGACGGGGGGGCGGCTGGCGGTGATCAGCTTTCACAGTTTGGAAGATCGCCTGGTGAAGCAATTCATGGTGGCCCACGAGGGTCGAATGGAATCCCTGGCCCGGGGCGGACGTCGCTGGGTGGGGGAGGTGCCGCGGGGGCGTCGGGTGGTGCGCAAGCCCGTGACGCCCGCGGAGGCCGAGGTGCAGCGCAATCCGCGCGCCCGGACGGCCAAGCTGCGCATACTGGAAAGGATGGCATGAGATGGACAAGCGGAATCGACGACACGGACATGATGGCAACCGGCTGATCTTCTGGGGCGTGCCCTTGATGGCGCTGGTGGCGGCGCTGGGCATGGTCTATCTGCATTTGCACGGCACCTGCACGGGGATCGGGCAGAACATCACGCGGCTGGAGCGGGAATACGCGGAACTGCGCAAGGAAGTCCTGAATGAAGAGCACCACTGGGTGGCGGCGCGATACATCGGCAACATGGAGGCGCTGCTGGATCGCCACGGCCTCCAGATGTCGTTTCCGGAGCCGGATCAGGTCATTCGGCTGAACCGGCAGGAGCCGGTTCCGCCGACCCAATATGCCCGGCAGGGCAGCCCGATCTAAACGTGGTTGACCGGGGCTACATGTGGCGGGTGGCGCTGGTCAGCGTGGTGCTGCTGGCGGTTTGGGGGGGGCTGTCGGCCCGGCTGGTGCAATTGCATCTGGGCCCGAACCGGGAGCTGCGCGAGGGGGTGCGCCGGCAGCATCGCATCCGCCAGAACCTGCAGGTGGGGCGCGGGCGCATCCTGGACCGCAACGGCAACACGCTGGCCCTGGACCTGACCCACTACGACATCGTCGTCACGCCCGGCGAAGTCTACAGCAATCGCCAGGTGCATGTGTTCAGTTCGCATCTTTCGCGGACGCTGGGGAAGGACTACACGGAAGTCTTTCAGAGGATCAATACTCCCCATTCGCAGTATTACCGGCTTGAGCGGCAGGCGCCGGAGGGCCTCGCGGAGCGCGTCAGGCGCCTCCAACTGCCCGGCATGCGCTTCGATGCTGTCAACACCCGGCAGTATCCGCAGGGCGCATTGGCCAGCCACCTGATCGGATTCGTCAATCTGGAGGGGCTGGGCAGCGGCGGGACGGAGCAGCGCTGGGATTCGCTGATCAAGGGCCGCGCCGGGTTCCGGCTGGGCGAAAAGGACGGCCTGCGGCGCGAGGTCTACTCTCGGCGCTCGCTCGAAGTGTCCCCCCAGGAGGGCGCCAACGTTCACCTGACGATCGACCAGAACGTCCAGTACTTCGTCGAGCGCGGCCTGGATTACGCCATGACGACCTTCCATCCGGAAGCGGCCTGGGCCATTGCGCAGGAGGTGCGCACGGGGGCGATCCTGGCGATGGCCACGCGGCCCACCTTCGATCCGAACCGGTACAACGAATTTCCGGACGAGGCGCGCATGAACCGCGCGATCGGCTACAATTTCGAGCCGGGGTCCATCTTCAAGGTCGCCGTGGTCGCGGCGGCGATCAACGAAGGCGTGGTGCGGACCAACGACGTATTCGACTGCGAAAGGGGCTTGTGGTCGTATGCCGGCCGTCCGTTGCGCGACTACCGGTCGCATGGCGAGTTGGATGTGACGGGCATTCTGCGCAAGTCCAGCAACATCGGGGCCGCGAAGATCGCCGTGGAACTGGGCGAGGACCGGCTTTACCGCTACCTGCGCGAGTTTGGGGTGGGCCGGCGCACGGAGATCGAACTGCCCGGCGAAGAGGCCGGCTTTCTGGCGCACCCGAAGGACTGGTATCCGATCAGCATCACGCGCATCGCCATGGGCCACCAGGTGTCGGTGACGGCCCTGCAGATGCTCAACATGATGTGCGCGATCGGCAACGACGGATTTCTGATGCGGCCGTATCTGGTGCAGCGCGTGGTCGATCGCGATGGCGTGGTGCTGCACCAGGGGGCGCCGGACGTCATCGCCCGGCCCGTCACGGAACGCACGGCCGCGTTGATGCGCACCATGTTGACCGAAGTCACGCGGCCGGGCGGCACGGGGGAGCGCGCGGCGGTGGCCGGCTATGCGGTGGCCGGCAAGACCGGGACTGCCCAGAAGGTCCTGCCCGGCGGCGGCTATGCGCAGCGGGAAAACGTCGCCGCCTTCATGGGCATGCTGCCGGCGCACCGTCCGGAAATCGCCTTCATCGTGGTGCTGGACAATCCCCAGCCACTTCGCACGGGGGGCCGGACGGCGGCGGAGGTGTTTGCGCTCATGGCCAAGCCCGCCGCCCGCTATCTGGATATTCAGCCGTCGGACGGGGCGGCGGCGCGGGGCGGGCCATGAACGGGAGCGGCCCGGCCAATGGGCGCGGCGCCGGACGCGTCATGAAACTGGGGCGCCTGCTGCGGGCGACCCCGACCGCCCAGCTTACCGGCTCCGCGGCCACGGAAGTGAAGGGCCTGGCCTACGATTCGCGACAGGTGCAGCCCGGGTTCCTGTTCTTCGCGTTGCCCGGCGCCACCACCAGCGGCGCGCTGTTTTTGGATGAGGCGATCCGCCGCGGTGCGGCGGCCGTGGCCGGCGAGCCGGGCCTGCATGTGCCCAAAGGCCTGCCCGTGGTGCAGGTGGCGCCGCTGCGCCCCGCCATGGCGGACCTGGCCGCCGAACTGTATGGCCATCCCTCGCACACCCTGCGCGTGATCGGCATCACCGGCACCAACGGCAAGACCACCTCCAGCTTCATGGTTCGCGACATCCTGCGCGCGGCCGGGACGCCGACCGCCCTCATCGGGACCATCCATTACGAATTCGGCGGGCGCCATCTGGCGGCCGGCCGGACCACGCCCGAAGCCCCGGATGTTCAGCGGATCCTGGCCGAAAGCCTGCAGGCCGGCGAACAGGCGCTCGCCATGGAAGTCTCCTCGCAGGGGCTGGCTGCCGACCGCTTGCGCGGGACCCGGTTCTCCGCCGCGATCTTTACCAACCTCACCCCCGAACATCTCGATTTCCACCGCACCATGGAGGAATACTTCCATTGCAAGCGGCGGTTGTTCGAGGAGCTGCTGGACCCCGCACCCGACGTGCCCGCCGTGATCAATCTGGACGACGACTTCGGCCGGCGGCTGGCCGAAGACCCGTGCCTGGAAAATCGCGTGCTGGGCTATGGCCTCGCCGCCGCCGCGCCGGTGCGAGCCGTCGACGTTCGCCGCTCCGAGCGAGGCACCGGGTTCACGGCGGTGACCCCGTGGGGCGAGGCGCGGGTCGAACTGGCCGTGGCCGGACGCTTCAACGTTTCCAACGCGCTGGCGGCCATGGCCGTTTGCGGCGCGTGGGGCGTGCCGCCCGGCCGGATGGCGGCCACCCTGTCCGCGATGCCGCCGGTGCCCGGCCGATTGGAGCGGATTCCCGATCCGAAGGGAGGACGATTTGTCTTCGTGGATTACGCGCACAGCGAAGACGCCCTGCGAAACGTGCTGGGCGCCCTGCGCGAAACCTTCTCCGGGCGGCTGATCTGCGTGTTCGGGTGCGGCGGCAATCGGGATGCCGGCAAACGGCCCCGGATGGGGGCCGTGGTTTCGGAAGGGGCCGATCAGGCGGTGGTCACCAGCGACAATCCCCGCAACGAAGACCCCTCGGCGATCATCGAACAGATCGTGGCCGGAATGGATCCGGCCCGCCCGATCACCGTGGAGCCCGATCGCGCCGCGGCCCTTCGTGCCGCCTTGCGGGAGACCCGCCAGGGAGACGTCCTGCTGGTCGCGGGCAAGGGCCACGAGACCTATCAGGAAATCGGCGGCCGCATGACCCCCTTCGACGACCGCCAGGTCTTGCGCGACGCCCTCCGCTGACGCCCCGCGCGTTTTCCACGGCATGGAAAACTTTCGGCCAGATTTTCCACAGCATGGAAAAATCGCCTGTCCCGCTTCAGCGGGATTTTCCACGGCATGGAAATCTGTCGCTTGCATGGAAATCGCGCTCTGTGAGAGTATGCGGCCCGACGCGGTTGGACATGTCGTCCACCGTCCATTGCGCAAGGAGTTTGGCCATGTCAGATCGTTTTCAGCCTTTGGACCTGCCTTCCGTGGCATCGTGGGTGTTTGGGGAGCTGGACCGCCGCGGATCCATTTTCGGGATCCCGCAGGCGTTTTTCTTTCGTCCGCAACCCGGCGACGCCTTCCGTACGGCGCTCTTTGGCCAGGCGCTGGAGACGCCCTTCGGGGTGGCGGCCGGGCCGCATTCGCAAATGGCCCAGAATATTCTGGCCGCCTGGCTGCAAGGGGCGCGCTTCATCGAGCTGAAGACCATCCAAACCCTCGACGAGCTCGAGGTGTCCAAGCCCTGCATCGACATGCAGGACGAGGGGTACAACGTCGAATGGTCCCAGGAGCTGAAGATCGACCAGTCGTTCAACGAATACCTCATGGCCTGGGTGTTGATCCACGCGCTCCACCACAAGCTGGGGATGGGCGGAACCCCGGGGCTGATCTTCAACATGAGCGTGGGCTACAATCTCGAGGGCATTCTCCAGGACAATGTGCAGGGCTTTCTGGCGCGCATGGAAAATGCCGGCGAGGCGCTGGACGCGGCCATCGCCGCCGTCGCCAAGGTGTATCCGGCGGTCCAGGATCTGGCCATCCCGTCGCGGCTTTCCGACAATGTCACGCTCTCCACCATGCATGGCTGCCCGCCGGACGAGATCGGCCGGATCGCGGCCTACCTGATCGAAGAGCGCGGCTATCACACCAGCGTGAAGCTTAATCCGACGCTGCTGGGGCCTGAAACCCTCCGCGGGATTCTGAATGAAACGCTCGGGTTCAAGCAGGTGACCGTGCCGGATGAGGCCTTCGGCCACGATTTGAAGTATCCGGATGCGCTGACCATCCTGAACGATCTTCGCACTCGCGCCGCCCGGAAGGGCGTGGCGTTTGGCGTCAAGCTCTCCAACACCCTGGAAGTGATCAATCATCGCCCGGTGTTCAACGCCAAGGAAAAGATGATGTATCTGTCGGGGCGGCCCCTGCAGGCGATTACCGTGAGCCTGGCGGCCAAACTGGCGGCGGAGTTCAAGGGCGACCTGTCCATGTCCTATGCCGGCGGAGCGGACTGCTGGAATGTGGCCGACTTGCTGGCGGCCGGCATGACCACCATCACCTCCAGCTCCGATTTGCTGCGGACGGGCGGCTATGCCCGGTTGCTGCAGTATATCGAGGAAACCGCCGCCGCCATGAAGTCCGCCGGGGCGGCCGACCTGCCGGCGTTCATTCTGGCCCGGGCCGGCGGGGGCGGCGCGGATGTGCGCTCCGCCGCGCTGGCCAACCTGCTGGCCTACGCCGAAGCGGTGAAACAGAACTCGCTCTACCACCGCGATACCTTCGAGCGGCAGGGCACCAAGACCCGCCGCCCCCTGGGGATCTTCGATTGCGTCAAGGCGCCCTGCGTGGAAACCTGTCCGATCGATCAGGACGTGCCCGCCTACATGGAAGCGGTCCGGGGCGGCGAACTGGACGAGGCCGCGGCGATCGTCCGGCGCGACAACGTGATGGGGGCCACCCTCGGGCGCGCGTGCAACCACGCGTGCGAAACGACCTGCGTGCGCACCCATCTGGATCAGCCGCTGGCCATCCGCGAAATCAAGCGCTTCATCATGGAAAACGGCCAGGATCCGGCGCTGGTGGTTGGGCCGTCGCGCCCCGGCCGGGTGGCCATCATCGGGGCCGGCCCCTGCGGGCTGTCCGCGGCGGGATTCTTGCGCGAAGGCGGGCTGGAGGTCGTGGTTGTCGATGCCCGGCAGCAGGCCGGCGGCATGACCACGACCACACTGCCCCAATACCGCTCCCTGCCGGCGGTGGTTCAGCAGGATGTGGCGCGGCTGGAGGCCGCGGGCGTCGTCTTCCGCTTCGGCCAGGTCGCCGGACGGGACTTCACGCTGGATGGATTGCGCGGCGAGGGATTCGAGTTCATCGTCGTGGCGGTCGGCGCGCAGAAAGGCATCCCCCTTGGCATCGATGGCCAGGACGCCCAGGGTGTTCTTGACGGCATGGATTTCCTGCGCATGGCGCGCGACGGCGAACTCACCGTGCTCAACGGGCAAATCGGCGTGGTGGGCGGCGGCGATGTCGCGATGGACTGCGCCCGCGTGGCCCGGCGGCTCGGCGGCGAGGTCACCGTCGTCTATCGCCGCACCATGGAAGAGATGCCCGCCCACCGCGAAGAGATCGTCGGCCTTCTCAAGGAAGGGATCCCGATCCGGGAACTGGCCGCACCCAAGGCCGTGGATGTCGCCCAGGACCGGGTGGCCGGGTTGCGGTGCGCCACCATGCAACTGGGCGAACCCGACGAGTCCGGCCGCCGCCGCCCCGTCGAAGTGCCCGGCCAGGACTTCACCCTGCCGCTGGATTTCCTGGTGGCCGCCATCGGCCAGCGTCCGGCGCTGGAATTCCTCGATGGTAGCGGAATCGAGTTCAATCGCAAGGGCTACATCGTGGCCGATGCGGTCGGCGCAACGTCCGTTCCGGGCGTTTTCGCTGGCGGGGACGCCGTCAACGAGGGGCCGCTCACCCTCGTCAAGGCCCAGGGCGACGGCAAGCGGATCGCGGCGGAGATTCTGCGGCAGGCCGCCGGTATCTCGGCCCCGCCGGACATCATGCGCTGCACCGGCGGACTCGATCTGTCGGCGGAAATCCGCCGCCGCGCCACGCGGGTGATGCGCGTCGGCATTCCCGAACTCCCCGCCTATGGCCGGATGGGATTCGATGAAGTCGTCCTGACCCTCCAGGCCGACGACGCCCAAACCGAGGCGAAACGGTGCCTGCGCTGCGACCGCTTTTGTTCGATCTGCACCAGCGTATGCCCCAATCGCGCGTTCCTGACCTACGAAAGCACGCCCTTCCAGGCCGATCTGCCAACGTGGACCCTCCAGGGCGGTCGCCCCGTCCCCGGCCGGCCGATCTCGTTTACCGTGGCCCAGGCCTACCAGACGGCGGTCCTGACCGACTTCTGCAACGAATGCGGCAACTGCGCGACCTTCTGCCCGACGGCCGGCCGGCCCTACGCCGACAAGCCCCGGCTTTATGTCTCGCAGAGCGAATTCGACGCGCAGGAAAACAACGCCTTCCGCTTTTCCGGCTCTGGTGCGGACCGGGAAATCGCCGGGCGGTTCAGTGGCGCGACCCATGTCCTGGCCCCCGCAGGCGACGGCTATGTGTATTCCGGTCCCGGATGGCGGGTGGAACTCGATTCCGCCCTCCAGCCAACCGGCACGCCCGAGATGACCGCTCCGGAAGGGACCCGCCTGGGCCTGTTGCCCGCAGCCACCCTGTCGGTGCTGCTGCGCGGCATCGCGCCGGAGCAACTGCCGGTTGTGCCTCGCCGACCCTGACCGCCAACGATCATGGGACCTGTTCGAGTAGAATTGGACAGGAAGGGCCAGGGGCAGTTCGTCCAGCCGCAACCTTTCCTGTTTCCGCCGGACCGCTTCGTGGCGGGCCCGTCCGAACCATCGGCCTGGACCTGCGTCCGCACCCGTCCGCGCTGGGAAAAGAAATTCGCCGAATGGTTGCATGGCCGGGGACAGGGGTACTATTTGCCCGTGTTCCATCACGAAACCATCAGCGGGCGGAAGCGGCGAATCAGCCAAATGCCGTTGTTTCCCGGCTATGTCTTCGTGGCGGGCGATTTCGACAAGAAAGACTTCGTCGAGACCGGCCGGGTGGCCTATGTCCTCAAGCCGCGCGGAGCGGCGGGCTCCGCGCAACTCGAATCCGAATTGCGGGGCATCTGGCGGGGATTGACGAGCGGCCTGTACGTGGAGCCCGTGCGCAACCTCGCCGCAGGCGAGATCTGCCGGATCATCGGTGGCCCCCTGCAAGGGGGCGAAGCCCGGTTCGAGCGCATGGGGCGCGGCGGCCGCCTGGTCCTGCAGGTGGAAATGATGGGCGGGGGAATCGCCGTCGAACTGCCGGCCCACGAGGTCGAGCCCGTTCGCTGAACGGCCGCCCCGTTCTCCGGCCGCTCAATACGCCGTCGTGCGGAACACCGGCTGGAACAGCCGGGTCTGCCGGGCGCAGATCGCCCGGACCGGACACACCGCACAATCCGGCTGCGTGGTTTCCGGGCAGCGCGACCGGTTCTGGAAGAAAAACCAGTCGATGGCCGCCGCCGAAAGGCCGGTCTGTTGCATGAGGCGTTCGATGGCTTCATACGTCGCGGCGCGGATCAACTCCTCCTCGCGTGGCTCCACCCGGCGCCGGGATTGGAGGCGCTCCCGGAGTTCTTCGTCGTCCACCCGCACCAGCCCGGTGCGCAGCGCACTGCGCTGCAGATGATAGTCGATGATCGGTTTGGCCGATTCCGGATCCGGCACGCTCAGGAACTTCTCCGGCCGGTTTTCCAGCGTGATGGCCAGCAGCATGGCTTTCTTGGCCAGCGGATCTTCGGCGTAGCCGGGAACCTCCGCCAGCAGCTCCAGCAGGGCCTGCAGGGGTTTGGGCGCGGACTGCGCGGTTTGCAGCAGTTGATCCGGGCGGGTGCGTCGGTGGGCAAACCACTGCGTCGATGCGCGGATAATCGCCAAATGCTCCGGCCACAGGGGGAGGGGATTGCGACCATGATCATCGAGAAACAACGCCTCGATGCGCGAATCCTCCAGCCGCTGCAGAGGGTCCGGGGCAAACACCATCGGGTCCCGCTGCCAGGCGCGGGTGGCGGCGCGGAAAAGATAGTCGGATCCCTTCAAGTCCCGCCCATCGATTCGCGCCACCATGGGCGCCGTCCAGCGGTCGTTCTCCAACCGCCAAAATCCGAACTGATGCGCACAGACAAAGAAGAAATACTCCATCACCCCGGGCTGGCCGCGGTCCGGATAGATGAACCCCTCGCTGCGCGAGCAGAAATCAAACGGCACGATCTCGTCGGAGGCCTTGAAAAAGCCGGCAAAGGCGGCAACCGCCCCATCGTCGATTCGTACCCGCGCCTTCATGATGGCAGGATAGGGGCCCCCCGCCGCAGCCGCAAGCCTCATTCGAGTCGGTGGGGATTGCGCCCGCATTCCCGGTGGAGGTTTCCGGTTCCAACGCCAGCCCGGATTAAAACGTTTCTCCGCAAGGGGGCCATTTCCATTGACGGTCCGGCGCCCCATCCGCAAACTAATTGCAATTACGTACTCAAATCCCCACAGAGGAGAAAACCGGCATGAAAATCATTTCGTCGATCAACAAGGAAGTCCTGGCCCGGACGGTTCAGCGCGCCAAGGAGCGCAACATCATTTTGCCGACCTTTGCCCAGCAGAAGGATCCGAAGAAGGTCCCGGCCAAGATCGTGGAGAAGCTCAAGAAGATCGGCGACCAAGAGGTGAATCCGCTGAATTTGTTCCGGATCACGTGGAAAAACGATCCCAAGACGGGCGGATTCGGCGAAGGCAACTGGGTGGAGTTTCCCAAGGAGATCACGGGGGTGGATGCGCGCATCGTGGGGCTGGTGGGGCGCTACTTCCCGACCGGCGCCCACAAGGTGGGCGCGGCCTATGGCTGCCTGGTCCCGCGGTTGGTCAGCGGCAACTTCGACCCCACCACGCAAAAGGCCGTCTGGCCCTCCACCGGCAACTACTGCCGCGGCGGCGCCTACGACTGCGCCCTGCTGGCCTGTCCGGCCATCGCCATCCTGCCCGAAGGCATGAGCCAGGAGCGTTTCAACTGGCTCAAGGAAATCAACACGGACGAAATCATCGCCACCCCCGGCACCGAGTCGAACGTGAAGGAGATCTACGACATGTGCTGGACGCTGCGCAAGGAGCGCGGCGACAAGATCGTCATCTTCAACCAGTTCGAGGAATTTGGCAACTCGATCTGGCACTACAACATGACCGGCAGCGCCATCGAGGAGATGTACGAGAACCACTTCAAGACCGATCGCAGCCGCCTGGCGGCCTATATCAGCGCGACGGGTTCGGCGGGCACGATCGCGGCCGGCGACTACCTGCGCACGAAGCATCCGCACATCCGCGTGGTCGCCAGCGAGGCCCAGCAGTGTCCCACACTCTACCAGTACGGATTCGGCGCGCACCGCATCGAGGGCATCGGCGACAAGCACATCCCCTGGATCCACAACGTGCGCAACACCAACGCGGTCGCCGCCGTGGACGATGAGCAGGTCATGCAATTGATGCGCCTGTTCAACGAACCCGCCGGCCAGGACTACCTGCGCCAGCAGGGCGTCCAGGACGAGACGATCGCCCAACTGCCGTTCGCCGGCATCTCCTGCATCTGCAACCTCGTCAGCGCCATCTGGACCGCGCGCTACTACGACATGGATGGTCGCGACGTGATCTTCCTGCCACTGACGGATTCCATGGACCTGTACGCCTCGCGCATGGTCGAGATGGCCGAGCAGCACGGGCCCTACAACGCCGACCTGGCCGCCCGCCACTTCGCCCGCTATCTGCAGGGCTGCGAGCCGACCACGTTCCGCGAGCTGACCTACTTCGACCGCAAGGCGCTGCACAACTTCAAGTACTTCACCTGGGTTGAACAGCAGGCCAAGGACAGCGAAGACCTGCGCGCCATGTGGGATCAGGACTTCTGGGACGACATGTTCAGCCAGGAGCAGGTCGATGAATGGGACCAGCTCATCCACGAATTCAACGACGCCACCGGCCTGCTGAAGAACCTGTAGGCCGCCGATTCACAACCACAAGGAGAAGAAACCATCATGAGTTCAACCCTGTATGCCGAAGCCAAGAAGCGCGAAGACGCGCTGGCGAACTTTCTCAAGGACATCGTCAGCATTCCCTCCCTGAGCAGTCAGGAGGGCGACGTGGTCCAGTTCATGGCCGCGGCCATGAAGACGCTCGGCTACGACGAAGTGGTCATCGACGGCATGGGCAACCTGCTCGGCCGCATCGGCGACGGCCCGCGCGTGATTGCCTTCGACGGACACTGCGACACCGTGGACGTCGGCGACATCTCGCTGTGGACCAAGGTCAAGCCCTATCCCGCCATCATCCAGGATGGCAAGGTGTTCGGCCGCGGAACGGCCGACCAGAAGGGCGGCGTCGCCAGCTCCATCTACGGCATCGCCATGCTCAAGGAGCTGGGGCTGGTGCCCAAGGACCTGACCATCTGGGTGGTCGCCAGCGTCCAGGAAGAAGACTGCGACGGCCTGTGCTGGCAGTATATCATCAAGGAAAGCAAGCTCCGCCCGGAAGTGGTGGTTTCGACCGAACCGACCAGCCTGCAAATCTATCGCGGGCATCGCGGGCGCATGGAAATCGAGATCGAGACCAAGGGCGTCTCCTGCCATGGCTCGGCCCCCGAACGCGGCGACAACGCCGTGTACAAGATGGCCGACATCATCCAGGACATCGAGAAGCTCAACGAAAGCCTGCCGCAGAAGGAGCCTCTCGGCAAGGGTACCGTCACCATCAGCCACATCCGCTCGACCTCGCCCAGCCTGTGCGCGGTGGCCGACAGTTGCACGATCCACCTCGACCGCCGCCTGACCCTGGGCGAGAACGAGGAAACCAGCGTGGCCGAACTGAAGGCCCTGCCGGGCGTGCAGAAGGCCAAAGCCGAGGTGCGCGTGCTGGAATACGCGGTGCCGAGCTGGACGGGCCTGACCTATCCCACCAAGAAGTACTACCCCACGTGGTTCATCGAGGAAAGCACTCCGCAGGTCACCAGCGCCGTCGTCGGCTACAAGGAAACGTTTGGCGAGGATCCGGTCGTGGCCCACTGGGTGTTCAGCACCAACGGTGTGTCCATCGCCGGCATGTTCGGCATCCCGGTGATCGGCTTCGGCCCCGGCCACGAGCGCTTCGCGCACTTCCCGAACGAGGAAATCGATATTGATCACCTCACCCGCGCCGCGGCGTTCTACGCCAGCTTCGCGGTCGAATACGCGAAAACCGCCGCGCCGTCCAAGTAATCCCCGTCGCCACGCCCAACGCCAGGAAACTCCCGGTTTCCTGGCGTTTTGGCTTTCCGGTCTGCCCCCGCCCCCGCCGCTATTCGCCGCTTGGAGCCGGGACGCCCTCGTCCCGTTTCTCTGCTGGAGCCGGGACGCCCCCGTCCCGTTTCTCCCTTGCAGCCAGGACGCCCCCGCCCCGCGTGTCGCTCGACACCTCTCCGCCTCCATTCCGGTTGCCCGTTTCGTTTCCGGTCATTCGCCGGAACTGCTCCAGGAAGGCCTGGGCGATACCGCGATGGCAAAGAAAGAGAGTGGTTTCGTCGTTTCCATCGGGCGCCGAGAGCCCGGAGGCGGTCCAATTGGCCGGGCCGTGCACCACGATGGGGCGCTCGCCGTCGGGATCGATGATGGCGTACTTGGCATGGACCAAATCGAGCTGGCCGCTGTCCCATTCGGTTCCGGTCGCGCTGGCGCGGGCCGGCACCAGCACCACGTGGTTGGTACTGGTGAATTGCGCGGCGCGGACCAGTTGACGGGCGGTTTGCCGCGAGATCGCATTGGGGGAGCGCCCCCGATCGCTCTCCGGAATCACGCCCGTCACCCGGACCCCCCGGTTGGCCGCCGCGACCAGGGCCTGGCGCAGCGACCACCGGTTGAACCGGTGCATGGCAAAAAGAATTTGCTCTTCGGCGTCGTAGATCAGCCGCCGGATTTCCGCCTCGGCGCTGTTGCGGCCGCCGGAGGCGCCGGGGTAGGGGGCGAACCGCACCCAACTCTCCTTCCATGAACCGTCCAGGCGGAAGCGCACCCGGTCGTGTTCGCGGCTTTTCTTCGCGCCAAAGCGCCCGGCCCGCTTCTCCGCCATGTCCGACTCGACGGCATCAAAGAGGTCGCGGTTCCGGATCAGGGTCGCCACGTTCCATTGCCGGGTGTGGGCCGCGCCCGTGAAGTTGCCCGAGCCAATGAAGACCCATTTCTCGTCGGCGCCGAAATCGAACAATCCCGTCTTGTTGTGCATCAGGACCGACCGCGGGGAGCCGAAGAGCCCCATCGGATTGGTGCGCCGCCGGGCCAGGCGGTTCAGCGAGAGTCCCGGCTGGAATTCGCGGTTGCGATCGACCCGGCTGTCGACGATGAACTGAACGGTCGCGCCGCGGTCCAGCGCCCGGGACACCGCCTGCAGGAGGGGGGCGGCCCCGCCGGTCGTCAGCGAGTTGCCCGAGAGGGTGAACGTCGCCAGCGTGGCCTGGTTCCCCTCTTCCAAGCGGTCGATCTGGGCGATCAGGAGGTCGCGAATGGCGAACTCGCCTTCCAGCACAGCGTCGTCGGTCTGGCTGGGCAGGTTGTAGGCCACCACCCAGTCGGTGCCGGTGACGATCTGGGCCTGGGCGGTCCCCGCCCAAGCCAGTGCGACCGCGCACAGAATCAGGAGGTAGCGGCGCCAGATGCGCCAATGGGAGAAACACGCGGAGGAACTGGGCGGTGTTCGCATGCCTCCACCGTACGTTTCCATCACCGCACAAGTCAAGCGGGGACGCCCAAACAAAACGGGCGGCCTTCGATCCAACCACGACAGGATGGGCTGTAGCTGCGCCCGCTGGGCGCGGCGGATCGAAGGGGGCCGCGCTCAGCGAGCGCAGCTACAGCGGGACCGGCCTTCGGACCTCGAGCGTTGCCCCATCCGTCCTCTTGACCCCATCCGTGGGTCGCCAAAGGCATCCGTGGGGGGCATTCGGTGTTTCCGGTCGGTTCTCGACCGGGCATGCCCTACCGACCATCTGCGCTAGGCATTGGCCTTGATGAATTCGCGGGCGTCGTCGACCTGGCCGGCGCTGCCGAGCAGGACGTTCTTGCCGGCGATGAACTTGGCGTATTCGGGAATGAATACCTTGCCGGGATCGCGCAGGTCGAACTTCTCGGGGTGGTCGCGGAAGAATTCGCGATGGACGCGGCACCAGACCAGGCGGCCATCGGTGTCGATGTTGATCTTGGTCACGCCGAGTTTGGCGGCGCCCAGGAATTGGCTGGCGTCGACGCCCGAGGCGCCCTGGATGTTGCCGCCGGCGGCGTTGATACGGTCGACCTCTTCCTTGGGCACCGACGAGGATCCGTGCATCACCAGCGGGAATCCGGGCAGGAGCTTCTGGATTTCTTCCAGGATGTCGAAGCGCAGCTTCTGGTCGCCCTTGAATTTGAACGCGCCGTGCGAGGTGCCGATCGCGCAGGCCAGGCTGTCGCAGCCGGTGGCCTTGACAAAGGCTTCGGCTTCCCTGGGATTGGTATACACATGCTCGGCGGCGACGATGTCTTCTTCGACGCCCTTGAGCTGGCCCAGTTCCGCCTCGACCACGACGCCCTTGGCATGGGCCGCTTCGACCACGCGCTTGGTCACTTCCACGTTCTCTTCGAACGAGGCGTGGGAATGGTCGATCATGACCGACGAATAACCGGAGTTGATGCAGTCCATGCAAGTGGCTTCATCGCCGTGATCCAGATGGATGGCGAAGACGGCCTCGGGAAAAATCTCATCGGCGGTCTTCATCATGGCTTCGAGCATCAGCTTGTGGGTGTAGCTGCGGGCGCCCTTGGACAGTTGTACGATAAACGGAGCCTGGCTTTCGACGTTGCCCTTGAACAAGCCCATGGTCTGCTCGAGGTTGTTGATGTTGTAGGCGCCAATGGCGTATTTCCCATAGGCGTGGGCGAAGAGTTGCTTGGTGGTGACGATCATGGTGTTCTCCTGGGTTGAGGGTTTGACAAGGGTCAGGGCGCGGCCTCGGCGTCCCAGCGGGCCGCCTCGGCTTCTTCTTCCTCCAAAACGTCGAGGTCGACTTCATCCAGGTCGTCCTCGGGACGCTCCTGGCGTTGCAGGTCGGTGAAGCGCTCCGGCGCCAGCAGGCCATCCTGCCAGTCGTTGAACAGCCCCTGGGCGCGGCGGCCGCGGATGGCCGAGGCGATCTCGTCGCGGAAGGCCCCGAAACTTTCCGGATCGGCGGGCTCGCGTTCCGCCACATACGCCAGGATGACGCCATCCGGAACCGGCACCGGGTCGGTGACTTCTCCGGTATTGAACGCCACGACGGTCTGCACCAGCGACTGCACGGCGACATCTTCCGAAGACGAGCCGCTGAATCCCGTGAACGATGGCGGGGACACGATCTCAATGTCGAAACCGCCCAGCGCCTCGGCGAAGGTCTTTCCGGCGGCGAGGCCGGCGCGGGCCGCCTCCTGCAGGGCGCTGGCGCGCGCCTGGATGGCGCGGTTGACGGTTTGCTCCCGGGCCGCTTCCATGGCCTCCTCCTGCACGTCCTCGAAAGCGGGAATCCGGGGGGCATGGATCTGGCTCAAATGGATCACGTAGACTCGCTCCTGGCCCACGATCGGAATGCTGATGCGATCGAAGGCGCCCAGCTCGAGTTCGAACGCCGCGCGGGTGAACGACGGGCCGGCATCCTCGACGGGAACGTCAAACCCCGAAAAGGGCGGCAGGGATTCGGCGGTGGATCCGGACTGCTCGGCCTCGGCGGAAAAATCCGGAATGCGCCCGTCGCGTCCGGGGATGGCCCGGAAGGCCAGCTCGGTGGCCGCGGATTCCGCCCGGGTCAGGGCCGCCTCGCGCCGCAGGGCCGCCAGGATCCGGTCGCGGGCCTCGTCGAGGTCTTCCACCACGTCCCGCGTCTCGCCGCCTTCATCGGTTTCCGTGCGGACGAAGTCGTCGATGTTCAGCTCGTAGTAGTCCTGGATGTCTTCATCGCTGAATTCGGCTTCTTCGTCGACCTCGATCGGAAAGGCCGCATACAGCACTTCGCGCTGCTCCGGCACGCGGAACCGCTCGGGATTCTCGTCGAAAAGCGCCCGGACATCCTCCTCGGTCACGGCGATGTCGTCTTCGACATCCCCGGGACCCACCTGGACATACTCCACGGTGAAGGAGTCCATCAGGGTGTCGAACGTGCGGCGGATTTCCAGCGGGGTGACCTGCGCCTGGCGGCCAATCAGACTGCCGAGCTTCTGCATCAGGATTTCCTCGCGCACGTGCTGCTCGAAGTGGGCGGCGGTGAACCCCATCGGCCGGACGAGATTCTGAATGAAGGCCTGGTATTGCTGGGGATTGTAGCGCCCCTGCTCATCGGTGAAGTTCGACCGGATGGCGCTGATCAATTCATTCTCGGTGACGATCAACCCCAGCTTGGCCGCCTCGCGCAGGGTCGCCACCCGCAGCCAGGTCCGCCGGCGCAGCAGCGCCTCGTTTTCCGGGGAGGACAGGATTTCGCGCCCCATGCTGAGGCTGGCGCCGAGGTAGGTGCTGAGATAGGCCGACCGGAATTCGCCGTGGGTGACCGGTTCGCCGTCCAGCAGGCCCGCCGCATTCAACCGCTCCTGTTCATCCAGGTCGGAGGGCCAAACCATCCCCCAGATCACGAACGAAAAAACGATCACGACCAGGAATCCGATCCAGAGCAGTCGGGATTGGATCAGCTTGTGAAATTTGGAAATCATCATTGCCATGGTTCGGGCTCTCTCTTCTTGGGGGCCAGTATACCGATCAACCATTCCGGCCGGGCACATCCGGTCGGAATACAACGGGGCAGGAGCATACGGCCCGCCCCCCCTCCGGGCAAGCGCGAAGTTGAGCGTTTCGGACGCGTGGGTTTCCTTGCGTCGGGGGTCCCCTTTGGCTACATTTTCCCCATTTGGTTTCGTTTGGCTTTCGGGCTGGGAAGGGTTCGTGAAGTTTCCGATCACATTCAAAATGCTGCAAGGCTGGGGCGGGCCGGTGACGTTCCGGGACGGCAAGGCCCTGTTCGACCGGGGCCTGGTCCTCGAAGCGGCCTATGAAGAACCCCTCATGCGCGGAACCCTCTCCTGGGGCAGTCGATCCATCAAGACCTCCGCCCGAGTCCTGGCCGACGGGTCGTGCGAAAACCTCTGCCCGTGCCGGGACAATGTCGAGCGGGGGATCATCTGCGCCCACGTGATCGCCCTGGGCCTGGCCCTGGTGACCCGGCAGACCGATCCCGAGCGCGATCGCAAGCTGCGCGAGGAAGAGCGCCGCGCCCGGCACCTGCGCCAGCTCGAGGAAAACGCGTTCTTCAAGCGCGTCCCCCCGGGGACGCCTGGGGCGCTGGCGGCCAGCCTGCGGATGGCATTGGCCAGCGGTTGGCGCGAAGAAACCCTGGCCGGCAAGGTGCCGCTTCGGGTCTTCCTGGAGCACCACGGCGGGCGCCATCCCATCCGTTCCGTCCCGCGCCAGACCGTGTTGGCGCTTTCGGAAAAGGATGACGCGCTCCTCTTTGTCCTGGAGGAAATCGCGGCCGGCGAGGTCCCCGACACCCTGTCGGTCGAGATGTCCGATTTCATCAACCTCCTCGACCTGCAGCGCGGCGATGTTCTGCACGAGGTAGACGGTGGGGTGTTGCCGGTGAACACCACGCCCGTCTCCACCGTCATGCGGGTCGACCTCGACCACGAAAACGGCGAACTGCTGCTGGTGGCGCATACGGAATTACCCTTCATGCGCGGGGCGGAGTTTCCGACCTATCTCGTGGGCGGCACGCGCGGCTGGGTGCATGGGGCGGGCCACTTCTGGCCGCTGGAAAACCTGCTGCCTCTCCCGTTGCGCGAAATCTATTCCCGACAGGTGGTGATCGACCGCGCCGCGGTGCCCCGCTTCCTGCGCGAGGAACTGCCGCGGCTCTCCGCCCTGGTCCGGGTGGAGGCCGAGGTGGAGCCGGATGTCTTCAGCTTCGACCCGGAAACGCCGCAGATGCGGCTGGAAGTGCGCGGCAGCCCCGCCAGCCTGGCCATGCGCCTGGTCGCGGTCTACGGCCCGGTCGAACTGCCCGCCACCCAGGCCTTGCCGCAGGGCTCGTTTGCGCATCCGGATCCCGCCGACATCCTGCGCTACCTGGTGCGCCACCCCGCCGCCGAAGAGCAGGCCCTGGCCTTGCTGTCCCGCTTCGGCGTGACCGGCCGCCACGGGGCGGACCTCAGCGATATCGTCGGCACCCGCGAGGTGCTCAACTTCCTGGGCCGGGCCGTCCCCTTCCTGCGCCGCCGCGGCTGGCGCATCGAATGGATCGGGCGGATCCGCGACCGCATGGAGCAGGCCGTGTTTGCGACCCCGGTCGTCCATATCGATCCGGGCGCGGGAGCCAACGACTGGTTCGAGGTCCGCTTCGACTTCGACGATGGCCAGGGCGGCAGCCTGGATGCGGCGCAGATCGAGCGCGCGCTGCGCAAGGGCGAAGCTTACCTGGAACACAAGGGACGCACCATCCTGCTGGATGCCGAAGCCATCCGCGCGCTCCAAAGCGTCTTCCGCGACTGCGCCTCCGGCGAGGGCCGCCGGCCGGGAAGCTTCCGCCTCGCCCCCGTCTATGCCGCCTACGCCGCCAGCGCGCTCCAGGACCTAGACGGCGTCGATGTCGAAGCGCCTCCGGCCTGGATCCGCGCCGCCGCGCAAAACAACCGCCTCGAAGCCATCCCCGAGGACTCCCTCGATCCCGCGCTGGATCGCCTGATGCGCCCCTACCAAAAAGAGGGCGTGCGCTGGCTGCGCTTCCTGCAACGCAACCGCTTCGGCGGCATTCTGGCCGACGAAATGGGCCTGGGCAAAACCCTCCAAACCCTCGTCTGGCTCTCGATGGCCGATATCGAGCGCTCCGGTGGAGCCCGCAAGCCATCGCTGGTCGTTTGCCCGACCAGCCTGGTGGACAACTGGGCGGCGGAGGCCGCCCGCTTCACGCCCTGGCTCAAGGTCGGCACCATGACCGGCGCCGATCGCCACGCCCGTTGGAGCGACCTGTCCAAGCTGGATCTCGTCGTCACCTCCTATGCCCTCATGCGGCGCGACATCCATCACTACGAAGCCATCGATTTCCTCGCGGCGGTGCTCGATGAAGCCCAGCACATCAAAAACCAGTCCACCCAAAACGCCCAGGCGGCCAAGCGCCTACGCGCCGAGCATCGCTTTGTCCTGACCGGCACGCCCATCGAGAACGGCGTGTCCGATCTATGGAGCATCATGGACTTTCTGATGCCCGGCTATCTCGGCCGCCACGAGGACTTTCGTCGCCACATCGAGCTGCCGATCGGGCAGGGCGGGCCGGAAGGCGAACTGGCGCAGTGGAAGCTGCGCCGCAAGCTGCGCCCCTTCCTGCTGCGCCGGCTGAAGAAGGATGTCGCCCGCGAACTGCCGCCCAAGATCGAACGCATCGCCGCCTGCGCCCTCAGCCCCGACCAGAAAAAGGTCTATACCGCGCTGGTCGAGGACTCCCGCCACAAAATCGCCGATCTCGTCGCCACGCAGGGGTTCGCGCGCTCCAAATTCGAAATCCTCAACACCCTTCTGCGCCTGCGCCAGGTGTGCTGCCACCTTGACCTGCTCAAGCTCGAAGGGCTTCAGGCGCAGGAGCCCTCCGCCAAGATGGACCTGTTCTTCGAGCTGCTCGACGAAGCCATGGATGCCGGTCACCGCGTGCTGGTCTTCAGCCAGTTCGTCTCCATGCTGACCATTCTTCGCCGCGAACTGGCGACCCGCGGCCTGCGGCACTGCTATCTCGATGGCGCGACCCAGGAACGCCTGAAAATCGTCCAGCAGTTCAATCGCGATGCCTCCATCCCGCTGTTCCTGATCAGCCTCAAGGCCGGCGGGACCGGCCTCAACCTGACCGGCGCGGACATGGTGATCCATTACGATCCGTGGTGGAATCCGGCGGTCGAAAACCAGGCCACCGACCGCGCCTATCGCATCGGCCAGAAGCGCACCGTCTACAGCGTGAAGCTCATCGCCCAGGACTCCATCGAAGAACGCGTGTTGGCCTTGCAGCGCAAGAAGCAGCAACTCTACCAGGCGGCGCTCGAGGACGACGAATCCACCACCGATGTCCAGAACCTCACCTGGGACGATGTCCAGGAATTGCTCGCGCTGTAGGCGCGTCCGTCGGAGCCAGGTCAAAACAGTCGGTCCGTCGATCCGGGCAGCCAGCGCTCGATATACGACGGGATGTCGAACTTCCGTCGCAATCCATTGGCGTTCATGTAGCGGATCTTGCCGAAGACCGGCCGTTCGGTCCACGGGCGGTCGTGCAGCCCGAAGCACCAGGCCACGCCGACGAACCCGTTGGGATCGCGCCCGTCCAGCTCGTACTTGTTGTTGAGGTAGAGCGCGGTCTCGAAGGCTTCCTCGGGCGTGCGGCTCCATTCCAGGATCTTTTTGCCCCAATACATCCGCATGTAGTTGTGCATCTGGCCGGTGCGGACCATTTCGGCCTGCGCGGCATTCCAGCACGGATCGTGGGTGGCGCCGGCCTCCCATTCCGAGCGGCTGTAGAGAAACTCCCGCTTGTCCTTGCGGTGCTCGGAAAGGGTTTGCCGCGCCCAGGCGGGCAGCGATTCGGTGCGGTCGTAGTTCGGCCGGAACCAGACGGCGTTCAGGCTCAGTTCGCGCCGCACGATTAACTGCTCCAGATAGGCGTCGATCGCCGCCCGGGGCGCCCCCGAGTCCTCCACGCGCAGGGCGACCGCCAGCGGCGAGATCTGCCCGAAGTGCAGGTGCGGGCTCAGGCGCGAGCAGCCGTCGCGCGCCGGGTCGTTGGCTTCGTCCGCGTAGTCGGCCAGCCGGTGCCGCACAAACTGGTCGAGGCGTCGCTCCGCCGTCGTCGCCCCGCCCGGCGGGCCTTCCGCCACCGGCACGCTTTCCTCCACGCCCAGCTTGCGGCACAGCGCCGCCGGATCTTCCAGCGAAAGCGAGGACGTGACCAATTGCAGCGAAGCGTGCGCGGGCTTGAGCGGCTTCACGGGCTTCAAATAGTCCGCCAGGTTCCGATGGATTTTGGGCCGCAGTGTACGCGCCGCGAACTCGGCATGGTCGGAGGCCACCGTCACGGGCACGATCGCGTCCGTTTCCACCAGCACCAGGGGGCATGCCAGCTTGCGGGCCACCGCCTCGCGCCATTGCCGCTGGATGCGCAGCCAGCCGACATCGCCCACCACCAGCGCGGCGTTTCGGGCCAGCTTGGGCACGACTTCCTCGGGGGCGCCCATTCGCACGCACAGCCCGATGCCGCGGTCCGCCAGTCGCCGGCTCGTCTCCCGAAGCCCCTCCAGCATGAACTGGTAGTGCCGGCGGTTGGCGTCCGGAAACGCGGTCAGCGCAAAACCAACCAGGACGGGCAGGCCGCGCGCGTTCCCGACCTCGATGGCGTATTCGAGCGCGTGATTGCTGTCGGCCCGCTGGGCCTGCTGCATCCAGTACAGGATGTGGGCGCCGCCGGAGAGGGGCGCGGCCGGCCCGTGGATGCGGCTTGCCGCGATCATGCCGGGGCGGGGGAGCGGGCCTGGGCGGGCCGGTCGACCGCCAGTTCCCCGAGGCTGCGCGTTGTGAACAGTTCCAGCACCAGGCGCGCATCGATGGCATCCCCGCCGGTCATCGCCGCGTGCGCATCCACCGCTCCATTCAGCCAGCGCAGCCAGCGGCCCACCGGGAACCGCGCCGCCTGGGCGGCCTGCATCGATGCCGCGTAGGGGCTCCCCTGGCGCGGATCCTTTTCCAGCGTGGACAGAATGCCGTCGCCCTCGGGCGGTACCTCCCAGCTCAACTTGCGCCACTTTTCGCCGCCCGACAACCGGGCCCAGCCGCGCTTCAGGCAGTCGGCCATGATCACCATGTCGCGCAGCCGGTTCTCCAGACTGACGATCAACCCCACCGGATTCTCGCCCTGGCCCAGCAGCCGGCTCATCACCCGCAGCGCCTGGGGAAGATTCCCGCTGCAAAAGGCATCGGCGTATTCCCAGAACTTGCCCGCGCGCATCGGCGCGACCATCAGATACACATCTTCCAGTGTCACCTTCTTGCGATCGCCCAGATACAGCGACAGCTTTTCCAGTTCCATTTGAACCTGGCGCAGGCCGATCCCGGCCCGGTCCATGAAGGCCGTTCGCACCTCGCCGGTCATGACGAGGCCCTTCTCCTCCAGCAGGTGATCCACCTGCACCGCGAAGTCGGCTTGGGTTTCCTTGTCCTTGTCGGGGGCTTCAAAGGCATGGACTTCGCCCAGGCTCTGGAAGGTCTTGTAGAACAGGGTGGACCGGTTCACGCTGTCGGTCAGCAGCACCAGGAACACGCCCGCCGGCAGGCCGGATTTCAGGGTCTCGACCAGATGGGCGGTCCCGGCCTTGACGGACTCGAAGCGGCCCGGCTCCGTCAGCGGATTGAAAAACGGCGCATTGCGCACATAGACCGTTTTGTTGCCGCCCAGAAAGGGCGGGGTCAGCAGCGCCTGCATTACGTTGCGCAGAAAGCCGCAAACGGCTTCGGCGTTCAAGTCCGGGTCCGGATCGAACGTCTCCAGCCCGAAGGCCTGCTCCTCCGGCGGGCAGAGACGATTCACCAGGTCATCGGCCTTGCGCGTGGCCGCCAGATCGTCCGCGCCGTGGACCAGGAACAGGCGCGCTTCGCCCGGGGCCTTGGGCGCAGGCTTCGCGTCGGACGCCGTGGCTTTACGCGCGGGCAGCACGCTCAACGCTCCTGGAAACAAAGGGCCGTATTCCGGATCCATCGCATGCCCGCAAACCGGGCATCCCGCGCCTGCAACTCGTTCAGGGCGCGCGTCACCCCCGGCCACCACCGGCTGGCATAGTCGTGCCACAGAATCAGCCCGCCGGGCTTCACCATCTTCCAGGCCGCCTCGGTGTCGGATATCACGTAATCATAGCTGTGCGAACCGTCGACAAACATCAAATCGATGGCGCCCTGCCACGGCGAGAAATCAAACGCGCCGGAATCCCCGTGGAGCTGCGTGATCTTGCCGGCGCGCGCTTGAGCCGACATCCGCGCGCCGGAGGCTGGCTTTTCGATATAGGTGATGTCGCCGCTGGCCAGCGGCAGGGCGGCGGTCGCCGCGCCTTCCGGCGGCAGGTCGAGCGTATAGCAGCGGCCCTCCGCCGGCTGGTTGGCCGCCATGTTTTCCGTGGTGCGCCCATCGAACGTGCCGATCTCGAAGCAGGCCATCGGCTGGCGCTGCTTCACAAAGGCCGTAATCAACATCAACTCCGTCGGCGTGATGTTGCCGGCCACATCCGCCAGCCGGGAGAGCTCGACCCGCGTATCGTCGCGAATGACCTCCGCGGCGCGGATCGACGGCACCGCCGGCGCCGGGGTCGCGTTCGGGTCATCCGTCTCCTTCTCGAAGCCGAAATGCTTGCACAGGGTATACAACAAGCGGCGATGCCGCTGGCGCAGAACGCCCCCGCCAAACAGATACGCGCATGCCCCCAGGCTCTGGACATAGCGACGCAGAAAGACCGTCGCGTTGCTCATGGCTGGATTTCCCGGAATCGCCTCATCACGGGCAAGGGTTGTACCACACCCCCGCCGCCAAGGGAAGTCCGTCAGCGCCTCAGCCCCCGACGCGTTCAGACCCCCACGGGTTCATCCCGTGGGTGAATCAGGCCGGCTGTTAGACCCCCTCGGGTTCTGCCGCGCGCGAAACCCGTTTGTTTCTCAGACCCCCACGGTTCATCCCGTGGGTGAATCAGGTAAATCAGTTCGGCTTGTAGACCCCCACGGGTTTATCCCGTGGGTGAATCAGTTTCGCTCTTGCGCCGCGTAGTCAAAACGGAGCAGACCCCGCCCGCCCGCTTCAGATCCTCAACGCCGCCGGCCCCCGGGCGGCCCAGATCTTCGCAATCCGGCCCGCCAGCCGCAACGTGTCGTCGCGCGGCCCCACGTCGACCCATTCCACATCGGCCTGATGCCGAAACCACGTCATCTGCCGCTTGGAATACTGCGCCGTGCGGATCGCGGTCAACCGGATGGCCTGCTCTTCGTCGATTTCGCCGTCCAGCACGCGCGCCGCCTCCCGGTAGCCAATGGCATGGCGCGCCGTCTCGGAGAGCTTCGGATACCGGCGCCGCAGCTCGCGGACTTCGTCGACCAACCCCCGGGCAAACAGCTGGCGGGCACGGCGATCGATGCGCATGCGCAGTTCCTCCGGCGGCAGGCGCAGCCCGGCCAGCTTGGGTTTGGGCCGCTCCCCCGCCACCGGCAGCGGATGGCCCGATGCCAGACATTCATAGGCCCGCACCACCCGGCGCGGATTTTCCGGATCCCGCAGGCGCGCGTACTGCTCGGGATTCAGCGCCCTTGTCGCCGCTTGCAGCGCCGGCAGGCCTTCCGCCGCCAGCAGGGCTTCCGCCGCCGCGCGGTGCAGGGGATCGGAAGGCGCGCTGTCCAGACCCTCGATCAGCGCCCGCACATAGAGCCCGGTGCCGCCGACCACGATCGGCGTCGCGCCGCACGCCGCGATCGCCGGCGCGGCCTCGCGCAGCGCCGCCAGATAGTCGCCGGTCGAAAACGGCTGGTCGGGGTCCACCAGATCCAGTCCGAACATCGGCGCCATGGCGCGCTCCGCCGCCTCCGGCTTGGCCGTGCCGATGTCCATGCCGCGATAGACCGTCATCGAGTCGGCGGCAATGAGCGGGCGGGGCGGATGCGACGCCTGCGCCAGATGCAGCGCCACCGCGCTCTTCCCGGCCGCCGTCGGACCCACCAGGATGTGCCCCGCCAACGCGCTCATCCGCGCCTTCCCCCCGGCCCGGTTTTCCACGGTGTGGAAAAAACTTTTCCACGCTGTGGAAAACAACCGCCTGTTTTTTCCACGCCATGGAAAAAGTGTGCCCGGATTTTCCATGCTGTGGAAAAAAGGTTTCCACGCCGTGGAAAAATACGGCCCCGATTTTCCACGCCATGGAAAAGTTCACGGCGATTTTTCCACGCCATGGAAAACAGGTGTCCGGATTTTCCACGCTGTGGAAAACCACTTTCCACGCCGTGGAAGACTGTTCGACGCCCGGGAATCGTCATGGTTCGGACGCCGGCGTCTCGGCGGCGGGCGTCTCGCCGGCGGGCGTCGGCGCCGGCATCATCACCGTGCCCAGCAGATAGATGCCCACCCCGATGCAGATCGCCGCATCGGCGATGTTGAAGGCCGGCCAGTGCCAGGTCTGGATGTAGAAATCCAGGTAGTCGGTCACGTAGTCCAGCCGCAGGCGGTCGAACAGGTTGCCCGCGATTCCCCCGCAGAGCAGCCCAAGCGCCACGCGGTGCAGCGGGCCCGGCGGCAGGATCCGGCGCCGAAACATCACCAGCGCCACCAGCATCACGAACGCCAGGAGGGCCAAGGTCAGGTTCTGGCCGCTGAACATCCCCCAGGCCGCGCCGGTGTTGCGGATGTAGGTCAGGCTGAAAAAACCCGGAATCAACTCGACCGATTCGTGCAGCGAAAAGGCGCCGCGAACCCACTCCTTCGAGGCCTGGTCCAGCAGAATCACATACAGCGCAACCAGCAGCGGCGTCATGGCTCCCGTCCGCGATCCGCCGGATTACGCGTCCGACGAGTCGCCGGAGTCGTCGCCGGCGGGCACGTATTGGTGGCTGGCGCTGCGAAACGGCTGGTGACGCCCGCGGCCGCGCTCGGCCTCGCTCTGGCAGGCCAGGCACTTTTTCGCGAAGGGCAGCGCCTTCAATCGCGGCCGCTCGATCGGCTTGCTGCAGGCTTCGCAGGCGCCGTATTCGCCATCGTCAATGCGACGGATCGCATCTTCGATGTCATACAGCGAATCCTGCCGGCTGGAGGCCAGGCTCAACGCCAGCTCGCGGTCGAAATTGTCAGTGCCGTGGTCGGCCATGTGCGTCGAGTGCGAACTGATGTCCCCGGTCGATTCCATCGGCGAAAGCTTCAGGTTGTCGCCGGCCAGCGCGTTCAAGTTGCCCTGGACCAGCTCCAACTGCTTTTGCAGCATGGCGCGAAAGGCCGCCAGCTCTTCTTTGCGAAATGCTTTGCCCGGCTTGGCCGGGGCCGGCTTGCTCATAACCTTCGGGCTTGCTGCCTTCTTCAGGGTCTTGACGCTCTTCTTCACCGCGGTCTTTTTCGCGGCCGGCTTCTGGGGCGCCGGCTTGCGCGCGGATTTCTTCGGGGCCTTGACACTCTTCTTTGCCACCGGTTTCTTCGCCGCCTTCTTCACCGGCACCGGACGCTTCACCGGCTTCTTGGCCGCCTTTGTCGCCGGCTTCCTGGCGGTCTTCGCGGGCGCCTTCTTGACCGCCTTCTTCGGCGTCGGCTTGCGGGCGGACTTCGAGGCGGACTTTTTGGCCGTGCTCTTCGCGGGCCGTTGGGGCTTCGAAGCGGGCTTGCTCTTCTGCGCTGTCTTCTTCCTGGTCGCCATGGTTCACCTCTCGTTCAGCGGATGTTACCCCTTGCCCGAACCCATCGGCAAGTCTTGGGATGTCCGCAAAGGAGGGGGGGTGTACCACGCCCCGTGTGGAAAGTCAACCGCCCGACGCGCCCGCCCCGCCCGAAAGGCACGGCTGCGTCAAGAAAGCGTAAGCGACGGGAAGCGGCGCAAGAAGAGCGGG
>CAYNSH010000012.1:0-51939 GCA_964399775.1 uncultured Verrucomicrobiota bacterium
CCTTCAGGGCGGGAGTCGATGCGGGTAGTTTCGCCCTTCGCTAAGGATTCGGGATTTCCGCGATTTTTTTCATTAGGGTTTGACTCGGCCATTATTCCGTTCCAGAATGCACCCGGTTGAGGATGGCCCGTTGTCTCCGCGCCTGGATGTGGTAACAAACCGGAGGTTGGAAATGAAGAAGCTACTGATCGCGTTGGGGCTGATGGCGCTGCTGGTGCAGGGAGCGGGGGCATGGCGGCCGGCGGGGTGGGTGTATCACAATCATCCGTGGGCGTACGACGCCGCGTCGGGCGATTGGCATTGGTTCAACACGGTCGACCGGCAATGGGTGGTGAACATGTCCAACGGACAGTGGGCGCGCCTGCCGAACTCGGCCATGGCGTCGGGTTGGGTGTTCTACAACTGGGCCTTCGCCTATGCGCAAAGCAACGGCGCGTGGCATTGGATCAACGGGGCGGACCGGCAATGGGTGGTGAACATGCGCACGGCGGCATGGTCCCGGTACGGCGTCCAGACGGCGACAGCGGAACAGCTAATGGAGGCCCAGGTGCATGCGCTGATCAATCAGGAGCGCCAACGAGTGGGCCGGGCGCCATTGGCCTATGATGAGCGCATTGCCACGGTATGCCGGACCCACAGCCAGAACATGGCATCCGGAGCGGTACCGTTTGGCCATGACGGGTTTAATCCAGGCCGGATCAATCAGATCAAAGCTTTTCTGCCCAGTACCGGGTGGGCAGAAAACGTGGCGGCAAATAGTTTTCCGGATCCGGTGGCCACGGCGGTTTCCGGCTGGTTCGGGAGCCCCGGGCACTACGCCAATATCATCGATCCCACGTATAATTATACGGGCGTGGGCGTGGCCCAAGCGTCCGATGGGATGTGGTACTTCACGCAGATCTTTGTGAAAAGTCCGTGATGCCTTCCGATCCTGATTGGGCAACCAACCACGAAAAACGCTAACAGCTCGAACGGGGGGCAGGAGACAGGGGACGGTGGTCAGAGGTCAGTAGTCGGAGATCCGTGGGAACCGGCCGGCGCCTCTCCGCGCGAGGCGGGAATCCCGTCTCTCCAGAGGTTGGAACGGATGGCACGGATTTCGGGCCTCGGGCATCCTCGGCCCTGTTCTCCGTGCCAGTCGAATTCCGTGATTACAGATGGGGCCGAATTACAGTTCGGAGAGGTCGGGGGCGTCCTCCGGGGGATCGTCGAATACCTCATCGATCAATTGATCGAGTTCTTCGATCGGGGGAGGTTCGTCGGGGGGGGATTGAAGAATCTCGGCCAGTTCGCGTTCGGCTTTGACGGCTTGTTCTGCCGGGTCTTCGTCCGGAGACACTTTCACGAGGCCGGGGTAGGATTCCAATATTTCCAGCCGCTCATCCGAAGTCAGGTCATCCACCTGCAGGATCGATTCGGCGATGTCGCGCCGAATGGCATACCGATCAGCGCCCGTGACGATTTCAACGATTTCCGGTGCATGATCGACTCCCTGTAGCATAACGATGCCCCCACTGTCGGTGAGCAGCGTTCGGTTGCGAAAGGGCTCGGAGAAAACCCGACCTCCGGCCAGATCGGACGGTTGGGTGGGCAGGCGCTGTTCTTCGGGCGGGATGACCGGTTCTGGTGCTGCCTCGACTTGGAGATCGCGTCTTGTGGCCAATAACTGCTCCGCCTCAGCCGAAAGAGACGGCGGGGACTCGGAGGGCAGCGATGGGGATCCCCCCTCCATGCGCGCGACATAGGTCTGCCCCTGCTTTTGGAAGGTGGCGGTTTCTCCGGCCAGATTGATTTCCAACAGCCGCCAGCCATCGGGTGTGGTGTCGCCAATGCCCAGCCGAAGATGCCCCTCGCCAGCCTTCCGATCCACGATCCAGATAGAGTCGGGTTCTCCACTCCCGCTGATCATGGCGCTCAGGCGAAAACCGGGTTCTGCTTGAACGGCTGGCGGGGGCAGCGCAAGACGATCTTCCCTGGTGGGGGCTGCAGGGTGTTGATCTGGGCGTGGCAACTCGGTGGCGGCTGCGGAAGGGGCGCGGTGCGTTACCGGCGTGTCATCCAAGGTCCCCGCGGGTTCCGGGCCCTTTTTCCAGACCGCCACGATGGCAAACCCGACGGCCAGCAAGATCGCCGCCCAAAGGACGATTCGGCCGAGTGGCGTTCGGGCCGGGCCTTGAGCGGAAGCGGAACCCTTGGAATTCAATCGAGATGGGGTGGACATATGTGTGTGACTCCTCTTCTGAGTTCCAACAGTATGTTCGTTGTGCAGGCGGGGTCAAGGTTGTTGCGCAATGTCCGACAATAATCTATTCTGCCTGCGGTTTATGATGAATCACCAACTCGGTCATGATCCATGGATTTCGATGAGCGCCTGCGCTGCCCATCGACCGTTTCGGTCTGTGGCGGGGCCGGCGCGGATGACCGCTCCATGATGGTGCCGTCCTCATCCCCGTGCCGTGTGGCGGTCATTACCCGGACCAAGGATCGGCCGGTCCTGTTGCGGCGGGCCATCGAATCGGTTTTGACACAAACGTGCCCGGACTGGATCCACGTCATCGTGAACGATGGGGGGCATCCCGTGTTGGTGGATTTACTGGTGGCGGAATACGCCGAACGGTATCGTGGGCGGATCCAGGTCCTCCACCATCCGCAATCCCTGGGGATGCAAAACGCCTCCAATGCGGCTATTCGCGCCACGCAGAGCGAGTTCGTAGCGATTCACGACGACGATGATTCCTGGGAGCCTGGATTTCTGCAAGCGGGGTTGGCTCGCCTGGACGAGTTGGGGGCCGCCAGCCCGGTCCAGGGGGTGGTGACCCATACCACGTGGGTTTTCGAGGAGATGGGCCCCGATGGAAACATGGTGGAGCTGCGGCGCCAGGATTTTCCCGCCACGGAGTCGATCAAACTGGCCGATGTGGCGGGGGAGAACCGGTTCCCACCGATCGCATTTCTGTATCGGCGCCAGGTCCATGAGGCTGTGGGGTATTTTAACGAAGAGTTTTCCGTTCTAGGGGACTGGGATTTCAATCTGCGGTTTTTGTGCCGGTACGACATCGACGTGGTTCCCGAACGGCTGGCTTGCTGGCATTGGCGGCAGCAGGGCGGCAGCTCGGCGTACGGCAATTCCAGCACGACCGGCGTGGCCGTTCACAAGGCGATGGAAGCCAAGCTATTCAATCATTATCTGCGGCAGGATATGGAAAGCGGACGGCCCGGGTTGGGCTATCTGATGAATCTGTCGCGCCAGATCGTGCAGGCGACCCACCAGGTGGAGAAGTTGAGCGCCCGAACCGAACCGATAGGATCACGTTTTATTCGGGTGTTGCGGCCGCTGGCAATCCTGCGCCATCCGGCGCGTCTGTGGGAGGCCAGGAAGTGGTTTGGAATAACGGCGGTCCACGCCTGGCGGCGTCTGGCAGCCAAGCGTTCGAGAGCCGCCGGCGGAAAGGATATCCGCGGTGAATTGGCTGCCGCGATATGCAGGATGGGTCCGGGCGACGTCTTGTCGCTGGACGTGTTCGATACGGCTCTGCTGCGGGTGTTGCGCCGACCGACAGATCTATTTGCGTACATCGAGCCGGACGTCCAGGCGGAGCTGGGCCGACCGGATTTCCCCTTTGCGCAGGCACGGGTTGCCGCCGAGCGCGTGGCGCGCCGGCGGCAGGTCCATGGCGATTGCGAGGATGTCACCTTGGGGCAGGTCTACGCCGTGTTGGCAGAAATAGCGGGAATCCCCCCCGCCACCACCGCGCGCCTGGAGGATCTGGAAATCGCGGCGGAATGGCGGTTGTGCTACGCCAACCCGATCGTGCGCGAAGCGGCCATGGCCGCGCAACAAAAAGGCGTCCGGGTCGTTTTTGTTTCGGACATGTATTTGCCGGTAGACGCCATCCGCGAACTGTTGGCAAGCAATGGATACGAATCTCCCGACGTCTTCGCGTCCTGCACGTCGGGTAGAACCAAGCACTCCGGCGCTCTGTTCGAAGAGGTTCTCGGGACCTTGGGGTGCTCCGCCAAACGAGTATTCCACGTGGGAGATCATCCCGAGTCCGACCATCGCCGTCCCCGTGGAATGGGAATCCGGACCTTGCACGTGGAGCGCAAGGACTATGGTCCGCTGCCGCTGGCCGACCAGTACGCGACGCCGGCCAGTGCAGGTCGGGTTGATGAGTTGTCCAGCGTGTTAACCGGATTGGCCCGCCGCTGGGCGATGGAAGCCGCCCCCCGCGATGATATCTGGGCGCGGCTGGGCTACGAAGTGGCGGGTCCGGTGGCCTATGCCTTTGCGCGATGGATGGCGCAACAGGCGAATGGGCAGGGGATCCGCCGGTTGTTTTTCCTCTCCCGCGACGGCTATCTTCTGGAGAAGGTCTTTCGTGCTTGCACCCAACGCTGGGGCTTGGAAATAGAGTCCGTCTACATGTATTCCTCGCGCCGGCTCCTCAATATGGCCCGGATCGAGCGGCTGGACGAGGTGGCGTTTCATTTTCTCCTGACCGCCGACCCCTTTCTGCGCGTCCGGGATTTTCTGGAGCGAATCGGCCTCTCGGCCGAGGCGCTCGCATCCGAGGTTGCCCAGGCCGGATTCGCGGGGCTCGACGACGTGCTGACCACCCGGGGGGGCGTCTTCCGGACGCCCGGCTTGCGCGAAGGCATGCGGCGGGTGCTGGCCGGGCAGGAAGCGCAGATCCTGGGCATCGCGGAGGCGGAACGCCGGACGCTGCGGGCGTATTTCGCCGACATCGGTTTTGCGCCCGGCCCGGTGGCGATCGTGGATCTGGGTTGGCAGGCCTCCTCCATCCGATCCTTGCAGGACATGTTGCGTCTCCAACAGCCGGATTTCCGGCTGCGCGGGTACTATTTCGGCACCTGGGCGTCCGCCGCCTCCGCCGTGGAGGCCGGTTGCCGGCTCGAGTCCTTTTTCTTCCACTTGGGGGCTCCCAAACCCCGCGCATCGCTGCTGGCCGAATGCGTTGAACTCGTGGAGCACCTGTTCACGGCGCCGCATGCGACGGTGGTGGGGCTCGAACGGACCGGTGATTTGTGGAACCCGGTTTGCGGTGGATGGGAAACCACGGCCGAGCAGCGCGATGGCCTGGAGAGGGTCGCCCAGTCGGCGATGGCTTTTGTGGAAGACATGCTGGAATACGAGACGTCGTTGAGTTCGCATGCGGCGCCGTTCGCCTATCTCGAGTCGGTGCTCGAGCGGGTGCTGCGGCATCCCACGCTTGCCGAGGCGCGGACCATCGGCGCGTTGCCGCACCGCGACTCGTTCGGCGGCGCGGCTCCCTGGCGTCATTTGGCCAAGGTGCCGCCGACCCTCCGCACCCTTTACAGCCCCGGCTCGTTGCGGGAAGCGTATGATCGTTCGTATTGGCGAAAGGGGTTCCTCGTCCAATTGGGCCCCGTGAAGCGGGCGCTGGCCGCAAGACCGTCGAAACAAGGGTGAGCCCGGCCCGGACGATGTCAAAACCCCCTTGGATTCGAATCCCCCTTGCCTTTGCCGCCGTGTTGCCGGTGGCGTCCTATCCGGTGCTCTTCGCCTATTTTCACAATGCGGGCGAAGCGTCGCTTTCCCAAGTGTGGCCTCTACTGGGGGTTTTCATGGGCTTTGCGGCGGGGTTTTTCCTGTTGTGTTCCTGGTTGGCGCGCGATGCCGAGATGGGGGCGTTGTCCACCAATGTCGCCCTCGTGCTGTTTGCCTTCTATCAACCCATCGAGGCGGTTATCCGCGATCTAGTCTGGCCGGTTCGGTATTGGCATCTCGTTCCCGCGCTTTTGGTCGGGATCTTGCTTCTGTCGCTGCGCTTGCGCGGGTTGGATGTCCCAAGGCGGCATGGGGTTGCCCGGGCCAACCGCGTCGCCACCAGCATTTTCGCCCTGCTGATTGTCTACAATTTCGCGATGGCGCTCCCCACCCTGTCCGGCAAAGTGCGATTGGTCCGCCAGGCCCGCCAAAGCGGAGGCGTCGATTCCGTTTTCGACCCCTCCCAATCCAATCACTTCCCCGACGTCTATTACATCCTTCTCGATGAATATTCGTCTTTTGACATGAT
This sequence comes from uncultured Verrucomicrobiota bacterium, assembly GCA_964399775.1. GTDB lineage: Bacteria > Verrucomicrobiota > Kiritimatiellia > CAIQIC01 > Lenti-01 > Lenti-01. The sequence continues at coordinate 6,060 of CAYNSH010000012.1, forward strand.
TCTGAAGCATTACGACTACGACAATTCCGCGTTTGCGGACCTTCTGGAGCAGACGGGGTTTTCCATTTCGCATACCAGCCACAACCCATCGCCCAGCACTCCCGAAATCCTTGCCCATTTGATCGGGATGGATCCCAGCCAGGTGCCCGTTGGATTTCCGCAGGACGCCGACGGCCAGTATGCTCCCGTCGCGAATTTCTCCAAGGCCCCATACTACGAAATCATAGCCCAGTCGCGACTGACCCGGTTTTTCAAGGAATTCGGCTATGAGATCCATGTGGCCGATATGGGCAAGCTCTTTATCAACCATCCCGTTACCCTGTTTAGCGATCACGCCTATGAGCCGGATCGCACGGGACGGATGGAGAACACCCACAACACGCTCCAGGGGGTCGTCCTTTCCAGGTCGGCCCTCTATGTTCTCGGCCTGCGAGCGGACCCGAATTTTTACAACCGGATGGTGAACGAAATATTCGATTGGATCGTGCTTCCCCGGAACGGCGAGAAGCCCATTTTCCTCTTTGCCCACATCATGTGCCCCCATACTCCTTTCTCGTTCGACAAGGATGGTCGACGAATATCCGGCGGGTTTGATTGGCACAACAAGGCGTACTATTTGGGGCAGTATCTCTATGTGACGGACCGCATTGCGGGCATCGTCCGGCAACTGGTGGAGAGGGATCCGGATTGCGTGATCATTCTGCAGTCGGACCACAGCGCGCGAAGGTGGGGGCATGTCGCGGTCGATGGCAATGCCCCCGGACGAGTGGAGGTAGGCGCCCGGAATAGCCTCGCAACATTACCGTATTCGGACATGACCTCCATCCTCAATGCCGTCTATTATCGAGGCCTCCCGCTGGACATCGAGGGGCTATCGGGGCTCGACACCGGCTTGACCGTCTACAACCACTTGTTTGGAACGGGCTTTCCGTCGGGGAGGAGCCCCTAGCATGCTCCGCTTCCGGCAGTTCCAAGGGAAGCGGCTCATCGCCGGATCGGCGATCGGGCTGTTCGTGCTCTACCTGGTTTTTGCCAATTGGCTGTTTGTGAAATTGGGCACAAGCGGCCAAGAGTTCATCGTCTGCCGAACTCGGCCAATTTCGATCCAAGCGGCACCACGGTTTTTCATCGACGGGATTCAAACAAGTCCAAGCACGCTCCTGGAAAAAGTCGAGGTCATCGGCTGGGTCCTGCCGCCCGAGGATCCCGCCTCTTATGCGGAGGGACAGTTCGACGTCTCGCTCGTGTTCCAAACCGGAAGGACGTGGTATCGGGTCGGGACCATGCCCGTCCCCCGCTGGGACGTCTTGCTGGCGCTCGGGATCGACGATCCCCTTTGCCGGCCTGGAATCGTCAGTGTGTTTTCGCCGGTCGGGATGAAGGGGGGCATCTACCGAATGGGCATACTGGTTCAGCACCAGGGACAAGACGCGGCGTTCTCGTGGACGGGCAAGCGGTTTATCAATGGGCGAAACGGATTCCGCGAACTGGTGTTCCTTTCCGAACTGCGGCCCATTGCCCCGCCTGAACCCAAGGGGGATATGCGGGCACATGCCTTCGACGTTTTCAATTCCACGATGGCGACGGTCGCGATGAGGGGGTGGGCCTTCGCTAATACGGGCGGTGCCAGCGAGGATCAAGAGGTGCTTTTGGTCTTCTCAAGCGATGAGGCCACCGTTGCCCTGACAACGGAAAAGCAAGTCCGCCCGGACCTCCCCCGGGTGTTCGGCGACAAGATGAGGGTGAAGGGGGAAGTGGCCGGATATTCCTCGAGCCTGAGCCTGTCCGAGCTTCCGTTCGGGACCTACCGTCTCGGCGTGTTGATCCGGGAACGGCAGCGCGACGTGGCGTTCGCCTGGCTCGAACATCGCCTGCAACATAGTTCGTCCAACGGACTGGTCAACCTCGCGACACCTCCGCCCGCCCCATAGCCCGGCCGTCATTCCGGTCCAACACGCAGCCATGGCATGTTCAGGTGAACGGCAGCCACGCCCGTTGGGCGCGGGGCTGTAGATCCGATGGCCGGCACCAGAATATCCAACTCCTACAAGCTGTGGAAATATGCCTTTGATCTGGCCAGGCGAGCCAGCATCCGCCACGGCAGCCAGGTAAGCCATGAGCCGCCGCCGGCCGCCGCCTGGCGATCGAGCCAGTCCTGGATATCGGCGGATTCAGGCACCACGTGGCGCTGGAAGGCCAGTTCCATTCGCTTGTAGGCGCGCCGTTCACCGGCGATTCCGGCCATTTCTATCAGTTTCCCGGCCAGACCCCTTCGGTTCTGCATGCATTGGGGATCCTGCAAGAACAGGTAGCGAAGGGTGCGGTACAGGATAAAGCCAACGGGGATCGGAAAATCGAACGTCCATTCGTAATCGATGACGTGCCAGCGGCCATCGTGAACCATGACGTTGGGAAGGATCAGATCCACGTTGCTGGCCGGGGCCGCCCTCAATCCGCCGGGCAGGCGGACGGGGCCGAACATCCGCCCGAATTCGGCCGTGGACCGGAACTCCTCCGTGGCCAGGCTGCGAATGGCGCAAAAGAAATCCTCCATGCGTTTCCAGAACGTTTTGTGGTCTCCACGCCGGAGATCGTCGTGGACCAAATCGGCCAACGTGGGCCCGTCGATGAATTCGAACCGGGCTTCTTGAAAGCCGACTTGGCATCGATTGACCGAGAAGGCGGATCCGGCGCACAAGCGCGTCAACGCATCACGTTTCCAGGCGAGGCTGGCGAGATGGGGGGCGGCCTCGGCCTGCATCGGGACCTTGCGAATCGTTTTCACCCCGTGGGAATCGATCAGGAGGTCGGTACGGAGTTGATAGGCCCGCTGGCGCAGGGTGGCGAATCGCACGGAAAGAACCTGTGGAGCGTTGTCCGGCGGGTTGGCTGTTTTGCTCAGAATGGCCATCCACGACCGGGATCGGGCGGCGTCTTCCTCTCCGGGAACAGCCAGTTCCTCGGAAAGGATCTGGCGGGTCAAGCGGTAGTCGGGATCCAAGCCGTAGAACGAGTGGGCGCGGAGGCCGCATTGGGCACAGCGTTTCTCCAGCTCGGGACGGGAGAGGGAGGGAAATCCGGAGCCGACCACAACGATCCGTCCTTCAGTCGCCAGGCGGGCGACGGCTGCACGGAGGAGCTGTTCGAGCGGGTCGGGGCCCGCATCGACATGCCGATCGGCTTCATCGAGGACGCCGACCAGGAAGATCCAATCAAACGGGCCCCGGGCGAGGGGCGGGTCTTGCGTGGCGAGCCTTCCGCACACGATATCGATGTTCCGGCGCCCCCGGCACCGGACCGCATTGATGTGGGCGCGTTCCGGAGAGGGCTCGATGGCGGTGATGTGGCCCGCCAGATCGCAGAGACCGCCCGTGATGGCGCCAACGCCGGCGCCGACTTCCAGCACCCGGTCCGTGGGCTGCAGCGGTAGCCACTGCACGCAGTTGATGCGCTCCGAGCGAAGGTCGGCGGCGAGCGCGCCCAGGCCCTTCCGAAGGGCGAGAAGGTTGAATGAGTCTTCGGAATGGGTGCGGATCGCTTCCAGAAGACGCCGTTCCTGCGCCGTGAACCGAAGCCGATTCGCATGAATTCCCTCTGGCGCGGGGGAGGGCGCGCTGATTTCGCTCAAGGGGACTCCCCGTGAGAACGCGGATCCGCGAGCAGGAGGCGCAGTTGAGTGACCCATTTCCGGATACGGCGGGGGCACCGGCGACGTGCAAGCCTCCCGGCTTGTTCAAGCAGAGCGAGGGGGCCGCGAAGCCCCGTCAGGCGCAACAGGCGGCGAAGGGTGGTTAGGGAGCGGCGAAAGGCGTCGAACGAGGTCAAGCGAACTCCCGGCGTGCCGTTCAGGGCCCGACGGGTTTCCTCGAGCATATAGCGCAGGTTGGCCATCTCGCCGGAGGCATGGCGATCGGTCATGACCCATCCGCTCAGATAGCCTCTCGCCTGGGCCGCGTAGGGGAGGATGGTATCGAGCGCGTGCAGGAGGGTGCCGTCGGAAGCCAACGGCTCGGACGGGAACTCCTCGTCGCGCCACTCGGCGGCCAGGAGAGCGTTCAGGGCATCGGTTCGGCACCAGAAGAAGGAGCCGGCGGCGATCGGCGGCCGATTCCGCAGGAGGCGGGGCGGGAGGTCGATTTTTTCCGCGAGCCCGACGATGGCGTCGGGGCGGGGGGCGGGGCGAGGATCCCTGCCGGGTGGAAACAGGGTGGCGTGGATGGGCGTGGGCGGGACCAGCAGGCCCAGCCAAGGCGTGGCGTCAAACGTGGCGCCAATTCTTCGCACATAATCCTCGTTGGCCAGCATGTTGTCCCACCGCCGATCGCGGAAAGGGGCTCCAACGGCGGTTTCCCGGTGGTGGAGGGTTGGGCCGTCATGGACGAATCCGAGATACGCGTAGTCCGTCAGCCGGTCCCTGCAGCCCGACAGCAAGGCAGACCAATGTCTTCCGCGGGGATCGACTTGCCGCACGGTCAGCCGGCGCCCCGGTTCGCCGGCCAACAGGCGCTCCAGTTGATTTCGCTTTTCGGGCGTGTCCGTGGTGACGATGACGTCGGCTTCCGGGGGGACGTTTTTCAAGTAACGGCTGCAAAACGGAAACAGGGTGGGATCGGACAGGTGGGCAACGACCAGCATGGGCCGTCCGGCCGGGGCCGGGCTGTGCGGCGGATCTCCGCTGGGAAGGATGACATTCAGGCCCAGGCAATCGCCCAGGAGTCCGGCACCGTATTTGCGGAGCAGATGGGCGAAGATCAGATTCAAGTCATAGGTGCCAAGGTTGTGGACATCATTCAGGGCGTCCCGGAGCTGATGGCCGTTGCCCCAGCGCAGATAGTGTTCTCTGGAGACGAGGAAGGACCGGCGTTTAATGACCGGGAACCGGCGATGGGCGATCATCTCGAAGAGGTGAAAGGTGTGCGGATCGACAGCATGTTCCCGGTCGGTCTCCAGATCCGCGGTGTCGCAGCAGGCGGCCCACGCGTAGCCGAGATCCGCGAAATGCCGGGTCAGGACCGCCGAAAACCGTTCGGACACCTCGTCAAAGTGGCGGAATTCAGGCAGGTTTTCCCAAAAAGACAGAAAGGCCGGATCGAGCAGCATTCGTTTGCCGAAGACCAGAAAATAGGTTTGCAGATAGCGGGGGCGATAGCCGTAGGGACACAAGCCCATGCCGGTCACCTCGCCATGGACGCTGAGCCCCCAGAAGTCGACGTTCCGCCCAGCCATTTCTTTGAAAATCTCCGGGAACGGCCGGAATGGCCCAAAAAAGGAATCATTGAACAAGACCAGTTCGTCGTAGTGGCGCAGGTGGTCCAAGCCGCAATGCGTGAGGATTCCCTCTCGCCAGGCGCCCACGTCGAATCCTTGGTTGGGACGCAGGTGGATGTCGTCGCAACTATCTCGCAGTTTGGCCAGGCTTTCGTCGGTCAATCGGCCATTCACCATGATGATCAATCTGGCGAGGCTGGGCCGGATTTCCCGCAGCAGGTGGAAGATGTAGTCGTCCAGAATTCCCTCCGCATCGTAGGCCAAGAAGATGCCGAGGCGCCGGGGGGGGGCGGGGACGGAAGGGATGGGGGCGGGTGCGCTCACGATCGCCCCGTCCTTCGTCGGGAGAAGATCCTTCGAATCTGGAAGGCGATCGCCAGCAGGCTTGTTTTGATCCACCGGTGGGATCTGGACCCCGTGGGAAACAGTTTTTGGAAATAGACGTTTGCCAACTCCCAGCACCGCCAAGCCGGACCCGTTCGCGGCGCCGGCTCGGTGATCGGAGTGACTTTCGCCTCCATGTAGTTTCGGATGATTTCAGACTGCCGAATATAGCAACGGGTGGAATAACCGGTGAATTGAGCCACGATGGACGGCATGCGCTCGAAGGCGTGAGCCAACGATCCGCCCACGCCGATCGGTTCTTCCGGAAAATCCTCGAAGGAGAGGCGGGTCGAAAGCATCGGAGCGAGTGCGGCGGGCCGATACCAGAACATGGTGCCGGCGGAAAAGTGCACGCGGTGACGCGTCAACCTCAAGGGACAGCCCATCTCCTGCAGAAGGCGGTTGCACAAGTCCTGCTCACCCTCATGGCCCAGAGGCGAGATGTGGTTTCGGGACATGAACAGAAGCAGATCATCGAAGATGGGGGGAAACATCAGTCCCAGGGAGGCCTCCGCCTCGAAGTGTTTCACGATGCCATCCAGGGCTTCCGCTTCGATCAGGTTGTCGAGCAGGTAGTCGCGCCAGGCGTCTCCAAACGAGAAATGGGCGCTTTGTTTGGTGTGCAGGTGGCCCACCAGATCGTACCGCCGCTGTTCTTCGCGCAGGCCGACCAGCCATGGCGCCACGTCGCGCCCCCGGTTCGGAACTCGCTTGACAACCAGATTCCCCATGGCGGGCAGGGAGTCCTTGTTAAAAAAGACCGGCGCCATTCGTTCGGATTCTTCGGAGCACACGGTGAGCAGCAGGTCGAACGGGTGCGCGCTTTTGGCCAACCGGCGGATGAACAACGGCGCTTGGTCGGGATGAAACCAGTGAAGGTGAATGGCCAGCTTGAGCCGGGTGGCGGAAGGCGGCGGTTCGGGCGTGCTGACGACCGATCGATGGTCGACGAAATCCGTCCGCAGAAGGTGCTGGATGGTTCCCCGTTCTATTTTTTCGGACAAGGCGTGGTTGTTGCCGTGAAACGAATCAGGGAACCGGATGTGTTCCAGATGCCGGATGGCCCGGTCGGTTTTCGATCGCAGGCTGAGCGCCAGCGGTTGCAGCGTGAAGTCAAAATGACGGATGGGCCATTCGCTGGAATACTCGCCCAGCCAATCTGCCAGATCGGACACAAAGGCCAGGGCGCCCTCTTGAATGGCCTCCAAGTCGCACCGCATGTCTTCGGGAAACACCTCGGTGGGATCGAAGACGGGCTGAAAACGATTGTTGCTGAACTTCATTCCGATGCAGGAGGGTTGCAAGGGGGAAAACAACTCTTCGAGCAATAGCCAGAACCCCGGAAACGGAGTATGGGTGACCGATCCTCCGATCACAAAGGTCGTGGTGGAGTACAGTCGATCCTTGCGGCGATTGGCCCTTGGATTGACCCAGATATACGCCTTGTCCACCTGGCGAGCGGCCAGGCGGCAGATGTGTTCCGCCACGGATCCGCTGTAGCCGCAATCGAAAACGATGGAACGGCGTTCCGGTTCGGCGTTGATGACCGTCGAGTAATACGCTTCCGCCTCGGCCCGTTTTTCCGACAGAATGGCGGAAATCTCTTGAGATCGCTCCGCCAGGATTTCCCGCACCGCCGCCGTTGCGCCGACCTTATTGGTCGCAACCACCAGGTGTCTCCGCGGGTCACCGGGTTCCAGAAAGCCCGGGCGGACCATCGAGTCAAAGAGCATCCCGACGGTAAACGACCGGTCGAAGGGCGTTTCATGGATTCGCCGGAGCAGGTAGTGCTTGGCATTTCCGCGGTAATCCGCGATCGCGTACAACGATCGGCCGCAATACAGGTAGTGGCTAGGGAGATGGCGGCCGCGGCGGAGAACATCATAGGCTTTCCGGGGCAGGTAGCCATCCCGCGAGGCGAAATGGATGGTGGAGTAGTTGTGCTGAATGGCGGGGTTGCTCAACAGATGCAGGGCCGCGCCTGCGAGCGGAAGACCCAGGCCAAAATAGCCGAACTCATGACGGGTCGGAAACCATTCGTCGGATTCCGCCAGAGTCGAAGCCCGGCGCGCGGCGTAAAACCCGATCAGAAGCCGGTCCGCCGGCGCCAGGCGATCGGCTCGGGGCCACAAGCGGCCGTAGGTGCGGTTGGGATGTCGAAGACATTCCAGGCTGCCGGGCAGGTGGAAAGACACAATGCCCTTTTCCAGGGGGATCTCCACGTCCGAGCGCCTGTTGTCGCCAATGTGCAGGAGTTCATGGGGCCGAAGGTGTTCGCTCTGCAGCACGTGGTCATACAACGCCCCGGAGTCTTTGCGCTTCTTGATCTCGGATGACACATAGACGTGGTCGATCCGGGCATATCCCTTGTCGTTCAGCCAGCCGGCGAGGGTCGGACGGTCATGATACATGTCCGAGAGGCAGATGATTCGTTTGCCGCTGTCCACGGCCGCCCGGTACAGGACAGCCCCCGCTTCGCGTCGTTTGAGCAAAGCGGACTCCAAGGCCATCTCTTCCTTCGCCAAGGTATTTTTCTGGGCCTCCGTCAGCCGATGCTTCCGGGCGATAAACGCATAAATCTGTTCAAACGTGGCGTCCTCGCGGGAAGGGGGACGCCCCCCTTGCGACCGTTGCATCAGCCGTTCGGCTCTGGAGCGGATCTGGTGGAAATCGAAGCGGTGCCGCCCGGTGATGCGGGCCGCCTTTCGGTTCATCAGGATGAAAATATCGGTGGGGTAAACCGCGGGGCGTTCCAGCAGCGTGTCGAAAATATCAAAGCTGATGACCTTGATTTGCGGGTGCCGGATGGCGGCCAGGATGGGTTGCACGTCGATCATCGCGAGCGGCTGCCTTTCAGGTCGCTTGCCTCAAGCCCGCTTGAAGGATTCGAACACCAGGGCGTTCTGGGCATAAATACCCAGCAGGGGGTTGTGGAGTTTGTACATGACGGTATGGAAGCCAATGGTTTCCAATTTCGCCAGCACGTCAATGGAAAAGATGGTGTAGACCAATGTTCCTTCGGGCCGGAGTGGATCGTTGTGATAAAAGGGTTCCTTGACGTGCTCGATCTCCGATCGCTCGTTCCGGCGGGCCCGGATTTCGGTGGAGGCCCGATCCTGGTAGAACGGGATGGTGAACACATGCCGGCCCTCCGGTTTCAAGAGGCGGTGGATTTCCCGGAAGGCGACCCAGGGATCGGAGACGTGTTCCAGCACATCCGATGTGATGACCAGGTCAAAGGACTGGTCTGGAAAAGAGGTGTTCATCAGATCCTGGTGCATGACCTCGCCGGATCGCGCGCCGGATTCGAGCCGATCATCCACATACTCGCTGCAGACATAGCCGGCGGGCATGGTCTTCAGCGTGTTGTGGATGGCCCGGGCCGCCTCGGTGTTGTAGACCGCCAGGCGTTCGCATTTGGCGAAGCGGGCCAGGCTGGCATACTTCCGCTTGGCATGGGGCGATCGGCAGATGAGGGCGGCCACCTGGCGGTTGCGGTTGGAGGCGCCACAGCGGAGGCAGTTCACGCTTTCGCGCAACTGGGATTCAGGGTGGGGCAGCAATCTGCGGTAGAGGGTAGCTACGGACAAGCGTCCGCACACGTTGCAAAAAAAGGGCAGCCCGATGTACGGCAGCATCTTGACCACGCGGTCCATGGCGTTCAACTCATACGGGATCGGATAAAAGGGTTTCACGGTCTTTCTCCTTCTGTGGGCCATTCCGCACCCGACGGCCAGGGCCTCCACCCATCCGGGGCTGGAGATCTTCCATTGATCCAGCATGGTCAATATGGCCATGATCGGCCGCAAAGACAAGACGCAAGGGGGTGTTCTCCGCCCCCCGGTTGCTTATTCCCCCAAGGCAACTGGCGGTCGGATCCGGCCCCCGGAAAACAAGCCGTTCTGCGGAGGCTGTTTTACGGTTTTCGCATGAGCCAGAATAAGCTTCTCCTGCGCTTCCTCCTTGTTGTGAAGGGGCTCGCCGTGTTATAGGGACATGCAGATGAGACCCGCTGAACCCATGGTCATCGATGGATCAGGACCAGACTTTCGCCGAACGCTGGCCGGGCGCTTGGGTGTAACCATTCATCAGTCACCGCTTCGATATAAGGCCGCACGGCTCATGCGCCGCTGCCAGCGGGGCGGATCTCTCGACATGGAAGACTGGTTGGTGGACTTGGCCAATCAGCGCGGAGCCACGGTTGTGTTTCGCCAAACCGGACGGCTGGGCGAACATGAGCTGCCTGCCCCCGGCGAATTCAGCAACGAAGAACTTGTGGTGGCGTTGTGCCAGATGAATTGCCTCGATCGACCGCAAATTCTGCGCCTGCCGGCTCAACTGATATCGCGCAACGAATTGGATCTGGCCAGGGTGGTGCGGTTGGCCCGGATGGAAAGGGCCACTCGAGTTCTCCGGGAATTGGCCGTTCAAGCCTTGAAAGTGGACCCCCAGCACCCGGCATGGCTGACGATTGCCCAGGCGTATCAAGGGGAGTTGCCGCTGGCCGAGCCCCTGATCCACTGGACCCGCTTGGCCGAACCCGTGTTCGCGCCACGAACGGGAAGGCCCATTCGCTGGAAACTGGTCGCGTAATGAACGCCCAGGTTATATTGACCGAACTGGATCAACGACTGGATGTCGCGGTTGAGTTGACCCTTTATGGCCGGGCGGCCATCCAACTTGGATTTCCCAAGCCTCCTGCCGACACGTTCCTAAGCCTGGATGTTGACGCTGTTCTCTGGATCGGCCAGGCCGAAGAATTAAATGAAACCACCAACTTCTGGGAAGCGGTCGAGCAGGTCAATCAATCGTTGGGAGATCAAGGATTGTATATCAGCCAAATCCCGGAAGTGGCGGATCAATTCGCCGCGGCGTCCCGACGGCTGCTTTCCCGCTTGACGGACGGACGGCTGTGAGGTGTGCGTTGCTTCAACCAGACGGGTGAAAAAGGGGCCATCATGAATTCGGAACGATCCAGCGCCAAGGGATGGAAACCCATCTTGTTTTCTGTGTGGATCGCCGCGTGGCTCGCAAGCGGTGGGGGGACATCTGGGGCGAACGCGCCTCTGGTCCGTTCATTGGGTCCGTTGGTCAAGCCGATGGACGCATCGGAACGCGCGGTTCTGCGGCCCAAATCGAGGGTGCTGGCGGGCCAGGGGGAGATCCAGGAATGGATCCGGCTGGAGGCTCCCAAGGAAAGCGAATATCGGGCAGCCGACGAAGAGGGGCTTCGCAAGGGCGTTCGAATCATCGGATTGGTACGGGAGTTGCCGCAGCCCTATGCATCCGGGACGGCCAAGACATCGTCTTGGACGATAACGGCCGATGGTGTCAGGGTTTGGGCCATCGTGATCGAGTCGCCGACCGCCACGGGGATTCGGCTTGGTCTGGACGAAGTGGCGCTGCCGGACGGGGCGACCCTTCGGGTGGCCAGTATGATGGATCCGGCACACGTCGCAGGCCCCTATGGGCCATCGACCTTGATTCCGGGAGAGCGGTTTTGGACGGAGACGGTATTCGATCAAGCGGTGGTGCTGGAATGTCAGATGCCGATCGAAGCGGAAGAAAAGGCCTTTTCCGTTGCGATCGTTAAAATTGCGCATCTGTATGAACCGTTCGACAATTTGGTTGTTCCGAAGGTGGGCGACTGCCACAACGATGTGACGTGTGCGGATTCGGGCTGGCGCAGCATAGGGAACAGCGTGGCGGGCATCGGGACCATCGGAGAAAGCGGTGTGATTTGGTGCACGGGCGCCCTCCTCAACAATGCGGCCCAGGATCAGACGGATTACTTTCTGACGGCCTATCACTGCGTGGAGAACCAATCCCAGGCCGATTCCACGGAATACTATTGGTTCTACCAGACCGCTACGTGCAACGGTTCGCCCCCCAGCCCGTCCAGCGTCCCGCGCACGGGCCAGGGAGCGGTCTTTTTGCAGGGCAGAAACGAAGATGTAGGCAGCGATTTTGCTTTTCTTCGATTGCGCCGGAGCACGCCGGGCGGGGTGGTGTATTCGGGGTGGTCGGCCAGCCATCCGGGCAACTCGGCTCCCGTCACGGGAATCCACCACCCCGACGGCAGTTTCAAGCGGATCAGCTATGGGACCCTCAGGGGCGAAGACAGCCAGTATTGGACCATCCGGTGGTCTTCCGGGGTGACGGAGCCTGGAAGCAGCGGAAGCCCCCTCTTCAATTCGTCCAGGGAAGTGATCGGCCAACTCTATGGAGGAGCGGCATCTTGCAACTTTCCCACAGGGCGGGATTATTACGGGCGGTTCAACGCCACCTACGAGTGGATCTCCCCATGGCTTGCTCCGGGACACACCCTTTGGGACGCCGGCTATCAGAGTTTGGGCAACGGCTGGCGGCGGGTGGGATGGTTCGGGGACTATATTCCGATGGGATCCGCGGGCTGGATCTGGCACAACAAGCATGGGTTCTTCTTCGTGGCGGCCAACTCCACCCCGCAGAGCATTTGGCTTTTCGCGCAGGACATGGGCTGGCTGTGGACCTCCAGCAGCCGCTACCCGTTCCTGTACCGCTCCCGGGATCGCGCTTGGCTGTGGTACAACGGGGCGCGCAATCCCCGCTGGTTCCGGAACATGGCCACGAGCCGGTGGGAACGCTGGCCGTAGTCGGGAAGCATTCAGAAGTCAGGATTCAGGAGTCAGAACGGTCCGGGCGAGCGCGTCGGATCTGGTATCGCTATCGGGTTCGGTATCGGAATCCGCATCGGAATCGAACAGCCGGCTACGGATGGCACGGATTGAGCGGATCCGAACCATGGGTCTCCGGATCGAATCCGTACATTCCCGGTTCCATCCGTAGCTGAAAATATTGGTTCGGCCCTCGGCCTTGTCCCCATCCGTGTCCATCGGTGTCCATCCGTGGTTGGCTGATCATTCTTGAAGGGATCTCGAGATACGAACCACGGATGAACACAGATGAGATCCTGTCGATGCGACCGTTGGGCGCGTCGTATCGACTGCCGGAACAGCCGAGCTACGGATTACGCGGATAGCGCGGATTCGAACCATGGATTCCCGGATCGAATCCGTACCATCCCGGTTCCATCCGTTGCTGAACATGACCTCGGACTTCAGGCCTCGGGTTTTGCCCATGCCTTCGTCCGCCATTATTCCATCATTCCATTATGCCATTACTCCAAGTTTCCAAGTTTCAATTTATTAGAATTTGACCCGGCCGTTAATCCGTCCCAGAATGCAAGGAGTAAGGGAGCGATTGATGTCTCCGCGCTTGGGTGCGTTTGAGCAACCGGAGGTTGGAAATGAAGAGGCGGCTATTGATGTTGGGGTTGGTGGCGGTGCTGGTGCAGGGCGCGGGGGCGTGGCGGCCGTCGGGGTGGGTGTATCACAACCATCCGTGGGCGTACGACAGCGCGTCGGGCGACTGGTATTGGTTCAACACCCCCGACACGCAGTGGGTGGTGAATATGTCCAACGGGCGGTGGGCGCGGCTGCCGAGTTCGGCCCTGGCAACGGGCTGGGTGTTCTACAAATGGGCCTTCGCCTTTGCGCAAAGCAACGGGGCGTGGCACTGGATCAACGAAACGGACCGGCAATGGGTGGTGAACATGCGCACGGCGGCGTGGTCGCGGTTCGGTGTTCCCGCAGGCATGGTGCTGATTCCCGGTGGGACGAATGCGGGTGTCGACCCCGACTTCGGGGCGTACAGCCTGACCGTGAACTCGTTCTTCATGGACCGCGATGAAGTGACCAAGGCCAAATGGGATTCGGTGTACGCCTGGGCCATTGTGAACGGCTACGCGTTCGACAATGCCGGCTCGGGCAAGGCGGCGAACCACCCGGTGCATTCGATCAACTGGTACGACGCGGTCAAGTGGTGCAATGCCCGCAGCGAGAGAGAAGGCCGCCCGGCGGTCTATACGGTCGGCGGGGCCGTGTACAAGACCGGGCAGAGCGATGCGGTTGTCCAGACATCCGCCGCCGGGTATCGGCTCCCGACGGAAACCGAATGGCAGTATGCCGCCCGGGGCGGCGTGGCGAACCGTCGGTTTCCCTGGGGAGGCAGCGATGAAATCCAGCATGCGCGGGCGAATTACAACAGTTGGGATGGCTACGACTATGACACCAGTCCGACGCGCGATTATCATCCAATCTATGCGACTGGGGGCTTGCCCTACACCAGCCCGGTGGGTTCTTTTGCCGCAAACGAGCATGGGTTGCACGACATGGCGGGCAACGTGTGGGAATGGTGTTTCGATTGGTATCCGGGGCAGGAGGGCTTCCGCCGGGTGCTTCGCGGCGGCTGTTGGGATGACTACGCCGACCGCTGCCGGGTTGGCTCCCGCTTCTCCGGCCGCCCGGGCCACGCCTACAACAACTACGGCTTTCGGACGGTCTTGTCCACAGGTCCGTGAGGAGAGCGCTTAGAACCCCTTGGCGACTTGGCGTGAGATCGGCTGCCGGATCGGGAGCAGCCATAACAGCCGAGCTACGGATTTCGCGGATTGAACGGATCCAAACCATGGCTCCCCAGATCGAATCCGTACAATCCCGGCTCCATCCGTAGCTGAAAATGTCTCGGGCTTGGTCTCCCTTGGCGTCTTCGCGCCTTGGCGTGAGATCGGCAGCCGGATCGGGAGCAGCCATAACAGCCGAGCTACGGATTTCGCGGATTTCACGGATTCGGACCAGGGGTCTTCGGATCGAATCCGTACAATCCCGGTTCCATCCGTAGCTGAAAATGTCTCGGGCTTGGTCTCCCTTGGCGTCTTCGCGCCTTGGCGTGAGATCGGCTGCCGGATCGGGAAACGCCGAAGAACGAACCACGGATGAACACAGATAAGATCCTGTCGACGTGCCCGTTGGGCGCGTCGTATCGACTGCCGGAACAGCCGAGCTACGGCTTGCCACGCGGGCCGGCGTGGTTCGCGGATTATACGGATCCGAACCCTGGATCCCCGGATCGAATCCGTAACATCCCGGTTCCATCCGTAGCAAATAATGACCTCGGACTTCGGGCCCCGGGAATTGCCAAGGCCTTCGTCCAACATTATTCCATCATTCCATTATTCCAATTTTGATATTCATTAGGGTTTGACCCGGCTCTTTGTTTCGGCGCAATATGCAACGGATTAGGGAGGGCCCATGTCTCCATGTCTCTGTGCCTAGTTGCGTTTTAAAAAACCGGAGGTTGCAAATGAAGAAGCGGCTGTTGACGTTGGGGCTGATGGCGGTGCTGGTGCAGGGGGCGTGGGCGTGGCGGCCGGCGGGGTGGGTGTTTCACAATCACCCTTGGGCGTACGACAGCGCGTCGGGCGACTGGCATTGGTTCAACACGGCCGATCGGCAGTGGGTGGTGAACATGTCCAACGGACAGTGGGCCCGGCTGCCGAATTCGGCCCTGGCAACGGGCTGGGTGTACTACCAGTGGGCCTTCGCCTTCGCGCAAAGCAACGGGCGTTGGCACTGGATCAACGGGACGGACCGGCAATGGGTGGTGAACATGCGCACGGCGGCGTGGTCGCGGTTCGGCGTGGAGACCGCTCCGGCGGGCATGGTGCTGATCCCCCGCGGGACGAATGCGGGGACGAATCCGCTGGCCCCGGGAGAAATCCATTTAGAACATTATCCCGCCACCTACAACCTGACGGTGCCGGCGTTCTACATGGACCGGCGCCAGGTGACGAAGGCCCTTTGGGACGAGGTGTACACTTGGGCGCTTGACGAGGGATACACGTTCGACAATCCGGGTTCGGGGAAGGCGGCGAACCATCCGGTGCATTCGATCAACTGGTACGATGCAGTCAAATGGTGCAATGCCCGCAGCGAGCGGGAGGGGCGGCCGCCGGTGTACCGGGTGGCGGGGGAGGTGTACCGGACCGGCCGAGCGGACATCGTCGTCCAGACCGCCGTCGCCGGGTACCGGTTACCGTCGAGCGATGGATGGGAATACGCCGCACGGGGCGGCTTGACCAGCCGGCGCTTTCCCTGGGGCGATACGATCCAGCATACGCGGGCGAATTACCAGAGCGATGCTACGCTCATCTACGACACCAGTTCGACGCTGGGCTATCATCCCGATTCCGGCGCATGGCCCCACACGATGCCAGTCGGTTCGTTTGCGGCCAACGGATACGGATTGTTCGACATGGCGGGAAACGTGTTTGAGTGGTGTTTCGATTGGTATCCGGGGCAGGTGGGCAACTACCGCATATATCGCGGCGGCAGTTGGCGCTGGGACGTCACCGACTGCCGGGTGGGCTCCCTCTTCGGCGACAACCCGGCCTGGTGGCGCCTGGACGGCGGTTTTCGGACGGTCATGCCCCTTGTTCCGTGAGGTGAGCGCCTAGACCAGGCGGCTGGCAGGCCCGGGTGTTTTCGCAAACCACAGCCATGGGCGTTTGAGGCGGTACAGGCGCTGGACAAGGCTGTTGTGCGCGGCTTCGACGGCCTGAAGGCGGCCGGCCAGGGAATCGCAGATCGCTTGCAATTCCTGTCGATGGCTGGCCAAGGCGTCGTAATGCTCCTGCAGGGAATGGGAATGGGCCAGCAGGGAGTCATACTGGTTTTGCAATTCACGGGAATGGGTCGCCAGTTCAGCATACCGGGCCTGCAATTCATCGAGGTCTCCAAGAAAATGGAACAGGTGGGAAGCCGGAGGCGCCGAGGGGGATTCCTGGATGTCGCGCCAGATGCGATGCAGGAACATTCCGGCATGAAGGGCAAACGAATCGGCGCGGCGGATCCGGGAGAGTTTGCGGATCTGATCGAGGCAGAAATGGATTCGCCACCAGCGGGGATCGCCCGGCAGTCGGCGGCGGATGTGTTCATGGAGTTCGGCGGGAACGTCGGAATATTCCCCAAACCGATGGAAATCCGCGGGGGAGATCGCCGTCAAGGCCGCGAATTCGCAGTCGATCAGGCGGCAATCGCCCTGGGGGTTGACGAGGATGTTGCGTGCGACGAAATCCCCGTTGGTCCAGCGTTGGCGGAGGGTTCCGGGGTCGCAGGTGGATTGCAAAAAGGGAATGGCGACTTCATCGATGAAATGGAGGTCCACGGGACTCCAGGCCGAAGCGGCATGGATGTCTTCGCGCATGGAATCCAGTTCCCGGGAGAACACGTCCATGCCGACCGGAACGGCCAGATGGTCGAGTTGAGCCACCAGCCGGTCGAGCAGGGCTTTGGCGTGGTCGATCGATAGATGGCCCGATGCGATGGCCGATTCCAGGGATTGGCCTTCAAAGTGTTCCAATACGGCGACATCGCCGCCGGGAACCGGGATCAGCGCGACCGGCCGGATGCCGAGGGTTGGATACGCCTGATGGAACGCTTGCGTACGGGCGAAGTCGTTGGCGGCCTGCGGACTGGCCACGAGGTTGTAGCGTATGCCGTCGGCGCATTCCCATTCAAAATGGATTCGGCGGATGCGGTCGACGCGCTGCTCGTTGGCGGGGCGCCGGACCAGCCGGCCGTTCCGGCCCAGGTCGAGCCCCGGGGTGGCGGCGAGTGTTTCGGCCAACGCCCCGTCTTCCACCCGGAAGTCTGTGTCAGGAAGATCCATGGTTGCCTTCTTGGAGTCGGTATTGGAATTCGGATTCGAGCCGGAGCCCCTGTTCGATCTCGGTTGCCTCGATGGAGGGCGAACCATTCTCGGCGCGGAACAGCTCGCGAATGACGGTGAAGACATCGGCGCTGGCGCAGGGAAACGCCGCCCGCTTCAACAGTCGTTGAACGGTTCTGGCCAGGACCCAGCCCAACGGGATCGGGCGATGAAAACCCCATTCCGGCGGCGCGAACGGGGTGGTGTCGAAAAAGCGTCCATCGATCTGGCCGGATTGGGCGTTTGACCCGAGCCACCGGAACCAAGGAATCAGAGTGGGAATGCATGGTTCAAGCGCACCATGACGGGCGAAGGCGCGAAGGAAATCCAGATCGGGCCAGGGGTGCCGGGCGGGAGGCGCGAACTCGGTGAGTTGGTCGATGGTATGGGACCCGACCCGCATGGATGGCGCATGGGGGGCGGGCGCCAGAAGCCGGCGACTGGCCACGATTCCGTTCGATGTTTGCTTGTAGTCGGTTTGCGTCGCCCGATGGGGGGCGCGATGGACATCGAAACGCCAAGCCAGACCGGAGGGCGGGGGAAAGGTCGGGGCATCCGCTTTGGCGGCTACCGCCAGAAACGAGTTGGCGAAATCGGCGAGCAGGCCATTCGCAACCAGTTCTCCCCGGACGAGCGCCTCGTGGAACGGGCGCGGGGTTGGCGATTGATAATCGCGCGACAGGGATGGAAACAGAAAATCGGTGACGGGAAAATCCGGGGAAGCGAACGCGGCGTCGGTCAGGACGACGTCCGGGAGTTTGTAATCGGGAAAGGGATACGCAAAACCGACGGAGCCGAAGCCGGTCCGGACAAGGTATTCCGTCAGTTCTTGTTTTCCGAAGGTGACGGGCTCCTTGTCCGCATACAACCCCTGGATGCCGTAAAAGGGGCGGCCGATGTGGTCTTCCGAGCAGCCATTGAAATATTTGAGGCCGAGTTTGTTTTCGATGGCGACGACGAGGCGGCCGCCGGGAGACAGGAACTGGGCGGCATGAGCGAGGTAATCGCCCACGGGATCCGGCGAGCTCGAATAGGCCGGGGCGTATTCCAAGACCCCGATCAGCAGGACCCAGTCGTAAGTCGCGGGGGAAGAAAATCCGGCCAGATCGTCCAGATAGACGGCGACAGTGGGCAGATCCCGGCAGCGCGCCGCCGCGATTTGGGCCCGAGGTCGGCTGCCTTCCACGGCATCGACGCGGGCGCCGCATTCTCCCAGGTAGCGGGTGAGGGCGCCGCAGCCGCAACCCAATTCCAGAACGCGGGCGCCGGGCTGAATGTCCAGCGGGCGAAGCAAGCAATGCCGCGAGCGGCTGAAATGGTATTCCGTCGGCCAGTCCGAAATGGCCGCGGCCAGTTCGCCGGACAGGGTGCCGAGGTCCCGGGCGTCGCGGACAAGCTTCAAAATGCGCGATTCGGCGCCGTCCGCGTAGGTTACATGCGTCCCATCCGGGCGCTCCCACACCCCGGTTTCGGCATGGCGTTGGTAGTCCGGCTTCATCTGCTCCGATTCAAACCGATTCCGCTCAGGCGTTCCAGCAAGAAGCGCGAGTGGAACTTGTCGTCCCAAAGCGGTAACCGGTCGACCTCCCAGCCGTCGGGATCGCGGTCGCGGAAGACATTGTACTGGACATGGACCCCGTTGGCCACTTCTGCCGGATTATAGCGGGGAAACCGGTCTTGATAGATTTTTTTGCGGGCGTGCTCGGGGCCGCGCAGAGGGTAGTGCTTGAGGAGGAATTTCAGGGGAAACACCCGGCGTCCCTCAAAAACCACCTCGTGTCCACGAGATGCAAACAGATCCGTCCGGATCCGAGACGAATGGCGCCAGGCTTTGATTTGCAGGAAATGGCCGGGGCGAAGGCCAAACTCGAAGTGGCGCATTTGTTCCGCATACGGAGCGGAGGTCATGTGCTGCCCCTTGGCATAGCGAAAATCGATCACGGTGAAATCCACGGCGTTGTATCCGAAGGATTCGACATGGGCGAAGGCCTCCGCCAGCGTGATGCCCGGCCAGGGCGAACGGCGCAGTTCGTCGGCATCCAGATGCATTATCCATTCATAGCCATTGGCTGCGGCGCGGTTGGCACGATCGAGCAGAATATTCAACAGGGTAAATCGATCATAGATGCGTGCCTCTTTTCGGGAGTCTTTGTCGAGGATCATGCGGGGGGTTCCACGGGCAATGGCCTCGAGTTTTTCAAGAGTTCTATCGGTGGAACCATCGTCGAGAACAAACACGTCCAGTCCTTGCCGGAACAGATCGGCGACCGCTTGCTCGATGACGTCTTCCTCGTTGTAGGTGGTCATCAAGGCCAAGGCTTTGGCGGGTTTCGGCGGCGCGGGAACGGCGGCTTCGCGCCCCCCCAGCGCGCAACAAGCGGTTTGCCCATCCATGATGGAATGGCTGGAAAAGGAAGGCTCGATTCCAAGGCGGAGGCAAAGGGTGTCGAATTCCTGCTTCAGCCGTTCTCCGTCGCATTCCGCCGATTCCGCATGGAGCAAAAGATAGGGGGCTGTTCGGGCCAGAATCTGGAGATCGCCGATCGGCGAGCCCAAGCCGGAGACCCGCACGACGGCAGAGTCGAGGGGTTCGGCGCGAAGCACGGAAGTCCATTGATTGGGATTGCACGCCAGCCTGCGGTGCGCGAGGGCCGGGCGAGCATCCGGGGCGGGACAACCGGCATTCGCCTCGGCCGGCCAATCGCAATTCCAGATGGAGAGAGCCGGCGGATTCGGGTGCCATTCGATCAGGCGCGCCGCGCGGGATCGGCACACCAGATGCCAGGCGAACTGCTGCGGCAGCGCGAGCCCCGATTCGGGAAACGGAACGGCTTGGGGTGCATCCCGTTCATCGGGTGCGGCCGGCGAGGAAAACCAGCGGCGGAGGAGGTCACGCATCCGAGGGATCCTCCTCCAGCTTTTCGCAGGACACGGTCGGGGATTCCAACTGCACGTAGCCGGCCTGCTTGTAGGGAAGATGGGGCCGGTTTACAGAAAACAGCCAGGCGTCGTACACGTGGCACAGCAGCGTGTTGGCGCCGGGCACGCCGTCGTCGAGTCCCACGGATACGAGGTACTGCCCTTCCCGGAGCGGAGGCAGGGTCAGCTTGTAGGTCGCCTGGTAGCGGATTCCCGCGCGGATGGGGGGGATCCGGATGCCCGCCGCCTGGTTGTTGAAATGCACGACGGGTTCGTTCAGCTCGTTGTGGATGCAGAATCCGAACAAAGGGACCGGGATGTCCTGGTCGGCACGGACGATGGCCTCCATGACCAGGTCGTGGGGCGCCGAATCGGTCAGGCGTTCCAGCAGAGAGCCCTCTTTCTCGAGGGTCAGTCGCACGGCCTCGATGGCCACTCCGGTGCGGTTGCGCACATTGTGGCCGGCGGTCACCGCGCGCCAGCCGGCCTGTTCCGGCAATCGATCGAGGAGGGCGTCAGGGGGAGAAATCGCCTTGTGTTCGTCTTCGATGGAGTGGGCCATGAAATTGACGTATTGCCGAACCACGACGGAGGGATCGCCATCTTTGAAGACCGATCCGTCCCGCAGCCAGACCACGCGATCGCAAAACGCCTCGACGATGCCCGGGCTATGGGTCACGAACAAAATGGTTTTTCCCTTCCGCTTGAGATCCTCCATGCGGCGGATGCATTTGTTCTGGAACCGGATGTCGCCGACGCTCAGGGCCTCGTCGACGACCAGGATGTCCGGATCCACGTTGATCGAGATGGAAAAGGCGAGGCGCACGACCATTCCGCTGGAATAGGTCTTGATGGGCTGGTCGATGAAATCCCCGATATCCGCGAACGCGAGGATGTCGTGGAAGCGCAGGTCCAGTTCCTCCTTGGAGATGCCCATGATCATGCCATACATGTAGACGTTTTCGCGTCCCGTGAATTCGGGATTGAATCCGGCGCCCAGTTCGAGCAGCGCGGTGATGCGTCCCTCGATGTCGATGCGGCCGCCCGACGGGGCGAGGGTTCCGCAGATGATTTGCAGAAGCGTGGATTTGCCCGCCCCGTTCTGCCCGATGATGCCGAGCGTCTGGCCTTTGGGAATGTCCAAGTGAATGTTCTTCAACGCCCAGAACGGGCGGGAGTATTCTTTTTGAGGGAGCCCCAGCAACGCTTGCAGCTTCGGCATGAAGAACTGCATGAGGCGTTGGCGCGGCTTGTCGTACAAGTGGTAGAGCTTGTCGACGTTCCGGATGGCGATGGCGATCGCGAGAGGGTCAGAGGACATCGGCGAACCCCGTTCTTGTTTTCTGGAACCAGGCGAACCCGAGCCAGGCGAAGACGAAGCTGAGCA
Source organism: uncultured Verrucomicrobiota bacterium (assembly GCA_964399775.1). Taxonomy (GTDB): domain Bacteria; phylum Verrucomicrobiota; class Kiritimatiellia; order CAIQIC01; family Lenti-01; genus Lenti-01. The sequence continues at coordinate 27,607 of CAYNSH010000012.1, forward strand.
GGCCATACACGGCCAGGACGCGGCCATCCGGCCAATGGCCCCAGAGAACCGCATCGCGCATTTGTCCGATGGTAATGGCGAGGGGGTTGACCCGGTAGATCCAGCGCATGGCCGGCGGGACGGCACTCGCCGAGTAGAACACCGGCGAAACGAACAGCAGGATGGTGGCGAGGACCGAGGCCATCTGACCCACATCGCGGACATAGACACCCAGCGACGCCAGGAACCAACTAGTGCCGATGGCGACCAGTACGAGGGGAATCCAGAGGATCGGGACCGCCAGAAGGGTGGGGGGTGGGAGGCCATGGAGAGCGATGAACAGGCCCAGCAGCACAAGGAAACTGATGGCGGCGTGGAACAGGGCCGACCCCAGCGCGGCGGGCGGGAGGATTTCCAGGGGAAACACCACTTTCTTGACGTAATTGGCGTTCGAGAGGATGACGGTGGGGGCGCGGACGAGGCATTCCGAGAAAAAACCGTGGAGAATCATCCCGACGAACAACACGAGGGAGAACCCCACGGGGTGATCGGAGGGCTGTTCGCTCCATTTCGCCTGGAAGACCATGGTGAACACGACGGTGTAGATGGCCAGCATGAGCAACGGGTTGAAAAAGGACCACGCCAGTCCCAGGAACGACCCCCGGTAGCGCCCGACCACTTCGCGCACGACGAGCCGATAGAGCAGGTCGCGGTTGCGCCAAAGAGAGCGGGCCATGTCGACCGCGGTTGCCGGGAATTTCTGGTGGATTTCCATGAATGGGTTCTTCCTGCGGCCGGGCTACACCTGGACCTGCTTGTGTCGGTGCTGGGCCCACCGACGCCATCGCGACCACTCCGCGGCGCCCCGGCAACGCAGGCGGCTCCACAAGGGACGGCGGGCCGCCTCCAGTTCCTGTTCAAGCCGGTGGCGCTCCACGTGCATGACCCATGCCGGGTAGGCATAGGCTTCCCGGAATTTGAATTCCTGAAAATCGGGAATCTCCTCTGGAAAGGGCCCCGGCGCGGGTGCTTTCTTGGCGTGTTCGGTCAGCAGTGCGCAGAATTCGGCATGGATGGTATCGAAGTCGAACTGCTCCCGCGCGTCGCGGGCGATTCGCTCTTTCATGCGGCGCTTGGCTTCGTCATCCATGCGCAGCGCTCGCAAAACGGTGGCGTTCCAGCTTTCATAGGTATTGTCGGCCAGGAAACCGGTTGCGCCGTTCTCGATGAAGCCGTCATATGGCTCCACCCGGCTGTAGATTCCGATCGTTCCCGCGAAGCCATATTCGGCGAACTTAACGACGGATTTGTGGCGGCTGAATGGCTCGTCTCGCAGGAGGACGAAGCCGAATTCGGGCTTCAGGCGGTCCAGCATTTGCTTGTAGGAACTGTAGGAGCGAAATCCCATCCAAACCACCCGCAGGCAGGGGTCGTCCGTAAAATGGTCGGGCGGGTCGTTTGAGAAGTAGTACAACAGGAGGTGGCGTCCGGATTCGCGGGCCGCGTCGCGGAGCGCCTGGAAGAAATCCGCCTTCATTTCCGGCACCCGGAAAAAGTCGCTGTTGGCCATGATGCAGGGAGTAAACGCGGTTCCGCTGCCGCTCCACACATTTCCGGCGTTGGGGAGGCAGCGGACTACCTTGCCGGGGTGCTTTTCGCGGATCAGTTGGCCGAGTGGTTCGGAGGGGGTGGTAACGCACGAGGCCAGGGCCAGGATCGGGTCGGTGTAGATTCGTTCGTGCCGCTCCACTTTTGAGTAGTCCGGGAACTCCCACACGTAGTCGTCGACGTCGCACAGGATGGGCACGTCGCATTCAGCGGCCCTGCGAGCCGCCATGAAGGAGGATTCATGGCGGTTGCGCGCCATGATCACCAGCGAAGCGCCGGGAATCCGGTCCAGCGCCTCGGGAAGTTGGCGAGGCAGCACAAGGATCGAAATCCGGTAGCTGCCGGTCAAGGCTTGCAAATGACGGACAATGCGCAAGTAACTGACCGGAGAATAGATTTCTTCTTCCAGGCAGACGACCAAGGCCGGGCGGTTCTGGGTCGAAACGGCACGCAAGGTGGATTCGCTGGTTGGAGAGAAATCGGTCATAATTGGAAACTCATTTCAGTATGGCAAAGGAGATCGGTACCGCACAATATGAAAACAGGGGCCGGGAAGCGCCCGGAGAGGCAACGGGGCGAACAACAGACCGAAGGGCCCATCATGCACGGTTTGTCCGCCGCCGCCGCGGTCATGGCCACTCGGGGGCACGGAGAAGGCCTCAAAAATAGCGCCGCATCAGGCCACGAGGGGAATTCAGCAGGCTCCCGCAGGTGGTCGGGTGTTGTCGGGCCAACAGGCGATCCATCTCGAGTCGGAAGCGGTTCCAGAGTTCAGGGGTGGGCCGCGCCTGGGTTACGTAGCTCTGGTGCATTCGCCAGCGCGTGAGTTTCCGGTTCACATAGAACAACGGGTATTGGGCGGCCAGTTGGCGCCAGAGCCACCAATCGGTGTGTTCGGGCCACGGATTGCCGGTGAAATCGAGCGAAAGCAGTACGGATCGCTTCACCATGCAGCAGGAGAAGGATAGCACCCAGTTGGCCCTGCGGAATTCTTGGGGAGAGAAGGTATTGATGGTCTGGCGGCACCGGCGGCGGATCCGCCGGGCGTTGCCCAGTTCCATTCGGACGCATCGCCAGGGGTTGCCGAACAGGTCCACATCGTTGGCGATCCAGACGGGATCCCGGAAGGATCGAAGGAGGCGCCTCTTTTCCTCGAGATGGCCCGGCGTCCAGGTGTCATCGGCCTCGCAGAAGGCCACATAATCGCCGGACGCGGTTTCGATGCCGTGGCGCAAGCTGGCTGGCAGACCGCGGTTTACACCGCCGGGATGTTGTACCAGGGTGATGTGCGAATGAAGCGTGGCATAGTTCCGAACGCAGTGTATGGAGCCATCGGTTGATCCGTCGTCCACCACGATGATTTCTGCAGGGGGGGAGGTCTGGGCCAGGAGGGAATCCAATGCATGGGAGATCCAATGTTGATAGTTGAAGTTGGTGACCACAACGCTGACGGTAGGATCCAGGGGCTTGTCGGCGCAGGCCCGCCGGTCTTCATCCGTGGGTTGATCGGGCTGGAAGGGATGCCGGGTGGACAGAAGGGCCGCCGTTGTTCTCGCCGCCCGGACGGCCAGGGTCCCGGCCCACGCCGCGAAAGGGCTGTCCGATGGGGCCGACAATCCGGAGCGGCCCGGACGAGGCATTGGCGGACAGGCATGTCGTGATTGCATGGAGGCCATGATTGGGAGGGCCAATGTAGGCGAGGCCGGAGACGGATGCAACGTCAATAGGAGGGTCAATAGGAGGGTCGTGGGCCGGTTGGGTGCGTCCACCTGTTCGGGGGCATCGGCAGGCATGGATTCCCGCCCGTTGCCCCCAACCAAGAATCGTCGTATGGTAGCGCGTCATGAATAGGCCGGTCGTGTTGAGAGGATGTGGCATGGTGAGCCGTCGCGAACAGTTCATCGAAGAGGAGGGACTTCTGGTTCCTCCCACGCCGCTCCGCCACCGGAGCGAAGAATACGACGAGCAGGAATTCGATCTGCTTTTGCGCATGCAGCGCGAGCATTTCTGGTATCGGGGGCGTCATCGACTGTTGCTTCATGTCCTGAGGAGGGAAATCGGCCGGCTATCCGGAAGGAACGGCCTACGGGCGATTGATCTGGGTGGGGGGTGCGGTGGCTGGATCGAATATCTTCAGGCCCATGGAGGCGGCTTGTTCGAGAACGTGGCATTGGGCGATAGCTCTCGTCGGGCACTGACTCTGGCCCGGGACGTAGTTGGTGCCTTTGCCGAACGATACCAGGTAGATCTTCTCGATCTTCCCTGGGCCGAAGAATGGGACGTGGCGTTTCTGCTCGACGTCATCGAGCACATTCCGGAGCAGGAAGAGGTGCTTCGCCAAGTGTTTCGCTGCCTGCGACCCGGTGGACTGCTGTTTGTCACGGCGCCGGCCCTGAAGTGGTTCTGGACCTACAACGATGAATGGGCCCGGCATCAGAGAAGATATCGCCGGGATGATTTCCGGACACTGGCTGGCCAAGCCGGTTTCGAGCTGCTGCGCAGCGACTATTTTATGTTTTTTCTCAGTTTGCCGTTAATCCTGAGCCGCCTCCTGTTCCGGCCCGCCGTCTCGTCCACGCCCGAACAGGTCCAACTACATGCAGCGAAGGCCCATCGGATTCCGGCTCGGCCTTTCAACTGGCTTCTGGGGGGGGTATTTTCCATCGAAGCCTCCTTAGTGAATGTTGTGCGCCTGCCATGGGGGACTTCGATTCTCGGGGTGTTTCGCCGGTGAGGGAGGACCCAGCTCCCACATACGTCCGGGATTACCACGGGTTTTGCGCTCGCCGCAGGTTGCCGACGAGAAATGCGGTTAGGTGGTCGAAGGCAGCCAGATATGAAAGCATTCGATTTCGGAGATTTTCTTGAAGCCGCATGCTTGGTAGAGGCGGCGCGCTTCCGGATTGCCGGACTGAGTGGCGATGTGCAGGTCGATGGAGGGTGCGTGGAAGCAACTACCTTCCGCGGCAGCGAGCAGTTTCCGCCCCATGCCTTGACCTCTGCAGTCGTCCGCCACCGCCATCAGGCCGATGCGGGCGGGGTCTCCGGGCTCAACGGTGATCAGGCCGCGGGGGGCCGCCACGCTGCCACCGACATAGGCCCGCCACCCGTTGTCGCCGCGCAGGGATCGGGCCAGCCATTCCCGGTAGAGACGTTCAAACTCCCTGTTTTGAAATTGGTTGTCCAGGCGGAACCGGCTGTGGATACCGCTTTCCAATGCAAGGTGTTCCAGCCGGTCGCTGTTTACGCGGCAGAGGAAGATGCCGGAGGTTGCATCGGCTGGAGGAGCGTGGCGAAGGGTCTTGGCATATTCGATCTTTCTCCCCAGGTCCTTTGCTCCCGCCTGCCGGAGAGTCGAGCGCAGATCGGCATGAAGTGGGGGCGTGAACAGATAGAGCAGGCGGATATTGGCGTCGCGGGCTTCCCGCAACATCGAGGGGAGATCGTGAGGGTTCCGGGCGGGGTCGCAGGATGCGACCGCCACGGGATATCCAAAGAACCGGGAATCCCACTCCAGTCGCCGGATCGACATTACTTCGCCTCCGGTTCCCGTTGGCGGGCTGGAAAACCAATGCGCTGCCGGATCACATAGAGTGGCCGGTTTTTGACCTCGTTGAACGCCCGTCCCAAATACAGACCGAGCACGCCGAGATTGGCCAAAATGCCACCGCCGATAAACCAGATCGATACCATCGTGCTGGTCCAGCCCGTCACCGGAGTGCCGAGAAGGAAATAGCGGATCGCTAAATACAAGGAGGTCAGGAAGGCGCCGGTGGCCAATACCAGGCCAGTGAGGATCGAGAGGTGCAAGGGCTTGTTCGATTGCGACACGATGCTTTCTGCGGCAAAGCGGAGCAGTTTGTGGAGGTCATAGGAGGTTTTTCCGGCACCCCGTTCGGCATGAGCGACCTCCACGTAGCCGATGGAGAATCCCAGCCACCGGATGAAGAGTGGAAACGAGCGGCTGTGTTCCCTCAGGCGGAGGAATTCATCGATCACGCCGCGGCGAGAAACGCTGAAATTGGCGACGGTGTTGTCGAATTGGGCATCGGTAAAAAAGTTGTACACGGCGTAAAAGCAGCGGGATGAGAAGCGCTTGATCCAACGGTCCCGGCGCCGGAGCCGACGTCCGAAAACCACATCGTAGTTTCCTTGAAGGGCTGTTTGAAGCAGCTTGCCGATTTCTTCGGGCTGATCCTGCAGATCGCAGTCCATGACGACGACCCATTCGCCGCGGGCGTGTTCCAGTCCGGCCGTAATGGCATAGTGCTGTCCAAAATTGCGCGATAGACGGATCCCTTTGCATCGGGGCTCCGAGGCGACCAGCCGTTCAATGGCATTCCAGGAACGGTCTGGGCTGGCGTCTTCGACCATAAGGATCTCAAAATCCGGTGAAATCTGCTTCAGCGCAATGACCAGTCGACGGCAAAGCTCATCGAGGCAGCCTTCTGCATGATACACGGGGGTAACGACAGATATGAACGGGCGGTCGATATTCACGTTTCGGTATTTACCCAAAGATGAAAGCCGGAAGCAAGCGAATCAAGAAGCGGCAGAAGCGGCAGAAGCGCAGGCGGTGGGGCGGTGGGCCTCTACCATTGTTGACATGGCCGTATTCCGCGGATAGAACGACGTTTCAAAAACCATGGTGTGGAGCGGCAAGGTTAGGTGCCTCTGATCCAATCGCACATCGCTGAAAGAAATGAAACCAATGCGGCAATACCGGCCCAGAATGCGAGCCGATGGTTTGGGGGATTGGACCTCCACCTGGAATCTGGTCATCTTTTCGATCCTGGCGGGGAGTCTGGCCACTTTCACGCTCGGATATAACTACGGGCTCAACAACCATGTCGAGTTGCTGTTGCCGATCATGCGAATGCTGGATTCGAGCTTCTGCGCCGGCGATTTTGTGGTCAACGCGATCTCCGGGTATGAAGTCCGTTTCTACTACTCCTGGATTTGCGCGATGCTGGCGCGGATTCTTTCGTTGCCGGCGGCCCTGCTGGTGTTGACCCTGGCTCAGAACATCGGCATGGCTCTGGTCACGGCTTTCGTCGCCCGAGGCTTGCATGGGCGAAATACGTTGGCGCCGCTTGTTGCGGTTGCCCTGGTGCTGTCCGTCGAAAGCATCCAGCTTGGAAGGGCGGCCTTTCTGCGCCAGCCCTTTGGATGGCCAGCGGTCCTGAGCCTGTCCTTCGCCATGGGATCCCTTTGGCAAGGCATTCGGTTGCGCCCTTATATCGCCCTGGCGCTGGCCCTGCCCGCGTCGCTGATTCATCCGTTGGTCGGTTTGGAGACGGGCGGAGTGGGCCTGGCGATTTGCGGGTTCTCGGCTCTGTTTGAAACGTCTTTCTCTCCGGCGCGCCGCTGCCGGACGGCTCTGCACGCCTTGATCGCGCTCGGCGGCCTTGTTTTGTTTGCCGTGCTGGTCTGGGGTCCCGCGCAAAGCCGTAATGGCATGGATGCGCAGCAGTTTCTGGACATCTACGCCCGGTTCCGGGTGCCCCATCACGTGTTGCCGAGCATGTTTTTGGGTCGGGATTATGGGTTTGCCTTGTCCTTTCTCGTTGCTTCAGGCCTTTCCTGGCAGTGGTGGCGAACTACGCCGGGGACCGACGGGCGCCTGAATCGAGGACTCCTGATCGGTACGGGCCTGATCCTGGTTCTGCTGTTGGGCGGCTGGTTGTTCGTCGAGGTGTTTCCCACTCGGCTGTGGGCCACGCTCCAGACCTTCCGCCTGGTCTACGTGTTGAAGTGGTTCGGACTCCTGCTGTTCGCCGGGACAATTGGTCGCGCCTGGGCCTCGACGGATGGGGGCATGCGCGTGTCCGGATGGCTGCTGTTCCTGCCGGTGGGGTTGGCGCAGCCTCATGCGGCGCTATGGGCGCACGGAATCGAGTATGCTCGGCGCGGGATTTCCAGAATCGCGGGTCGTTGGGCCGTATGGCTGCTGGCCATCATTGGTTTCGGCGGACTGTATGGACTTGTATCCTTATGGCCTTCCAGACAGACCCTTCCCGAACGGTTCACCTTGCTGGGTCTTCTGGTGGTGATGGTGTTGTTTCGGATCAATCGCGGCAGTTGGCTTCGCCACGGCCTCTCCATCCTGTGGGTGGGGGGAGTCATCGGCCTACTGTTCTTCAGTCGCTCGCATCCCGTGCCGGTCGTCGGTCCATGGATCCGCCCGTCCAGACCCATTGTCACCCTGGCGGACGCCTCCGATCCAGCGGATCGCGTCGCGTTGTTCTGCCGGGAGCGGCTGCCGCATGGCGCCGTCGTGCTGACGCCGCCGAACATGGGGCGATTCCGGCTGGTTGCGGGGCGGGCGATCGTCGTCGATTTCAAGTGTCCGACGACACAAGACGCGTCGATGATCGAATGGAAGCGGCGAATCGTCGATTGTTATGGCCCCGTGGACGGAGCCGGATTCGAAGCTGCTAAAACCATGGAGCAAAACTATCGGCATATGACCGAGGAACGGCTGGTTGACGTGGCCGGGCGCTACGGAGCGACCCATGCCGTGCTTTACCCCGAAACCGCCACCCGCTTCGAGGTGCTGTATGCGGACCGGGCCTTCCGGCTTGTGCGGATATCCGTCCCCGCTGGCTTCCATCTTGGAATCGAGTTCTGAAGTGAGGCGTTCACCTTGAAACGTATTCCGTTCCATCCCTATCTGCTGGCGGTTGTTCCCCTCTTGGCTCTATACAAAAACAATGTGCAGGAAGTGGCCCCAGTTGACCTCATCCGACCGGTGCTTGCATCTCTCCTGATCCCTGCGATTCTTATCACCGTCGCGTGCATGACCCGGCGAAGGCCGCATCGAGTTTCGCTTGTTGCCTCGCTGCTGATCGTTGCAATCTATGCTTATCCGTTCCTGTTCAATGGAATCAACGCCTTGGGGCTCTCGGCCGTAGCGGGGCAGCACGGGCCAGTTATGGTCACTTGGTGTGGTGTTGTCGCTGTGGTCATGGTCGCGGGGCTCAAGTGTATTCGACGGCGGGATTTCGACCTTGGGAATGCGACCGCCGGCTTGAATGCCTTTGCCATGGCCCTGGGCATTTTGGTCGTGGGTCCATTGGCGATTCGATCTGGCTCGGCGGGGGGCGCGCCGCGGTTACTCCATGCTCCGGGATCGGAAGCGGTGGAACCCGACGGCGCGCATTTGCGGGATTATTGGGTCGAGCAGGCGCTTGCCGCGATTCAGCCTGCGGATTTCCATCCGCATCCGGACATCTACTACATCATTCTGGATGGGTATGCGCGGGAGGATGTTCTTGCGAGCCGGTTCAATTATGCCAACCGCGAATTTTTGGACTGGTTGCGGGCAAAAGGATTTTATATCGCGGAAATAAGCCATGGAAATTACGCATGGACGCACTTGAGCCTCGCGGCGACCTTCAACCTTGAATACTTACAGGATCTGCTTCCGCCCGGATATGGGAGCGAGGCGCCGGAAGAATACCGGAGCCGCTACAAGTACTTTGTCGCGCGATTGGCCGATAGCCATGTCCGTCAAAACCGCGTACGACAGTTTCTGGGGGCATTGGGCTACCAGGTGATTACCGCGGATACCGGGTATGCCGTGACGCGCCAACTCCTTTCAGGGAAGCAAGAACTGTTGGGCCCTCTCACGCAATTCGAGAGAACCCTGATCCGAAAGACGGCATTTTGGGCGCTGGTCGAAGCGATCGAAACGTATTCGGCCAATCGGAAGATCGATCCGGGCACCGGCAGAAACGCACCTTCGGCCAACCGGAACGTGCGGTTGCTTCAGGAACTTCCGGTCGTGGCCAGGGCCCCTGGACCCAAATTTATTTTTTATCATGTCATGGCTCCCCATCCACCGTTCTGTTTCGACGAAAACGGTGATATCGTTCGTCCCCACCCGGTGTTCGAAACCACGTCGTGGCTGGTCGACTGCCAGAAGATACCAGGATACCGGGATTTCTATCGGAATCGCTATCCGATCAATATCGAAGGGCTCAATATTCGGCTGAAGGCGTCGCTGACGGCCCTGTGGCAACAGACAAGGGGCCAAGCCGTCGTCATTCTACAGGCGGATCACGGATCGCAACTCGGCATGGATCCGTTTGACGTGGCAAAGGCTGACATTCCGGAACGGTTCGGCATCCTGAATGCCATCTATCTTCCGCCCGGTTATGCTGGTGGGGGATTCGACGGAACTGTCTCGGCCGTCAACACGTTTCGCCTTCTGTTTAATGAACTCTTCGGCCTCGACCTTCCCCGCCTTGAAGACCGCGCATGGTTTTCCATCGGCGACTTGGACTTCACGGAAGTGACGGATCGGCTGTGATAGCCGGTTGTCGGTGACAACGGGGCAACGGGATGGGGATTCCCGATGATTCCGGGGCATGTCTGGCTGTGTTTGTCCGGCTGTGTTTGTCCTGGATTTGTCATTGTGTGGCGGCGAGACGAAGCGTTTAATGGCGGCGCCATGGATGGGCACGATCGACAGGTAAGTGGAGGGCCATTGGTTTCGGTGCTGGTTTGCGCCTATAACGCGGAGGCGTTCATCGGCGCGACGCTTCGATCGGTTTGCGCACAGACCCATCGCCACATGGAAATCCTGGTGTTGGACAACGCGTCGGCGGATCGGACGCCGGCGGTTGTGGCGGAGCTTGCGGCAACGGACCATCGAATCCGGCTCCGGGTGTCGAAGGTCAATCGCGGGGCCTATGGCGGTCTGAATGAACTGTTGGACCAGACCCAGGGCCGGTATGTGGCCATTCAGGATCACGACGATCTCTGGCATCCCGACAAGATCCGCTGCCAAGTGGAATATCTGGAAGCCCATTCGGATTGCGTTGGTTGCGGTACGGCCATCCTGAACCACTACGAGAAATACGACCGGTTTCTGCTGCGGCGGCAGACGCCGGTCTCCACGATCGCCTGGCATACCTCGCTGATGTTCCGCCGAGGCGCGGAGCGCTACGACACGTCCGTGCCGGTCGGCACGGATTTCCATTTCATGCGGGAGGTGCTTTGCCGCGGCAGACGGTGTATCGGCAACCTGCCGGAACCGTACGTGCTTCGGCGGCTGCGGGCGGACGGGAGCAATTTGTCGAGCCAATGGATGCAGGGACGAGGCCGGGAGATCTGGCGGGCGCGACTTGGGTGGTTGGACAAGCTGTGCCTGCTGAACCGCCTCTGGCTGCCGGCCGATTTCGTGGACCGCCTGGTGCTGGGCGTTTTTTTCCGGAACGCCGTCCGAACCCGTGCGAAGGCGCTGGCGGACCCGGTGTTGAAGGAGCTCGTGGCCCTCGCCCCGGGCGCTTGACTCGGTGGAAACGATGGGGCAGTCTTTTCGCGGATAAACGTTGCTATGGTGCCGCCGAAAAACACGATTGTGTTGATTCCCGTCTTCAACGAGGAGGCGAATATCTTGGTGCTTCTGAGGGAAGTGGAGGAGCATCTGCCAGGGGTGCCGGTGTGCGTCATCAACGATTGCTCGCGGGATGGCACGGCGCAGAAGTTGAAAAGGGCCGGATGCGCCCGTCTGAATCTTCCGTGCAATCTCGGGGTCGGGGGGGCGATGCAGGCGGGGTTTCGGTATGCGGTGGAACAGGGCTATGACTATGCGATTCGATTGGACGGGGATGGCCAGCATCCCCCCGCGGAGTGCGCGGCGCTGATCGAGCGCATGGGTCAGGGCAATGTGGATTTGGTGACGGGCTCCCGGTTTTTGGCGGACGGGGGCTACACCAGTTCCCGGGTGCGGCAGGCCGGAATCGCGGGGCTGTCCGCCTTCCTGAGTTGGGCGTGCCGCCAGAAGATCACCGATCCCACATCGGGCTTCCAGATGGTGAACCGGTTGGCCATGACCTATTTTTCTCATCAGTATCCATCCGACTATCCGGAGCCGGAAGCGCTGGCGCTCTTGAGCCGGCAGGGGTATCGCCTGGCCGAAGTCCCGGCGAAGTTTCGCGAGCGGCAGGCGGGCAAATCGTCGATTCGGCGCTGGGGCACGGTATTCTACATGTTCAAGGTGTGCGTGGCGCTGTTCGTGGACCGCTGCCGCGCGGTGGATCCGCGGTTCGACCGCCGGCACGTGGAGGCGTCGGCATGACGATTCCCCAGATGGTGTCGGCGGCGATCGGGACCGGTGTGCTGGGGGGCAGCCTGTATTCTTTTTTCCGGCACAACACCCGCCGGTTCAAGGCGTTGTTCTGGGGGGCCATTGGCGCGGCGATGGTGTATGCCGGATTCCGGCCGACGTTCATCGAGATTCTGGGGCCTGACTCCACCGAGCTGCGGATCCGGCTGATCGTGGCCTTGCTGAGTTTCATCGTCTTGACGGTGACCCTGGAGGCCATCCGGATTTCCCGCATGCAGGAGCGCTATGGGTTTCTCTGGCTGGCGACGGGACTGCTGCTGCTGGCGGGGGCGCTGTTTCCGGATCTGGCGCATGCGGTGGAAGCCTTGACGGGAATCGGCTACGGCGTGGCGGTGCTGGTGGTGATTTTTGCCTTTATCCTCCTGATGTTGTTTCACTTTTCGGTGGCGTTGAGCCTGACCCAACTCAAGCTGGGGCAGATTGCACGCGAACTCGCGTTGGCGGAGGAGCGCGTTCGCCGACTGGAGTCGAACCACGTTGCACCGGACCGTCCTGTGGAATTGATACGCTGATGGATGGAATGTGGTCTGATAGGACAAAAGGCGGGGTACTGCTGGTACTGTCGATCTGGCTGGTAATCTCCGCCTTTGTGCACATGTACACCGTCGTGACAGGTCATATCGACATTGTCCATTATGTCGATTCTGCCCGCGCAATCCTGGAGGCGAATACCTTGGGGGATCGCATCATCGCCATGTTCAAATGGGCGCCTATATTCCCTCTTCTGCTAGCCTTGGTAATACATTGGGCCGGGCCGGCAGAAATCTACTTCATCAATCCGCCTGTTGTGATTCTGCTGATGTTCACCATGTCATGCTGGGCTTGGCATGCCATGAAAGATTATTGGGTTGGAATGCTGACCGTATTGGTGGCGGCGACTCTGTTCCTGACTACGTTCGGCCATGCCTCGGCTTCCATGCTGTATCCCTATCGGGAGCCCTTATCCTTTCTATTCGTTTGGATCGGGATGCTGCTGGCCTTGAAGGCCGGGCCGTCGACCGGTGCAAAGACGATGTGGTTGTGGTTCGGGTCTGGATTCGCCTATGTCTTGGCTGCAGCCGTCCGCGAACCATCAATTCTGGCTATGACAGGTGCAATAGGATATGCCTTGGCCCAGTCGGGAAGATCTTATGGACGGCGGTGGAAAAACCTGACGGCTTTATTGATTCCGTTTCTTGCCGGCCTTATGGTCCTTGGCTTCATTTCAATTTTGACCGGCAGCATCGGGTCTGGCCAGTTTGCCGGCTGGAAGAGCATGACAGCCGGTCTAAGTCTGGAACACTGGCGGAGCATGTTGTGGCGGTATTTACATTGGTGGCGCCTGATGTGCGGCTGGCCGGGACTGATTTTGGCAGGGATCGGGGCGGCTTATTTGCTGTGCAAGCGCAATTCGGCATTGTGGCTTATCGCCTTACCCATGGTCATCACGTTGTTGTTTTATGCGGGATTTGTTGTGGCCTCGCGTTATGCAATTGCATCCGCCATGTATCTTGTCCCGTTGGCCGCACTGGGTGTTCGTATGACCGCCCGAGCGGCAAGTCGTCTCTGGCCAAGACGACAATGGCTGGTCGAGCGGGCGCTCATGGCGCTGTTTGCAGGATTCCTTCTCTGGCGGGCGGCATCTAATCCAGTACGGATTGACTCCCAGGACCGAGTAAGTGGGCGAGAAATGAAACAATTCCAAAGGAATTTGCATGCCATCACTGGTCCGAAGGCCCCGGTGGCAACCGAATACAGAGCCCGGAAGATGATTGACGCCTTGACGGCTCAGTTGGCTTATCCCCAGCCTGACATTCGGCGTTTTGGGAGTATGGTCTTGAGGCATGGTGAGGGCTATTATCTTAAGCCGATCACTAGCCTCAGCTTATCCAGCGCCAACGTGCCTTTTCCGAATATCTCTTTTGAGGAACACGTTAAGCAAGGAATGGATATAGAACCAGTCGTGAGCGAAGATAACTCTGTTTTAAGCGTTACACTGGGACGCGGTATCTATGAAGTGTATCGGGTGGTTTCCTGGTCTTGCCACGAAGTGGATATCCCCATAAGGAGTTCCGATGTTGTGGGACGGCTGTTGTGGTTAGATTTTAGAAATTCAGATTCGGAGGCTATACGAACTATTGAGTGGTTGGATCCAGGGGGGGGGGGACATCAAGCATGGCGCATCCAGCATGGCAATGGGTTGATTCCCTTGGCAATTCAACCACGCGAAAATCCAGATCAGAATCACTACCTCAAGGTCACCTCCTCCAGCCCCTTGCCCCGCGACTTGCTGGCTTCGCCGGTTCGCTTGGCGGGAGGAGGTTATTTCCCTTTAAGTGTGAATCGTCGCATTTCCATAATGGATTGGATTAGGCCGCCAACATATCGAGGCGCTCCGAACGACAAGTGGGGCGCGGTCTTCGGTGAAAGGGGGGCGTTTCAGATCCCTGTCCCTTTGGGCTGGGAGTCAGGTTCCTACATGGTCTCCATTGTGCTGGAGCCGTTTCGTCCTACACCCCAATGCGCTGTATTTCACTATTCCGGGCCGGATCGGATCTTGGGGGTTTTCACCAATTCACTGGATAGTCATCGGCTGTACCATGACCTTGTGCTGGCGCCCCCGTTGAGAACGGGTTCAGTGGCGATCAATGTGGAAGTTGAATCAGATAATCTTGGAAACAATCACTTTCGATTGGCGTATATTGGAGCCAGATTAGTAAGGGATTGAGCCCGGTTATGGCGGCTGATGCGCGCTGGCGTTGATAAACAACGGTAACAGCATCAGGTCGGTATCGATCAACAAGCGTTCGCTTTCCATCTGGGGGTGGGATTCAAACGGTTCCAGCCGCATGCGAACGATTTCGCCAATGGGATGCCGGGGTTCAACCTGGGCGGCATCCAGGATTGACCATTCGGCGACGACAAACTCGTTGTCGGGGAAGGTGCCGGACAGGACCGATTCAAGCGCATAGCGGTGGCCGCTGAGTGCTCGCCGGTACGGGGCAATGGATGAGGGTTCGGGAGGGGGGGGCGCCTCCAACAGGCGCGCGTCCACCACGGCCGAGGGGATGGCTTCCCGGCGGCCGAGCCGTTCGCGTTGGAGCGTGGCATGGGCCTGGATTTCCCCCGCATTCAGCGTGCGCGAATAGATCGCCACGGCTTCGATCTGCCCGAACCATGAAGAGTCGGCCGGCCGGCCTCCGCCGAAAAGGAGGGGTAGCGGTTCTTCATCGGGAGGCCATTCTGGAGGCGCATCGAGGGGCAGCCGCACCAGGCGTGATCCGTTGAGCCAACTTTCGATGCGCGGCGGATCCGGGCTGAGGGTAACGATCACGTGGTGGGGTTGGCCCGGGGTCAGCGCCAGAACGGGAAGACTGGTTTGCGGTCCATGGGCGGACGGCCAGACGATGCGCAACTGGTTTTGGGTTTGCACCCAAGCCCAGCGGGGCGTTTGCTCATCATCGACCGCCCCCCAAATGAGCGCATCCTGTCCGGACAGATCGGCGTGCGGCGTCAGGACGGCTTCAAACGTCATGCCGGCGTCTGAGGCGGCCCCGGAAGGATCCGGGCGACGTTCGGCTGCAGAAGCAAACCGCCCGCCCGCCAGCCACATGTCCTGGTGGCGGCCCCAGAAGGCGCGTCCGGAGCCTTCGATCGGGCCGTGGGGGATGGAGGCCCCATCGGGGCCATCCAGTTCATCCGGCTGGCCGGCATGGTCCCAAACAAAGCCGATCGAGTCGCGCACCCTCGGCCAGCGGTCGGTTGGCAGCACGTCGCGCGATGTCGCGGCGGCGGCAACCGCCCGGTCCGGCGACGGGGAGATCCACAGATCGGGATAAAAATCGCCGCGATGGTTGGAGGTGATCTGGAGCCACGCTTCCACGCGTTGGTAATCGGGGCTGAACCGGCCCACATACACCTCGATTTCCGGGCCGCCGGCGGTGATCAAATTCTGCCCCATCCGCCCGGTTTTGTACGGGCCGGTTATCACGAAAAACCGCCGATGATTGCTCCACCGGGGATGATAGACCTCGTATCCGTCCATGCCGGGGGCGGAATGAATGTCCACCATCCAGGCGCGATCATTCACGGGATCGTGAATGGTGACGTTGCGGTGTCGTCCGTCAAACACCCAGGTCCAATAGCTATTGTCCGGCGCCATCGAAGTCCAGCACCCCCGCGACAGCGGCATCCACCGGTGCCGCACCAGATTCGCAATTCCCGCGCGCGGATGGGGGAATTGCGCACAGGCCTGAGTGCCGTCGGCGGATAACTGAAAGTTGTCGATGGTGATGACGGTGCGATCCCAGATCTTCTCCACCGGCCCCGGTTCATCCAGGGGACGCCGGTACACGACCGATCCGTGGTGCTTTTCCCACTCGTCGTGGCCGGTAACGGTGTAATACACCCACTTCACCTGCGTCTCGGGGTCCCGCCAAAGGGCCAGGGCGTAGCCTTCTCCCAGCTCCTCCAGTCCGGTGCCATCCCACTGAATCCGGTAGTACCGCCGGCTGGTATGCTGGCTGAAGATCACTTGCGAGCCGGACGGCGACAGGATCGGACGATGGTAATTATCCACGCGATCCAGCAGGACCCGTTCTCCCCCGGGGTCTTCCGTGTCCAGCGCCATCAGCACATGCCGCCGTTCCCAGCAGAATGGATCATCGCCATTACCATCCACCTGTTGGATCCAGACCAGTCGCGCCGGGGCCCCACTGAACGTTTGGAGCGCAGCGGGAAGGCGGTCCGTGAACGCAAGGGGGGGGCGGCATATCAGAAGAACCCCGAAAAGCCAGCCCGCGAGGCGAAGAGGGACACCGGCATGGCCGCCATGGGGGGGGCGGTGCTCCAGAACGGGGGGAGGGGTGTTGCCGGTACTGATCAAATCCATGCCCCCCATCATAGCCGATAGGCGACGCGGCGCAATCCCCTTGGCGACAAAGTTCTCGCGCGTCGCGTCGCGCGTCCCGTGGGGCACATCTGCGATTCGGTGCAGGTTCTTTGGCAAGGTCCAAAGCGCGGCTCACCAGGGACCATCCTTCGCCAAGGCTATGGAAGGCATGCGCTTCGCCCAACCGGGTGCGGAAACATGCGTTTTGGGTAGGGCGAGGCGTCCCTGCCGAGCCGTTCCTACACCCCATCGCAGATGCGCACTGTTCCGTGGGCGCTGGAGGGGGGATGCTGGACTTGCCAGACTTCGACTGCGAGAGTATTTTCCGTAACATGTAACGTGAACCGAGGTGGCTTGTTGATTCAGGATAGCCTTGCTAGGTTGTGCGTGGATTACAGAGGATCGCATGATGACAAGGAGAAGAATACCGGTTGGCCTCTTGATTGCGTCTCTGCTGATGGGGGCCATGTTGTGTCTGGTTGGATGCAATGACGGCAACTCATCCGGGGAGGACGATGACGAGGCTCCGGAGCAGACATCGGGCGATGAAACGGGGCCGGAGGAGGACCCCGGCCGCCCAACAGGCGACGCCGCCGATGCAGCGGATGAAAAATCCGATGAGGATGAGGAGGGGTCCCCCCCTGCGCCTCGTCCGATCGTTGCGTATGGGGACAGCATAACCGCCGGGTCCGCCATCCCGACGGTGCGCCCCTATCCCGCCCGGCTGTCGATCGAGATCAATGAAACCGTCATCAATGCCGGTATTCCCGGCCAGAGTGCCTGCCGGGCAGTGTCGGAGTTGAATAGAGTTATCCGGCACAATCCAAAGATTGTGCTGTTCTTGCTGGGGACCAATGACGTCATCGGAGGGCATGATCTGGACAACTCCAGGGAATGCCTGCGAAGCATGATCCGCTCCGTCAAAGGAATCGGGGCCCGTCCCATCCTTGCGACGATACCCCCCATGAATGGAGAGATGGCCACGTACATGACCAATGTGAACTACCTCAATGGGTTGATCCGCGCGTTGAGCCAGGAGGAATCCGTCACGCTGGTGGATGTCGCCGCGGAGTTCGGCACCGGACAATGGTTGCTGTTGGCGGATGGATACCATCCCAACGAGACCGGAACGCAAGTGATTGCTTTTGCTTTTGCCAAATCGTTTTAAGATCGACCGGGGGGCGTCGTTGAAGCATGGAGATGCGCGGGGGGCATCCCACATGACAAACCAGTGCGGATCATTATAGTGTGAGAGACATGTTGAAGCCGCATCCATGCAGGGACTACCGGGTTGGGCGTGCGGGACTGGTGTCGGGAGTCCTGGCATTGCTCATCCTGGCCGCCTCGTTTTTATATACGCGCTATTCGGCGATGGTGGGGGGCGACAGCTATACCTATATCGGCTATGCGCGCGTACTGGCGCAGGGGGGGGCGAGTTTGACCGGCCCGCTGCGGGATCTGATCCTGACGCACATGGCGGCCCCGGCGGCGCTGGTGACGCCGGAGTGGAATACGGCGGTGCTACCGGACGGGCGCTGGGTCTATACCGTGGCGCCGGGGTATCCGCTGCTGCTGGCGGCGATGCTCCGTGTGGGCGGCGAATGGCTTATGCTGCATGCCAACATCCTGCTGCAAGTCTTGGGGCTGGCGTGCATCTGTTATCTCATCGCAACCACCTTGCGCGGTGCGCCCCGGGCGGGCTGGGCCGGACTGCTGGGGATGGCGTGGTTGTTGACGCTGAACGTGGCGACCCAGCACCAGTTCGTCATGTTGTGGCGCGAGCCATGGATCTTTCTGCTGCTGCTGCTAAGCGCCTTGGCGTATGTGGGGCTGGACCGGCGCCCGGAGGCCTACTGGGTGATCCCGTTCCTGCTGGGATTGGCATGCGCGGTGAAGGAATCCAGCATTGTGTATGCGGGATGGATGGGCGTGGCCCTGCTGCGGCATCCGGCTTTCCGGTCGCGTCCCGCCTTGTGGCGGGCCATCGGGCTGGGCATCCTGTTGTTTGCGCTGGGGTGCGCTCCGTTGCTGATCCAAAACTGGAGTTATACGGGTCGCCCCTGGGCCAGTCTCTATGTCTTGCGCGAAACCAGCGAGTTTTCCCTGGTGGAGGGCGGAGCCGGTCTTTCCGCCGGCAACTTCTGGAGGACACTGGGGCGCTATCTGCTCATGTACCGGCCGTATCGCTGGGATGTGGGGCTGCTGGTCCTGACCGGAGCGTGGGGCGCCTGGACACATCGCAAAACCCCGGCCGTGTTTTTGCTGGGGGGATGGTTGCTTCTTCATGTCGCCCTCGTGCTGCAATGGGGGAATGCGGATTTCCGCCACATGTATTTCGCCAATTTCCCGCTGGTTTGTCTCGCGGCGATAGGGGGGCATGATGTGGTGGAGCGGTTGGCGTCCGGGCCGCGATGGGGTTGGGTGGCGCTACCGGCCCATGCCGCAGCTGTGGCCCTGGCGGTGGGTGTGGCCATCCACCGCCAGCCGCCCCGGGCCGAACACCGGGCCGGGGATTGGCGGCGGTTGTCCGCGGCCATCGAGCAGCACATCGAGCCGGGGAGCGTCGTGCTGGTGAACCGCCGCCTCCGCGATGTGCTGGGCGGATATTCGGATTTGCACATCGGGCGCCTTCACGAACTCATTCACATATCGGGGCGCGAACCAGCCGACCTGATTCGCGAACTTGCAGAGGATGAGGTTCCGGTCTATTTCATCGACAGTCCGGACCGGGACCCCGCCAGCGTGGTGCAGCGTGCCAATCTGACCGCGATGGACTGGAAATATCTTCTGCAGGGCTGCGATCCGGTGGAAACGGCCCGTTTCGACGCGCCGGATCGAAGAATCGCCCGGTTTATCGGACGTTCCTTTTTCCGGCTGTACCGGCTGGAGCCTTGGAGCCGGCGCGTCTTGGAGGACACGTGGGAGGTTCCTCGCGGCGGTGCGGCATTCCTGGCGTTGAATGCCAAGGGGCTGGAAGACGATCTGCACATCGAGATCAATGGGATTCCCCTGGAACATGACATTGCCGGGGGGGCTTGGGTCCCCTTGGACATCGCGGCAGGCGTCATGCAGATCTCGGCGCGCCGGATCAGTGGCGAGCCGTTGCCGGCCACCTTGGATTGGGAGCTGGTGGACTGGGATGCTCCGATCATTCTGCCGGTGGGTAAAGACGTCATTCCGGACGATGCGCCCGTATGGATCCATCCTCAATCGTATCAGCCGGTTCAAAGCCTGCGGCGTTTCGACGAAACCATGCATGCCCGCGTGCCGGTTCGCGAGGGGATCGATCTGTTCACGGTGTTGCAATTCCAACTGCCGCACACCCCGTTGGAAGGAAAAGAATTGGTGGCATACGTTGAAGAGAATCCTGGCTTCGCGGCCTATGTGCGTCATCATTTCTTGTGGATTCCCCTCCAGCCCGCCGCGGATGCATCCCGCCAGGCCACCTATCGGACCGTTCGCGTCGAAGTGCCGAAAGAGGCTCATCTGAGGGTTTCCCGGGTCATCAGCCGCACGGCTTGGCGCCGGTGGCCCCTCCCACGCGATGACGCCGGCGCGTCGGGCCTGATTGTCCATGGCGTGCTGGCCCGGATGGAGCCGGAAGTGCCTTGGGCCTATTACGAGGACGACCGTCTCATTCGCGGCGGCGACCGGTTGCGAGCCAATCCGAACCAGAATCCCTTTGCGGTCTTTCTACCGGCGAGCCGGGTCGGGCAGGTGGAGGTGCTTCGCTGGGAAGGCGCGGGGCTGTTGGATGCGCGGGGACAGCCCGTCGGAGACTCCTTCCGGCTCTCTCCGGAGGACGCCTTGGCCCGGGCGCTGCTCGATGGTTTTCATTCAGCCGAGTCGGATGCCACCGGTTCTTTCCGCTGGACGGGGCCCCATGGTGAAATCCGCCTGCCGGCGATGGGCGGATCCAATGGTTTCCGCCTGCGCCTCGAAATGGCCAACCATCCGCTGTGGCGCTCCAGTCGCGTGGCGGTTTCGATCGGAAGCCGGCGCACGGTATTCGAAGTTGGCAACACCGTCGCCGCCCATGAATGGGACGTCGACGCACCCGATGTGGAGGGCGATTGGATCGTCGTGCGCCTGGAAGCGGAGCCATGGTCGCCCTCCGACCATGGCAGCCGCGACAGCCGGACGCTGGGCGTTCGCTGGTATGGTGTCGAGTGGGAGCGGCTGGACGAGGGAGGAGAACCATGACGCAACCGGCAGCCCATACGCCGCGGCGGATCCTGATCCTGACATGGAATTTTCCTCCGACGCTCGGCGGCATCGAATATGTGATGGGACATTTGCATGACGGATTGGCGGCCCGGGGGCATGCCGTGCGGACGATCGCCGCCGCGCATTCCCAGGCGGATCGCATGGCCGATCGATCCCGGGGAATCCACCGGGCGCCGCGCGCGGGGCTGGTGTGGTTTTTGCTACACGCCTGGATCCAGATGATCAGGGCGATCGTGCGTGAGCGACCGGATGTGATCGTTTGCGGGACTCTGGTGCCGGCCGTTTGTGTTCGACCGCTGGCATGGATCCGCCGGATTCCCTATGTCGTGCTCGTTCATGGCAGCGACATCTTGCGCGGCGGATTTATGTACCAACTCATCGCCCGGTGGGCGCTTCACGGCGCGGAAATGCTCTGCACCAATAGCCGACATACCAAGGAGTTGTTGGAGCAAAAGGGATTCGATCCGTCGCGTTTGCGCGTCGTTCATCCGGGAGTGGATGTCGACGCCCTGGCGCCGGAGCGGTGTGCGGTGGAAACCGCCCGCTGGCAGGAGGAATGCAAGGGGCGGTTTGTGGTGCTGGGGGTTGGTCGGCTGATTCGCCGCAAGGGATTCCTGGAATTCATCGAACACGTCATGCCCCGCTTGCGAGACATTCACCCCGAGGTGCTTTTCCTGCTGGTGGGCGAAGATGCCGGGGCATCGCTGATGCACAAAGAGCGGATGAAAGACCGCCTGGCGGCCGGCATCAAGCGGTTGGGACTGGAAAACCACGTGCGGCTGCTCGGATCGCTTCAGGATCTTGAATTGGCTGGCCTTCTTCATCGAACCGATCTGTTTGTCATGCCGTGTCTTCAGATGGAAGGCGATGTCGAGGGATTTGGTATTGTGTTCATGGAAGCGGCCCTTGGCGGAGCTCCCAGCGTGGCCACCCGGGTGGGGGGGATTCCGGATGCCGTGGTGGATGGGGAAACGGGGCTATTGGTGGCGGCCGGAGATCCGGACGCCATGGTCGCCGCCCTTTCTCGACTGATCAAGGACCCGGATCTGCGCTCCCGTTTGGCCGCCGCCGCGGCGGATCGCGCCCGGTCCTCGTTCTCCTGGGAGGCGATATGCGGGGTATATGAATCGGTGCTCGAAGAAAGCCTTGCGGCCACGACCCCGTCGTGACTCGGATCCCGCCATGAATCCCGCCGATAATTCTTCGATCACGACTCCAGGCGATCCCATCGGACGATCGACAGTTGACCTTGGCCAGCGGTCGCCTTCACCCGTCGGTGTTCTGGCCTACTACAACGTGAACGAGGGCAACAGCGGGGGGCTCCGTCGTGTTCACGAGCTTTTGCACGCGATCGGCCCGGAGCGGGCCTGGTTGATTCAGCCCCGCCCCGCGCATCCCGTGTTCCAAACCGACTGTTTTTCCCGCGATTTCGGGGTTCGTCGAGTGGGCATCAATTGGGGCATTTTTAATTATTATTGGCCCCCGACTTCGCGCCGGGTACGGCGCTGGGTGATGGAACGGCAGCCGGCATGCCTGGTCTTGACCTCGATTTGGGCCTGGGCTCCATTTGCCCGGGCGGGGGCGCCGTGTCCCGTCATTCTGGATGCTCAGAACGTGGATGCCATTGCGATCGGCGAACGATTCGGATTCTCCCATCCCTTTACCCGGCGGGTGACTCAAGCCGAACAGAAAGTCCTGCGGGTGGTGGACCGGATATTCTGCTGTTCGGATGTGGATCGGGATCACGTTGCCGAACGTTATGGCGTCGAACCAGAACGAGTACGGGTCATTCCCAATGGAGCGGATGTTCCCTCCGATTCCGAGATTCTGCCGGGTCGACTCGATGCGGATCTGGAATCGTGGCTGGGAGACGCCACCGCGCTTCTGTTCGTGGGCGGAAAACTGGACTATCCGCCGAATGCGGAGGGATTGTCCTTTATCTGTGATCAACTGGTCCCCGAATTGGAGCGCCGGAAAGCCGGAGCGTACCGGGTGCTGGTCATGGGTGCCCCGGTGCCGAGCATCCGCCTGCCCGAATCCGTCCGTTGCCTCGGGCGGGTGCCTTCACTGGCGCCCTACCTGCGAAGAGCCGACATCGGGTTGGCGCCTATTTTCAGCGGGTCGGGCACACGGTTGAAAGTGTTGGACTACCTGGCCTGGGGGAAACCCGTGGTGTCCACTCCCAAGGGCGCCGAAGGAATCGATAGCCGCGACGGGGAGCACCTGATCCTGGCGCCCAAGGAGAAATTCGCGGATGCCGTTCATCGATTGGCACAAGATCCGGCAACCGCGGCCCGGTTGGGTCAGAACGGACGCCGGTTGATCCAGGCCCGCTATTCGTGGACGGCGATACGGGACCTGTGGCGGGCCGGGGTCGCTCTCGATTGAGCATCGTGGGTTGCGAATGAGAGGGCGCCGAACATTGTGGTGGGGACTGCTTGGCATGGTGGCGGCGGCGATGGCCTTGGTGATCTCCGAGATGGTGTTGCGCCGAATGGCGAGGACCAGGCCTGCTCTGGCCGTCGCCTGGGGACGCCAAGAGCCGCCGGAGGTGGATTTTCGCATCAAATCTTCCCTATTGATGTCCCGCCCTAATCCTGATTTTCACGAACATGATCGGGTTCTAGGCTTCCGGAATTTTGGACATTTGACCCGTGCCGAGATCGTCGCGATGGGGGATTCCCAGACTTACGGCATGGGCCTTCCGCCCGGTGCGGCTTGGCCGCAGCAACTGGAGTATCTGTCGGGAAGGACGACGTACAACATGGCGTGGGGTGCGTTTGGCCCCATCCACTATCTATATTTGTTCGATGAGGCGCTTGTCGTAAAACCCCGTTGGATTCTCGTTGGCTTTTTTGCGGGGACGGACCTATACGACGCCTATTTCATGGCCTATGAAAGAAACAAAGGGCGTTTCTTGGTGGAGGATCCTGAAGAGCCGCTCTCCTTGCTGGTTCAATTGGGGGTCCTGCCCGACCGGGAGGAACGGATCCGCCTGATTCTTGAGCGATCCGACAAGGCCCGAACCGTTTCGGAGTTGCCTCGGTATGATGAAGAACCGTATGTCCCGACACCATTGCCGCCTCCGGTGGAGCCCACGGAGTATCGGGGCCAGAACCCCCTGTTGCCCGCGGCGTTGGATTACAGTCTACGCCGGTGGATTCGGCCCTATTATCGCCTGAAAGAGGGTCGGGCATGTCGACGCCTGGTTCGCTCCCATCGTATGCCGTTGGCCCTGGTCCCCGGTGAGGGCCCGGCCCCGGTGACCCAGCCCTATGACCATCGGTTCTATTATCAAGGCCTCTACACGGTGGTAACGCCGGAACTCCGATCTCCCATGCTGGACCTCACGGATCCAATGATCGCGGAGGGTTACCGCCTGACGGTTGCGGCCTTTCGCGAGATGAAACGCAGGACAGATGAAGAGCAACTTGAATTCGCCGTGGTGCTTATCCCAACCGTAACTACTCAGGTACCCGCCCGCGGCGGGCGGGCACCTGAAGGAATTTTCCCC
>CAYNSH010000013.1:0-50970 GCA_964399775.1 uncultured Verrucomicrobiota bacterium
GGAAAATTCCTTCAGGTGCCCGCCCGCCGCGGGCGGGTACCTGAGTAGTTACGTTGGGTTTTCATGCTGTCTCCTGACTCCTGTCTCCTGACTACTGGCTGCTCCCCAGCTCCCCCTTGGCGCGCTTCAGGTTCGAGAGGGCGGTCAGATAGTCATATTGGGCGGCGACGCTGCGGGTTTGCATGGCGGTGACGCCGACCTGCGTTTGAAGGAGGAGGGCGATGTCGGCGGCGCCCTGCTGGTATTGTTCCTGGATGATGCGCTGGGCTTCCTTGGCGGTTTCGAGGCTCTTGCGGGTGACATTGAGCCGCTCCCAGGCTTCCTGGGCGCCGAGGAAGGCCTGCTGGAGGTCGAGGCGCAGATTCAGCCGCGCCTGTTCCTCGTCGGCCCGGGCGGCCTCGAGTTCGGCCTGCGCCGCCTGGACGGCGGCGCGGGTGCGCGCGCCGTCGAAGAGGTTCACTTCGGCCATGACGCCAGCCATGTAGCTGCCTTCGAAATCGCTGGAGACATCGCTGTCGAGATCGTAGGAGGCGAAGGCGCTGACAGTGGGGGCATAGCCGCCGCGGGCTTTCCGCACATCCATTTCCTTGACCTGGCGCATAAGGCGGGCGGCGCGGAGTTCGGGACGGTCCTCGTAGGCGTCGGGATTGGTGCACTGGGGCGGCGGGGCCTCGAGGGCGGCGGTGCCGGGCGACTGGATGGTGTCGGCGGAAATCAGATCCGTGCCGATGCCCGCATTGAGCGCGGCGACGGCCAGTTGCAAGCCGTTGCGGGCGCGGATCAAATCTTCGTTGGCTTGCGCCAGTTGCGTTTCGAGGTTCAGGACATCGGTGCGGACGGCGCTGCCGGCCTCGAAGCGTTCGCGGGCAATGCGCAGGCTTTCTTCGATGCTCTGGACGGATTCGGCCTGCACGTCGGCGAAGGCCTTGGCCTGCAGGACGCCGAAGAAGCCGCGGGTGATTTCGTGGACGAGCTGGTTGCGGGCGGCGGCGAAGGCCGCGGCGCTGGCTTCGGCGCCAAAGCGGGCCATGTTCCTGCCGGCGTCGCGCTGGCGGTCGAAGACGCGCCACTGGGCGCCGAGGCTCAGGCGCAGGTTGTCGGTGGTGTCGGGGTTGTTGGGATCAAAATCCTGAGCCATCATGTCGAGTGTACGTTGATTCAACTGCATCATGAACGCCTGAATGGGGTTGTCGCTGACGGAGTAGCCCGCCGAGACGCCGACGGAGGGGACATAATAGGATCTGGCCTGGCGCAACATGGCGCGGGCGGAGTCGATACGGGACTCGGCCGCCTGCAGGGTGGGGGAGTTGGCCAGCGCCGACTGAACGGCTTCGTCCAGCGTGACGGCGCGCGCGGCGGGGGGAGGGAGCATCCAGAAAACAAGCGACACACCAAACAACACCAGAAGAGCGGCACGGGGGCGTTCCGGCTCCAAAATCCCCGAAAAAACTGTACTGGAGGGTGCCGCCTCCATATGGAGACCCGACGCCCTCGTCGGGCGGCTTTCCAGATCGGCAGCGGAAGGTTGAAAACAGCGGTTCATGGTCAGGCTCCTTTTTTGGCTCTCATGCAGTTCAAAATGGTCAGCGAGCGGCGGTCACCGAGGGAATACCAGACCTCCTTGCCGCAGCGTTTGGATTCGACCAGGCCGGCGCGGCGCATCAGGTTCAGGTGGCCGGAGGTGACGGCCTGCGGCAGGGCGAGGCGTCCGACCAGCGCGTGCACGGGCGCGGATTCCTCGCTTTCGAGGATGTCGATGATTTTCAAGCGCTGGGGATGGGCCAGGAGCTTGAGCACCTGCGCCATTCGGACCAGATCTTCCACGCGGAGCGGCTCTGAGCAAGACGACAAGTTCGTTTTCATGAGCGCCAAGGTATCATGATATATATATATGTCAATAATTAAATATAAGAATAGTTGCGACGTGGCCTTCCGGCCGGGCGGGGAGGTTGAATCGGGCGCTATGGGGCGGCGGGACGCTTGGAGAGCCTTCCCTGCCGGAAAACAGGCCGAGGGTCTTCGGGCGAGGCGTCCCTGCCGAGTGGTTTTGCCGCGGATCGCCGATGTGCGCGTGGCCGGGGTCGGTGGTTGCGTTGGGAGTGGAATGCCGCTAGGATGGTTCCCATGAGAACAAGGGTTGCCATGAGACGGGCCGCATGACGGAATTCCGCATCAAGCTGTTCATTATCCACGGGTGGGGCGGGACCTATCTGGGGGCCGCCGGTCGGGTCACCGACTTGATGCAGGTGGAGACGTATTGGCACGAGGGGGCTTTCCTGGTGCCGCGCCGCCGGGCCGTCTTGCTGCGGGAACTGCTTTCGGAACCGGAAGAGGACCGCTATATCGTGGCGCTGCGGAAACTGATTGTGGCGCGGTTTTTGCAAAGTCCGGCGGCTCCGCCCGAGGTGGTGGCCGATCCGGACAATTATACGCGTTTTTCCGAGGAAGGCCTGCGGAGTCGTTTCCCCGAGTTTGGCATTCCGATCCGCCCCGACTCGCGCTGGCGGCGCGCGACGCAACTGCGATCCGAGGCCGAGCGGGAGCTGGCGCCGGTGCTGGCGGTGCTGCAGCAGTTGCAGGATGAGATGGAGGCGGGCGATGGGGAGGCGACCGAGGCGGCGGTGCGCGATCGGCTGGAGGCGCTTTGCACGCAAACCGGCATCGGCAGCCTGCTCCCCCTGCTGGAAGACCTGCGCGAGATGCACGAGACCGGCGGCGACCTCGATACGGTGTCCAGTGCGGTGATGTATGCGCAGCATTTCCGGGGCGAAGCGCGGCGCGCGGGCCGCCCCTTCCGCTACGGCCGGGAATTTCGCTTTGTCTTTGTCAACTATCACGAGACCTTCCGCGGACTGGTCCGCTACGCCCCCGCAGACCTGTTCATGGCGGATCTTCCGATCAGCGCCTTTCCCAATCTGGAGCGCGACATCCGTTATCTGCACGACCAGGACGTGCATGCAATCCGCTTCGAGGACCACCATCCCTATCTTGCGGAGCGCCGCGACAACTTGCAGCAGCTCGTCGACGACGGCAAATTGCGGTTCTTCGATCTCTCGGGGCCCGAACAGGGGTCGGAGCAGGCCGAGGAGGAGATGCTCAGCGCCGCCGAGATGGTCTACCAGAATCTCATTGAACACACGCCGGACGACACCGAGGGCGCGCGGCGCTTGCGCGTGGCGACCCACGGCGAGGACTTCGTGCGCGACCGGACGCCGCTGGGCATTTTGCTGACGAACCTCATCAAGGGGGGGACCTGCAAGGTTGAACTGGCTCAGATTCTGCTCGACGCGATGGAGAAGGACGATGCGCAGGAGCGCCTTCAGGCCCGCGGCTGGGCCGTGCTGCCGGAGGAGTGGAAGGCCGACATCGACGCCACGGCCGAAAAGCTGCGCGAAAACGTCTATCGCCTGGAGTTGGCGGACGGCAAGACCTCGATCGTGAGCGTGCTGGCGGCGCATTCCGATCCCGGCAAGCCGAAGCTGACGACGGGCAAGGCGGTGGATTTCATTGCGCGCAACTACCCCGGCGCCCAGTACGCCTTTTACTGCTGGGGTTCCTCGATGATGGTGGCCCGGCGGCTGGATCACGACGACATCACGCTGAATCTGGGAAGCCTGATGCCGCGGATCGGCGGGCCGAGCGACGGTGGCCACGCGAGCGCCGCGGTGTGCCGGCCGGACGTGAATCCGCATTATCCGGAGCGGTTGCTGGGGCGCGTGACGTCGACGGAATTTGGCCGGTTCAACCAGTACTTGGCTTCGCGCCTGGCGGCGGCGGGATATCCGGTGGCCGCGATACGGAACTTGTCGGTGCCGGAGCCTTCGGTTTGGAGCCGGGGCACCCGGCGGTTGCTGGCCATCGTGGCTGCCGCAGTCCTGCTGGGGTTGGGGCTGGTGGCCTTGGTGCCAAGGTACCGCGTGGACCGCATTCGCGACAGCAACCGGGACTTTTTCCCGCACATCGGAGTGAGTGCGGATGGGGACGAGCGCGACGAGGTCGGGGTGAATGACGTGGAGAGCCGGCTATGATGGCTTGGCGTGCCGGCGGGCTGATCGTTGGACTGGTTGCTGGAATCGCGGCCGCTGCGGCCGGGCTCCCGATCCCGCCGATCCTGCTGTGGGCGCTGGCGACGGTGGGGGCGGCGTTCACCGGAGCGGCCTATGTCTATGAACGCCACTGGCGGCCCTGGTCGCCGTGGACGGTCGCCATCGCCTTGGCGGCCTGCAGCCTGCCGCTGGGGCACATCCGGACCATGGATGTGGTCGGCCCGGCGGCGGCGGGGTCGCTGCGCCAGATCCTGGAAACGGTGGAGCCGGGAACACGACTCTACGTCCGGGGGATCATCGCCTCCGAACCCGAGATCCGCGGCGCCGGACAACTGGATCTGGAATTGCGCGTGCAGCAGATTCGCCTGGGCGACGAGGACACGGCGCCCTGGCGGTCGGTCGGCCGGGGACGGCTGTTGGTCCGGGTGCATGCGCACTCATCCAGCGGCCCGGAGCTGGTGGATCTGTTCAACCGCCTGGCCGCGCCCCGGGCCTATGGGTGGGCGCTGGAACTCGACGCGCCCTATCGGCCGATTGATCCCCCGCTGAATCCCGGGGATTTCGACTATGGATATTTCCTGCGGCAGACCGGGGTGGATGCCCGGCTGCGTGCGCCGGTCGGGCGCGTCACGGTGCGGGAGGAGCGCCGCGGCAACCCGCTGACGGAGCTGGCGCTGAAAGCCAAAACGTCGTTCCTGGAAACGTTCAAAGAGGTGATCCCGTCCCCGGCCAGCCGGCTGGCGGCGGCGGCGACGCTCGGGGTGCGGCGCGCGGTGGAGGGGCTCGACTATCGCGGCCAGGATTTGGCCGAAACCCTGCGCCGGGCGGGCGTGGGTCATGTCCTGGCGGTCTCCGGCCTGCATGTCAGCGTGATCGCCGTGATGCTGTTCGCGTTGTTCCGCATGACCGG
This sequence comes from uncultured Verrucomicrobiota bacterium, assembly GCA_964399775.1. Classification (GTDB taxonomy): domain Bacteria; phylum Verrucomicrobiota; class Kiritimatiellia; order CAIQIC01; family Lenti-01; genus Lenti-01. The sequence continues at coordinate 4,957 of CAYNSH010000013.1, forward strand.
GGCGCGCCCCAAGCAATTTGTTCCGATCCTGATTTTTCTGTTGATCCTGTTTGCGCTGCTGACGGGGGGGCGCCCATCGAGCGTGCGCGCGGTCATCATGAACAGCGTCGTGCTGGTGGCCATTGCGTATCTGCGCAGCAACATCCGGAGTGCCACGGTGGTGGGGCTGGCGCTTTCCGCGTTCTACATCCTGATGCGGAATCCCACGGTGCTGTTCGCGGCGAGTTTCCTGCTTTCCTACGGGGCGGTGATTTCGCTGATCGTGATCGCACCGCCACTGGACCGCCTGATCTGCGCGTTGCGCGGGTTCGCCCTGCTGTTCGCGGTACTGTGGTTCGTGGTCCTGCTGCGGCTGGCCGGCTGGCACATGGAATGGCTGGTGCAGCGCCCGAACCTCTATGCCTATCTCGGCCTGTTGTGGCTGCTACTGCTGCTGGGCACCCGCCTGAACCACCGGGTTCCCGCCCTGTGGACGATCAATCTCGAACGCATGCCCAGAGTGATTCGGCTGTTCATTGCCGCGCAACTGGCGATCCAACTCGGCATGATGATTCCGCTGTCGGCGTGGTTCTTCGGTCAATTCCCGGTCGCCGGCATCCTGGTCAACCTGCTGGCGATCCCGGGCGTGGGGATCCTGGTTCAGCTGGGCATGCTGACCGGGCTGGTGGGCATGATTCCGGTCGTGGGAAGCGGGCTGGCCGTACCCTTTGGCGCGGCCACCGGGCTGGTCGGGGACCTGTTCATTGGTCTGGCACATGCGGGGGCGACGCTTTTCCCCTATCCCTCCACGCCGATGCCCTCCACGCTGTGGCTGGCGTTCTACTACGCCGGCCTCGGGGCGTTCCTGTTCCTGGAGAGCAAGCGGGTCGTGTTTTTTGGCTGGATGTACCGATGGATGCCGCCGGGCCCCGCCGGAAGGACTCGCCGGTTGATGGCGGTCATCCCCGTGGCGCTGATCCTGCTGCCGGTGTGGTTCCGTTCGTCCGGCCCGCCGGAACTCCACGAAGTCCGGATCCTGGCGGAGGGACGCTATCCGATCGTGGCGTTCATCGGGCCGCGCCAATCCGCGCTGCTGAATGCCGGCGATCAATTTTCCGGCGGCCGCCTGGTCTTCGACAGTCTGCGTGCGGGGGGCGCGCTGCGGCTGGAGGCCATCGTGCTGCCGTCGCCCGATCCGAGCGCCGGCGTCGCCGGCGCGGCCGAGCTGATCGAGACCCTGCCGGTGCGTTCCATCCTGACGCTGGTTCATCCCGGGCCCCGGGAAGGCATACTCGACGCCTTGGGGGACGAGTATCTTCTGGAACAGGCGGCCGAGGGGCAGCGCTGGGCGCTCCAAATGGCGCAAGGCTACGAGCGGCTTCGGCAGCGCGCAGACTCCCGCGGCGTGCGGCTGGCGTCCATGGCCGACGAAGAATTCCCGGTTTGGAACAATGCCGTACTGCGCCGGTTGCCACCGATGGCCTCGTTCCCGCGCCGTTTTGCCGTCAGCGCCCGCACGCCGATTCTGCATGGACGCATCCATGGGATGAACTGGATCTTCATCACCGATACCACCCGCGGCGCATTGACGGCCGCCTTGGCGGATGTGGAGTCCTGCGATGTTCTGGTGGTTCCCAACCTCAGTGGATTGACCGGCTATGGGACGTGGCTCAAATCCGCCATTGAGCGCGCGCGCCCCCGGCTCTTGATCATCGGCGGCAACACGCCGATCGAACCGGAATCCTTGGCGGCGTGGATCCCCGAAACCGCGACGCCGATCATTTTGCAAACCGCCCTCGAAGGCGCGGTGACCGCCCGCTTGCAGCCCAGCGGCAACACCCTCATCCAGACCTACCGCGGCAAGACCCAGCTGACGTTGTGAGGCGTGGCCAAAGGTCAGGCCGGAAAGCCGCGAGGGTTTGCTGAACCCGGTCTTCGATTCCCATGCGGACTTCTCCTGTTCTGAGCAGGAGTGGCGGCTTGGCCAAGGATTTGGACGGCATCCTATACCGCGGGTGCCTGGTCAGGTAAACTCCGCCGACCGGGGACAAGAAAATATTCCGGGAGTGGGGCGGCTGGGGTATAGTGAGACTCTCGACGCCCAACCAGAGGGGCCTGGAGAAGAAAGGGCATAAACCAAATGGACTTGAACACGCGAATTCAACTGAACGACGGAAGCGCGATTCCGCAACTGGGGCTGGGGGTATTCCAGCTCGAGGATGCGGCGGCGTGCGAGCGGGCGGTGGCGGCCGCGCTGGACTGCGGCTACCGGCACATCGATACCGCGTCGATCTACGGCAACGAGGAGGCGGTGGGTCGGGCCCTGGCCGCCAGCGGCATTCCGCGCGAAGAGATCTTCGTCACCACCAAGTGCTGGATCGACGATTTTGGCCGGGAGGCGACGCGCAATGCCTTCAACGCCAGCCGCAAAAAGCTGGGGCTGGATGTCATCGACCTCTACTTGCTGCATTGGCCGGTGGACGAGACGATGATGGCGGCGTGGGAAACGCTGGTCGAGCTGCGCGCGGAGGGCAAGGTCCGGTCCATCGGGGTGAGCAATTTTTCCGTGCGGCGCTTCGAGGACTTCTTCTTCCGCCATACGGACATCGTCCCGGCGGTGAACCAGATCGAGCTGCATCCGTTCGGCAGCCGACCGGATGTGCGGGACTATTGTCGCGGAAAAGGCATCGCGGTGGAAAGCTATTCGCCGCTGGCGCGGATGAAGGGGCTGGACCATCCGGAGCTGGCGGCCATGGCCGCCGAGTACGGGAAAAGCCCGGCGCAGGTGGTGATCCGTTGGCATCTGCAGCACGGGCGGGTGGTGATTCCCAAGTCGCAGCACCCGGAACGCATCCGCGAGAATGCCGATGTCTTCGATTTTGCCCTGACTCCCGACCAAATGTCCCGGCTCGACGCGTTGAACGAAGACCGTTTTGTGATCACCTGGCGTCCGGGCGGGGAAGAGGCGTGGTATTAAGAATGGTCTGAACGCATGACGAAGACACACCGAACCAGAGGTTGGATTGGAAGTGCCCTGGCGTTGGTTCTGCTTGCCGCCGGCGCGACGGGATGCCGGAGCGAGGGGCGGGTGCGCATCCGGGTGACGGCCCGCTCGGTCGAAGCGCTGACGGGATCGCGCACGCGGGTGGTCTGGGTGGACGATCATGGCGACCTGCGCGACTATCAGGCGAGGGGAACCAACCGGATGCTGCGACTGATGGGCTACGATTCGCGGGACGGACGCGGAGTGCGGCCGATTCTGGAAGAGCTTTCGAACTATGCCAAGCCGATGCTGACGCCCTCGGGCCGGCAAGTGGTGTTCTCGGACTTTCAGAATAGGCAGGTGTCGGTTGTGGATTTCGACGGCGGCAATCGGCGTCGGCTGACATCCGGGATGGGGCTCGACGTTTGGCGGGATCCGGCCACGGGGATCGAATGGGTCTATATCGGACGCGACCGGCTGGATCGTCGCGGGTATCCCTACGCGGGCGTATATCGGTTCCCCTTGGAGCAGCCGGACAACCTGGAAGAGGTTTGGGATCGGCGGCCGGTGGGATTGGATAATTTCCAGCTTTCCGCGGATGGCCGCTGGGCCTCCGGGGTGTTTCCGTGGCCGGATGCAGGGGTGGCGGACCTGGCCGAGGGCACTTGGACGCGCCTGGGCAATGGCTGCTGGCCATCGTTGGCGCCGGACCACTCCGGGTTGTTCTGGGTGTTTCACGGCAATCACCGGGTCATCACGATGTGGTCCGGCGACCGGAAGAGGCGTTGGGAAGTTCGATTGAACACCTCGCCGACGACCGACGGGCATGAAATCTATCACCCGCGCTGGTCCAACGATCCGCGCATCTTGGCGATCACCGGTCCCTACAAGAATCGCGTCGGGCACAGCTATACGCGCGGCGGGGGGCCGGATGTGGAAATTCATCTGGGCCGGTTCAGCGAGGATTTCAGCGAGATCGAAGCGTGGGTGCAGGTCACCGACAGTCCGCAAGCCAGCTTCCTGCCGGATGTATGGGTGGAGGCGGCGGCATCCGGACTGGCTCCACCCGCCGCCCGCGAAGCGCCGGCCGTTGGGGACGAACGCATGGCGGCCGCGTCGCCTTCAACGGAAGGCCTGGTATTCATCTGGGACAACCGCTCGCGGAACAACGAGATCGAGGAGGAAGCCGGCGGGCGGGTCGTGGCGTGCCGGGTGGAGCCCGAAGGACAGGCCCGGTACGGACGGCACCATGAGATGGATGTGCGCCGGGGCCGATTCGTGGCGGAGGACAGCGGGGACTGGCTAAACGAGCGGTTCCGGGCCCGGCCGGAGGTCTCGATGGAAGCCTGGCTGACGGCTCGATCGGCTCCGGGGCTGGTCATGGGCTTGTCTTCGGGTCCCGACCGGCGTCATCTGGCGCTGATCCAGGAGGACGGACACTTGCATGTGGAGGTGCGGTTCACCCGGGAAGCCGGAGAGCAGTCCGGGCGATGGGAACTGTTTACCCTGCCGGATTTCGAGCCGGTTCACGTGGTGGTCACGATTGGGCGGGGTGAAATTCGAGGCTATCGAAACGGAGAACTGGCGATCGCGCATGTCGTGGCGCCGGGGGACTTCGGCGACTGGCCGCCCGTGCCGTTGGTATTTGGCAGCGATATCGCCGGGGAGTCCGGCTGGTCGGGGCTGATCGAGGGGGTGGCGATCTACAATCGGGTGCTGTCGCCGGAGGAGGTTGTCGCCGGATACGAGGCGACCCGCCAGCCGATCGCGGAGAGGCGTGCTCCGGCGCAGGCTGTGGTGCAGGCACGGTTGGCGGGAAGCACGCCGGTGCCCGCGCCCGGGGATATCGAGCCCTACCGCCGGGCGCTGTTGGTGAATGAATACGATGTGCTGAACGTGGAGCGGGGGGAACTGGCGGAGGCCCGGATTCTCGTGGCGCATTGGGCGATCATGGACGACCGGGTCTTGGAAGCGGCGCAACGGGCGCCAGGCGAAATCTACCGGATGACGCTGGAGGCGTTCGGCGACCGCCCCGAACTGGAGGGTGAATGGATGGCGCTGGGCGATACGGATCCCCTGCTGCCGTTGTACGTGGATATCGCGGAATAGGGAGCCCCGCGGATCCCTTGGCTTATGTGGCGGGGGGGGCGGGGAATGAGCCGCTCACCGCATCCCGGACGATTTGCTTGGTGTCTTCGGGGAAGTCGGAGCGCAAGAGCCAGGTGATGAAGTTGGGGTCGTTGGCCACGGTGTCGCGCAGGGACTGACCCTGGAACTTGCCGAAGTTGAAGACGATTTCGCCCTTGGACCATTTCAGGCGGCCGGTGCGGTCGGCCCAGGACGGGTCGCGCGGATCGCAGTACTCGTTCAGGCCGTCCATGTCGGCGGGGAGTTCGGAATAGCGCTGGAACTGTCCATCCAGGACCCGGATGGTGGCCAGGACGTCGCCGAGGGCGTCGTGCGAATTCTCGTGGTCCTCGCCGCAATAGTAGCGCAAGGCGGCCGACAGGTCGCGGGGCTCATTGCGGAAAAAGATTCGCTGGGCGTCGAGGATGCGGCGCCCTTCGATGGAGAACGGACGGTTGGCGCGGGCAAACTCCTCGGTCAGCATCTGGATGTCGTAGCCGAGGATGTTGTAGCCGGCCAGGTCGGCATCGGCAAAGTGGCGTTCGATGGTTTCGGCCATGTCGACAAACGTCGGGGCATCGCGGACATCCTCGTCGGAGATGCCATGGATCTGCGTGGCGTCCTCGGGGATGGGGAGTTGCGGATTGAGCAAATAATGGATCTGCTGGGCGGTGCCGATGGGTTCGTAGCGCACGAGGGCGAGGGCGACAATCCGGTCGGTGCGCTTGTTGAGGCCGGTGGCCTCGATATCAAAGACCACCAGCGGGCGGTCGAGGCGCAGACGAGGGGGCAGGGGAGGGATGGCGATATCAGTCATGCCGGCACCATGGCGCATCCCGCTCGCAAGGGAAAGCCGAAACCGTTGGGCAGGAGGCGGGCGGACGCATGCCCAAAATAGTTCCAAAATGTGCTTGCGGTGGGGTCAGCCGGTCGCCTATCGTCCCGCACAGACCTTCCGCATGTCCATGGGTCGCCGATTTGCGGGGGGCGTGGTAAGGCGCGGCCCATGGTTACATGGAGTGGATGATACTGTGAAAATATATGTTGGGAATCTCTCGTTCAGGGCCACGGACGATGATTTGCGCGCGGCGTTCGAGCCGTACGGCGAAGTGGTCTCTGCCCGGGTGATTAAAGACAAGGAAACCGGCCGCTCCCGCGGATTTGGTTTCGTTGAAATGCCCAGTCAGGATGAAGGCAACAGCGCGATTGAAAAGGTGAACAACACCGAAATCGTCGACCGTGCCGTTCGAGTGAACGAGGCGCAGGAACGCCCCCCGCGCCGCTGATTCCAGATCCAGACCGCCCCGGCAGGTGTCCCGCCTGTCGGGGCTTTTTGTTTTCCCTGATGGGCGCGTTTCCGGCGCGGGCGGGGCCTTATCCGTTGCGGAAGGGCAGCACGCCGTCGAGTGAATCCGTGTCGGCCAGGATCATCAGGAGACGATCGACGCCGAGGGCGATGCCGCCGGCAGGCGGCATGCCGGACAGGGCGGCCAGGAACGCTTCATCGAGGGGATAGGGCGCGGCCCCGCGCTGTTGGCGGAGGGTGTTGGCCTGTTCAAAGCGGGCGCGCTGTTCGGCGGGATCGGTCAACTCGGAGTAGGCGTTGGCGATTTCGACGCCGCCGAGATACAGCTCCCAGCGTTCGGCGCGGGCGGGGTCGGCGGGTTTGCGCCGGGCGAGGGCGGCGAGAGGGGCGGGGTAGTCGATCAAGACGACCGGGCGATCGGTGGGCAGGGCGGGTTCGACGCGCGTCACCAGGTCCAGGTCGAACCGGTCAGGATCGAAGGTCCGCGCGGGATCCCAGCCGGCATGCTCGATGAAGGCACTCGAGACGGCGTGTTTCTCCCACAGCTCCTGGGCAAAGGAGAGGGGGCGCCCCTGCCACGAACTGTCGGTGCGGCCGAGCAACTCCTGCGCCAGAAAGGACAGCAGCGCCTTGGTGTCGGCGAGGATCTCGAGATAACCGGCATGGGCCCGGTACCACTCGAGCAGGACGAATTCCGGGTGATGCCACCGGCCATGTTCGCCATCGCGGAAGCAGGGGGCCAGTTGGAACAGGCGTTCGAATCCGGCCGCCAGGAGCCGCTTCATGTGCAGCTCGGGGGAAGTGCGCAGCCAGCCGGTTCCGGCGGATAGGGCATCGATGTTCGTCTCCGGGGCATTGGCCGGGAGCAGGACGGGCGTGTCGACCTCCAGGAAATCGCGTTCGCGGAAGAAGCGGCGAATGGCGTCATTCAGGCGGGCGCGCAGGTCGAGGACGCGGCGGAATCCGCCGAGGGCGTCAGAATCGGCGGGAATCTTCACACCCGAGGTCCGAGGCCGGAGGTCCGAGGTCGGATGGAAACCCGACCCATGGCGGGTCAGCCCTGCTTGACGCGTTCGACGTACTTGCCGGTGCGGGTATCGATGCGGATGAAGTCGCCCTGGTTGATGAAGATCGGCACGCCGACTTCATAGCCCGTATCGATTTTGGCGGGCTTGAGCACGTTGGTGGCGGTGTCGCCGCGGGCGCCCGGCTCGGTCTCGACGATTTCCTTCACGACAAACGCGGGCAGGGTGACGGTCATGGCGCGGCCGTTGTGGAACAGCACTTCGCATTCCAGGTCTTCCAGCAGGAAAAACCGTTGGTCGCCCAGGACATCCTGATGGATTTCCACCTGCTCATAGGTCTTGTTGTCCATGAAGATGTACGTGTCGCCTTCCTGGTAGGAATAAGCCAGGGTCTTGGACTCGATGTTGGGCTGGTCGATCTTGTCGACCGCGCGAAAGGTCCTTTCCATCGTATTGCCGGCCAGCATGTTTTTGATGCGGCACTTGTACATGGCCTGGCCCTTGCCGGGCTTGACGAATTGGAACTCGGTCACTTCATAGGGGATGCCTTCGATCTCGATTTTGAGACCTTTGCGCAAATCGGATGCGGTGTACGCCATAAGAAACCTTCCGGGTTGATGGGCTGAAAGGGCCACAGGTGTAGGCGAATCGATGCCGTTTGCCAAGTATTTTGTATTCGGGATCGATGTCCGGATCGATCTCCGGTCTTGTGTGTCCGGGCCGCCGGTGGCATAGAGGGGGGGCGCACGGCCAAGGGGGTCGGGGCGTCCATTTCAGGAAGGAACAACCAATGCCATTTGAGCGCGGGTCGGTCGGTTTTCGAATGCTGGAGTTGCCGCGATCGTTTCCGCCGGACTGGGCGGAACGGTTTGCCCGGGAGCGGGCGGGGTCGCTGGAGGACGTGGGGATGGGGCCGCAGCGCGGCTGGGTGACGGGACGGCATCTGCTGGATTCGCAGATCACGGACGAGACCGGAACCTGTGCGGGTTGGATCCGGCTGGCGTTGCGCCAGGCCGAGCGAAAAGTGCCGGCGGCCCTGTTGCAGGCCGAATGTCGGATGGAGGAACTGGCGGTGATGGCCGCCGAAGACAAGCCCTTCCTGAAGGCGAAACAGCGCGCGGAGATCCGCCAAGGCGTGATGGAGCGGCTGCTGCCGAACATGCCGCCGCAGTTGAAGGCGATCCCGTTTGTCCTCCAGCCTGGCTCGAAGCACTTGTATGTAACGGCGCTGCCGATGTCGCAACTGGATGTGTTCAATGCGGCGCTGGCGGCCACCCTGGGGTTCGGCGGCGAGCCGGCCACCCCCGAGGTGCTGGGGCTGAAACTGCGCAACGTGGATCTGCGCGATCTCCCGGGGGTCTGTTTTTCGCCGGAGATGAAGGACGAGGAGATGGAGGCCGTCCCGGGGCGTGAATTCCTCACTTGGCTTTGGTTCAAGTCCGACAGCCAGCTCGGCCGGCTGGCGTTGTCGGATGGTCGTGAACTGGGCGTCCTGGTCGAAGGTCCGCTAACCTTCCGTCATGAAGGCCGCGGGGCGCATGCGGCGCTGCTCAAGAACGGCGAACCGGTCAACAGCCTCGAAGCCAAGACCTGCCTGCTGGGGGGCAAGAAGCTCAAGGAGGCGAAAGTCACTTTTGCGCTGGACGAGCAGAATACGTGGTCGTTCGGGCTGGAGGCGGATGAATTCCTGTTTCGCGGGCTGAAGCTGCCCAAGCCGGAAGGCCCGACGGATCCGGTCGGCTTGTTCCAGGAGCGCACGAGCCTGCTGGAGCAGTGGCGCGAGATCTTCCTGGACCTTTTCGGTTCGTTCGTGGGGCAGCGGTCGGATGCCCGCAAATGGAACGCAACCGTCGCGGATGTCCAGGAGTGGGTGAGGGATCGCCCGAGCCGGCGATAAGCCGCCCGGCTCCCGTCGCCCGCCGGGGGCGCCTCCCCGGGGCACGATCTCGCTATAGGAGTGACAACCCGCAGGGCGCGTGGTTTACAATGCCCGGCAACCATGGTGTTCAGCTCGCACATTTTCCTGTTTGTGTTTCTGCCGGCGGCGCTGCTGCTGTACTACGCCGTGCCGCGCGGGGCCAAGCACACGGTGCTGACCATACTGAGCTATGTGTTCTACGGATGGGCGAATCCGCTGTTCATGGTGCTGATGTTCGCCTCGACCCTGGTGGACTACGTGGCCGGGCGAGTCATCGCCCGGCGGCCGGGAAGCGCCTCGGGGACCGCGATCGAAGCACTGGAACCCGGCGGGCCCCGCTCTCGCGCCCAGAAGTGGGCGGTGGCGGTCTCGGTGATCTCCAATTTGTCGCTGCTGGGGTTTTTCAAATACTTCAATTTCGGCGTCGACAGTTATAACGCGCTGCTCACGGCCCTCGGCCTGGAGGCGGCGCGGCTGGACGTGATGTTCCGCGTGACCCTGCCGCTGGGGATCAGTTTCTATACCTTCCAGTCCATGAGCTACACCATCGATGTGTATCGCGGCCATGCGCGCGCGATTCGCAACGTGATGGATTTCGCCTGCTATGTCTCGATGTTTCCCCAACTGGTGGCCGGGCCGATCATCCGCTTCTCGGAGGTGGATGACCAACTGCGCCACCGGACCCACACGCTGGAGAAGTTCGCCCGCGGGGTGGCGTTTTTGGCGCTGGGCCTGACGAAGAAGGTCCTGCTGGCCAATCCGTGCGGAAAAATCGCCGACACGGTATTCGAGGCGGGATCTACAACGGCGCTGGACGCATGGTACGGGGTGTCGGCCTATGCGTTCCAGATCTACTTTGATTTCAGCGGGTATTCGGACATGGCGATCGGTCTGGGACTGATGCTGGGCTTTGTATTCGCGAAAAACTTCGATTCGCCCTATCGCTCGCAATCCATTACGGAGTTTTGGCGGCGCTGGCACATCTCGCTGTCGTCATGGCTGCGCGACTACCTGTATATTCCGCTGGGCGGCAACCGGCAGGGTGCGCGCCGCACCGCGATCAACCTGGCGCTGGTGATGGTGCTGGGCGGGCTGTGGCACGGGGCGGCCTGGACGTTCGTGCTGTGGGGCGCGTTTCACGGCATTCTGCTGATGGCGGAACGGCTCGGGGGCCGGCGGCCAGCCTATCATGCGTTCCCGAAACCGCTGCGCATGGCGCTGACATTCATCCTGGTCCTGTTCAGTTGGGTCTTGTTCCGTTCGGCGGACATGCCGTCGGCCGTGGCGTATTTCCGGAGCCTGTTCGGGATGGGCCATCCGCAGGAAGGCGCGCTCTTGATCCGAGGCCTGATCTATCAGCCCTACTACCTGTTGCTGTTTGCCGCCAGTGCGGTGGTCACCTGGGCCATGCCGCAGACGTGGGACTGGACGCGATCCATCACCCCGGCCAAGGCGCTCCTCATCGTTCTGCTGTTCGTTGTGGCGGTTCTGACGCTGGCCACCCAGGCCTTTAATCCGTTCATCTATTTCATCTTCTGATCCATGAAGCCCGCCCGCATCCATCAACTCAGCCGCGAAGAACTCGCGAAGGAACAAATCGGCCGCACCGAGATTTCCCGCCCGGTGGCGGTGGTTCTGAGCGCCCTGTTTGTGGCCGCGATCCTGGCGTGGCCGGCGGTACAGATCGCACAGGAATTCCAGCCAGGGGCGACGGTGGAAGTTCTGCGACATCCACCGGTATGGGACAGCCTCCGGCGCATGCCCGCCCATTGGGCGCGGCTGGAAGGGCGGGGATGGCTCGGGCGCCTGCTGGTGGTCAACGCGGACGTGCTGCGGGGCATTCAGGAAACGGAAAACGAACTGGATGCCTCCTCCTGGCTGACGGTAGCAGCGCAACCGGGCTATCAGGCCGTGCTCTACCGGTGGCTGGGCGTTGGCAACGAACAAGCCTACGCCGGTCGCGAGGGCTGGCTGTTCTTCCGTCCGGAGATTGATTACCTGACCGGCCCGGGGTTTCTGGATGAGCGGCAGTTGAAGCGACGTGCCGCGGAGGGATCCGAATGGCGCGCACCACCGCAGCCGGATCCCCTGCGGGCGATTCGGGCGTTTCACCGGGAGTTGGGCGAACGGGGCATCGACCTGATCGTGCTGCCGGTGCCGGCCAAGCCGGGCATTCATCCCGGCTATTTTCACGAGGCCTACTCGGGGGCGGAGGAACCGTTGCAGAATCCGTCGTTCCGGGACTGGGTCCGTCGACTCGAAGACGAGGGCATCCGGGTCATCGACCCCGGCCCCGCCCTGGTGGCGGCCGCCCGCGCGGAGGGGCGTCCGCAGTTCCTGGCGACGGACACCCATTGGCGGCCCGAAGCCATGGACCGGGTGGCCCGGATGCTGGCGGTGGAGATTGAATCGCTGCCGGCGTGGCCCGGCCGCCAGAAGGACTATCGCCGCGAAACCCTGCCCATCACCAACCCGGGCGACACCGCGCAGATGCTGTCGTTGCCGCCGGCGGTGCGTCCGCCGCCCGAGACCGTGGAGATTCTGCGCGTGCTGACCGACCGGCGGGAATTGTGGCGGCCGGCGGCGGACTCGCCGGTGCTGCTGCTGGGCGACAGTTTCAGCAACATCTATTCGCTGCCGGCGATGGGGTGGGGTGACAGCGCGGGCCTGGCGGAACAGATCAGCTATTATCTCGGCATGCCGGTGGACCGGCTGGTGCGCAACGACGATGGCGCCTGGGCCACCCGCCACATGCTCGCGCGGGAACTGGCGCTGGGTCGGGACCGCCTCGCCGGCAAGCGGGTCGTCATTTGGCAGTTTGCGGCCCGCGAGCTGGCCATTGGCGATTGGCGCGACATCCCGTTGGAAATCGGCCAGCCCCCGCAGCGGAGCTTCCTCGCGCTGGAATCCGGCCGGCGCCTGGTCCTTACCGGGCGGGTCGCTTCGGCATCGGCGGTGCCCGTGCCGGGTTCCGTGCCGTATCGCGATCATGTGGTATCCTGGCACCTGGTCGACATCGAAGGGCTTCCGGAGGGCCAGGCCGATCTCGCCCAGGCGGTCGTCTACCTGCGCAGCATGGCGGATAATGTCCTGCAGCCGGCGGCGTTCGTGCGCGCCGGCCAGGCGGTGGTCCTGGACGTGTCGGCGTGGGCCGATGTCGCCGATGAAATGGATGCCATCAATCGCAGCGAACTGGACGACTGGGAGCTGCAGATGCAAGAGCCGCTGTGGGGCGAATGGCCGGGTGAATGACGCTGGCCGGAGGAGATGAAGCATGAAGCGAATGGCGGGTTGGATCGGAACGGTTTTGGCGCTGGCCCAGTTGGGTTGGGCGGAACCGTTCCCGGCGGTCTGCGCGCGCCTGGCCGCGGAGGCCGAGGCGGAGTCGCGCATGGTGGTCGAGGGTCGCGATGGCTGGCTGTTCCTGGCGGGCGAGCTGCGGCATGTCGGCGCGGGGCCGTTCTGGGGCGAGGCCGCCGTCGCCGTCAGCCGGGCCAGTCGGCCTGAGCAGGCCGACCCCCTGCCGGTCATCGTCGATTTCAAGCAGCAGCTCGATGAACTGGGCATTGAACTGCTGCTGGTGCCGGTGCCGCCCAAGGCGTTGATCTATCCCGATGGACTGGTGGAACGAGCTGCGCCGGGCGAGCCGCCCGCCAGCGTCCTACCGGAATTCTATTCCCGGTTGCGCGAGCAGGGCGTCAACGTTCTGGACCTGGCTCCGTTGTTTCATCGCGAGCGCGCGGAGATGGCGCCCGGGGCTCCCGACCTCTATTGCCGGCAGGACTCTCATTGGTCGGTCCAGGGATGCCGGCTTGCGGCCCGCGCCCTGGCCCAGGAATTGTCCGGACGGGAGTGGCTCGCGGAACTCGCGCGCCAATCCTTTGATCTGTCCGAGGGCGACATCGAATTGCGCGGCGACCTCTGGCAGGCGCTTTCCGAGCCGCGCCCCGAGCGCGAGCGCATCCCGATTCGGCGCGTGCAGCGCAACCGGCAGCCGATCGAGCCGGACCGGGCGTCGCCCGTCCTGCTGCTGGGCGACAGCCATGCCCTGGTGTTTCACGCCGGCGGTGACATGCATACCGCCGGCGCGGGACTGGCCGATCAGTTGGCCGCGGAGCTGGGGTTTGCGCTGGACGTGCTGGGCGTGCGGGGCAGCGGCGCCACGCCGGCTCGGATCAGTCTGTTCCGGCGCTCCCGCGCGGATGGCGACTACCTCGCCGGCAAGAAAGCCATCATCTGGTGCTTCAGCGCGCGCGAGTTCACGGAGGCGACCGGCTGGTCGGTCGTTCCCTTCGTTGAGCGCTGAACAGCGCGTCGCATCGCGACGGCCGGACGTCTATCGTCGCGCCCGCTGGTCGCGGGGCGGTCGGCCGGTGGCGCCTATCCAAACAGCGAGAGCTGGTCGCCCGCCCCGGGTTTGGGCTTGCGCGGGCGATGCTGGGCCAGCTTGGGCTGGCCGATTTCGCTCAGTTCCTGCTCTTCCAGGTTGCCCAGGATTTCCTTGGCGCGCGCGATGACTTCCCCGGGCAGCCCGGCCAGGCGCGCGACCTGGATGCCGTAGGATTTATCGGCGGCCCCGGGAACGATCTTCCGCAGGAAAACAATGCGATCGTCTTTTTCGCTGACGAGGACATTGTAGTTTTTCACGCCGGTCAGGGTCAGCGCGATGTCCGTCAATTCGTGATAATGGGTGGCAAAGAGGGTCTTGGCCTTCACGTCGGAATGGTTGTGCAGGTATTCGGCGACGGACCAGGCGATGGAAATGCCGTCGAACGTGCTGGTGCCGCGACCGATTTCGTCGAGCACGATCAGCGACCGCGTCGTGGCGTTGTTGAGGATGTTGGCGGTCTCCTGCATTTCGACCATGAAGGTGGAGCGGCCGCGGGCGATGTCGTCGCCGGCGCCCACGCGGGTAAAGACGCGGTCCACCACGCCGATTTCGGCCGCGGTGGCGGGCACAAAGGAACCCATCTGGGCCATGATGACGATCAGGGCGACTTGGCGGATATAGGTGGACTTGCCGGCCATGTTGGGGCCCGTGATGATCAGGAGCTGGTGGTCCGTTGTGTCGAGGAGCGTATCGTTGGGAACGAAACGGCCGGACTCCGGCAGCAACTCCACCACGGGATGACGACCGTCGCGGATCGACAGGGCCCCACCGCGGGTCATGGCGGGGCGGACATAGCGGTTGGCCAGCGCGCGGTCGGCGAAGGTGGCCAACACATCGACTTCGGCGATGGCGCCGGCCGTCTGTTGGATGGCGGCCATGTGCGCGATCACCTCTTCGCGCAAGGCCAGGAACAGCTCGGTCTCCAGCGCGATCGATTTTTCCTCCGCACCGAGAATCTTGTGCTCGGTCTCTTTGAGCTCGGGCGTGATGAACCGCTCGCCGTTGACGATCGTCTGCTTGCGGATATAGTCGTCGGGCACCTGGCCCAGGTTGGACTTGGTGACTTCGATGAAGTAGCCGAAGACTTTATTGTAGCGGATCTTGAGCGACCGGATGCCGGTGCGTTCGATTTCGCGCGCCTGGAGTTCGGCAATCCACTGTTTGCCGTCGTGGGCGGCCGCGCGCAAGTCGTCGAGTTCGGCGTGATACCCCTTGCGGATCAGGCCGCCTTCGCGAGTGGAGATCGGCGGCTCGTCGACGAGGGCGCGTTCGATGTGGGCGACAAGATCGTCCCGGGCTTCGATGGCGCCGGCCAGCTCGCGCAGGCGCGGCGACTCGTGGGCGGCCAACGCGCCCCGCAGATCGGGAATCCGCGACAACGAGATGCCCAGGGCGCGGACGTCGCGACCGTTGCCGCTGCCCGATGACAACCGGGCCATCAGGCGTTCGAGGTCCTTGATCCCGCCAAGAATGCCGCGCAGGGAATCCAGGTCATGGCGGTGCGTCAGCAGGCGGTCCACGGCGTCGTGGCGGGCGACAATGGCATCGAGGTCTTGCAGGGGGCGTACCAGCCAGTCGCGCAACAGGCGCGAGCCCATGGCGGTCCGCGTGGTGTCGAGCGCCTGGAGCAGGGTGGTCGGCGCATCGCTGCGCGGGGTTCCGCGCGCATGCAGCAAATCCAGGTTGGCCAGCGTGGACTCGTCGAGCATCAGCGCATCGCTGGCGGATCTCAACCGGATGCGCCGGATATGGGCGGCATTGCGGCGGAGGTCGCGGGTGACGTAATACAAGAGCGCTCCGGCCGCGCCCGTGGCCGCGGGGTGACCCGTTCCGCCGAATCCATCCAGCGACTGCACCCCGAAATGCCGGCAGAGGCCGTCTTCGGCGGTGGGCGGATCGAAGATCCAGTCTTCGCGCGCCGCCAGGGAAAAGGCACCCGCGGCACTCAGTCCGGATCGGAAGGCTTCGTCCGCATGCAGGGCCTCGGGAAGAATCACCTCCGGCGGTGCATAGCGGGCCAGATCGTCAAACAGGGCGCTCGCGTCGGCGGCCTCTTCCATCCAGAAGTCGCCGGTGGACAGATCCAGCATGGCCAGGCCGTACCGCTTGCCCTGGCGGTGGAGACCGGCCAGGTAATTGGGCCGGCCTGCCTCCAGCACCGATTCGGTCAGCACGGTGCCGGGCGTGACAATGCCGGTGACCTCGCGCTTCACGATGCCCTTGGCGGTCGCGGGGTCTTCCATCTGATCGCAGAGCGCCACCTTTTTTCCGGCGCGCAGCAGTTTGGCCAGATAGGCGTCGATGGCGTGGAACGGTATGCCGCACATCGGCATGCCCTGGCGCTTGGTCAGGGCAATGCCGAGAATTTCCGACGCGATCACCGCATCCTCGAAGAACATCTCGTAGAAGTCCCCCAGGCGGAAGAACAGGATGGTGTCGGGATCGATCTCCGCCTTGGCCCGGCGGTACTGCGCCATCATGGGGGTTGTTTTGCTCTGGCTCATGCGCGGACCAGCAGTGAACCAAAGTCCGGTGCCGCACACAATCCGGTTTTCCCCGGCCGGCCAGCAAATCCAGCCAAAATCCAGCCAAAATCCGTTGCCATGGGCCGGGAGGCTCTGATACAGTACCCGGCCGATACACAAGGAGCGATCAAGAACCCATGGCAAAGGAAAGCGATCTGATTACGGTTTCGGGCGAGGTGACGAAGGTGTTGCCCGCCACGATGTACCGTGTCCGGCTGGCAAACGGCCACGAAATTCTCGGCCACATCTCGGGAAAGATGCGACGCCATTTCATCAAGATCACCACTGGCGACAAGGTCACCGTGGAGATCAGCCCGCATGACTTGACGAAGGGACGCATCACGTTCCGCGAAAAGAACTGAGGCGCAACGGCCGGCGCAGGGAGGCAGGCCCCATGGCGGACAACCGGAATCGGGAACACTGGGGTGGTTCGCTGGGATTTGTCCTGGCGACGGCGGGGTCGGCGATCGGATTGGGGAACATCTGGCGGTTCCCGTACATCGCCGGGCAGAACGGCGGCGGGGCGTTTGTCCTGATTTATCTGGCGATGGCCCTGCTGATCGGCCTGCCGGTGATGCTCAGCGAGATCGTCCTCGGCCGCCGCACGCAGCGCAATCCCATCGGGGCCTTTCGGGCATTGAATCCCCCGCAGTGCGCGCTGGCGCGCTGGATCGGGATTCCGCTGGCGGTGTCGGGCATCCTGGTTCTCCTGCTGGGACAATGGGGCTGGGGCATCCTGATCCTGGGGGGGGGCCTGCTGGTGCTGCGGAAGCGCTGGACGGTGGTCGGCCTGCTAGCCAGCGCCGCCGCCTTCATGATCCTGTCATACTACAGTGTGGTGGGCGGCTGGACGTTGCTCTACATGGGCCGTGCCGCGCTGGGGCAACTGGCGTTCGCCGATGTCGAGGCCGCGAAGACGGCGTTCGGGGCGGCGGTGACCCATCCGGGGCAGTCGATCCTCTTCCATCTGCTTTTCATGGGGCTGTGCGTGGCGGTGGTGTTTGCGGGCATCCGCAAGGGCGTCGAGCGCTGGGCCAAGATCCTCATGCCCGCGCTGTTCGCGATGCTGGTGGTCCTGGTGCTTCGGGCCTTGACCCTGCCCGGCGCCATGGAGGGCGTCCGGTTTTTTCTGGCGCCCGATTTCAGCAAGATCACGGGCCGGACGTTCCTGGTGGCGCTGGGCCAGATGTTCTTCTCGATGAGCCTCGGCATGGGCGCCGTGATCGTCTATGGCAGCTATCTCCAGAAGGATGTGAATCTGTTCCGCACGTCCAGCGCGGTGATCATCCTGGACACCCTCGTGGCCCTGCTGGCGGGGCTGGTGATTTTCCCGGCGGTGTTCGCCTTCGGCATGGAACCCACCGCCGGCACCGGCCTGGTCTTCCAGGTGCTGCCAACCATTTTCGGGCAGATGAATCTCGGGGCCCTCTGGGCGTTCCTGTTCTTCGCCCTGCTGATGGTCGCGGCGTGGACTTCGGCGATCTCCCTGCTGGAGACGATTGTATCGGCGGCAATGGACGAGCTGGGCTGGGCCCGCCACAAGGCCACGCTGGTGTCCGGGGGAGCCATCGCGGCCCTGGGCCTGGTCAGCGCCGTGAGCATCGCGGACTGGTCGCGCATCGAGGGGCTGCACCGTGCGGTGGTGGCCCTCTTCACCACCGCTCCCGATTCGTTCTTCGACCTGATGGATGCCGTGACCTCCAACTGGATGCTGACGCTGGGCGGGCTGGCGACGTGCATCTTCGTCGGCTGGATCTGGGGGACCCAGCGGGCCATGGAGGAGATCCGCGAAGGCTCCGGCGGCATTGCCGATGCCCCGTGGCTGAGCTGGGCGGCCGGCCTTCACCAGGATGAGCACTACTCCCGCGAGCTTCCCGGCAAGCTGACCCTGGCCCTGCTCTGGGGCGTCTTCGTGCGGTTCGTCTGCCCCGCCGCCATCCTCCTCGTCTTCCTCAACGCCATTGGCGCCCTCGGCGGCTGACCCCCAAAAGGGTCAGTCCCGTATTCTAGTATTTTTTTGCAGAGCCCGGCGCTTGCGCAACAATCGCGGGTCCCGGGTCTCCTCGACACGCCGGGGATAACGGCTTAAACAATCCGCGCGCCCCATCTGAAGGCGTTCGCTGATCCATGCATTCGTGACGTGGGTGTTTCGACGAATCAACCAAGCCAGCAGGCATTTATCTTCGGAGCTTTTATTGCCTGTCAGCAGGGTTTGCTCATTCAGGTTCAACGCCTGTAATCCACGCTGCAGTAATGACTCAGCGGCTCGTTCGTCGTGCTGAATCATTTCGTTCCCGGAATAGGAATCGCGCTTATGGGAATCGGTTCGGTCATCCAGCAATTTCACCAGGCGGGTTTGGAAATCACGAGCTCCTAAACACCATCCTCTCCGGATTTCTTTCCACAACTCTTCGTGTTCTTGCACGTTGCCGCAACGGAGGATCTCCAGCATTCGGGCCCGCAGAAACTGTCCGTACGTTTTGCGCCCGGTTGGGCTATCGGGCAGATGGAGCGAACCCAACACACGTCGGGTATCCAACCAGGCCGGGCGGAGGGCCGGCTGAATATACGCCGGAAAACTGCTCCACGGGTATTTGGACAGGTTCATTTGCCGTGAGCCCACTAATCCCGCGCGCACAGGATTGAGGTGGATATAGCAGGATAATGCGTCCCAATATGTGGGATTCTCGGCATGTACGGGCACCGCTTTATAGCGGCCTTGAAGTAAATGGCCGTGACGTTGGTGGAAACTATTGAACCGCTGGGTGAACGTACCCTGCAACCACTTCATCCCGGCGACCAGGTTTGGCTCCGGAGTTTCCAGCAAAAGATGATAGTGGTTGGGCAGTAACACATAGGCATGGATCTGCCATCCGCATCGCTCACAAGCCTCCGACAGCGTAGCGAGGAATGCCTTTCGATCTCCGTCGGCAAAAAAAATCGCCTGCCCGCCGTTCCCGCGGCTCATCACATGATACACCGCGCCAGCATATTCCAGCCGAGGTTTTCTTGGCATAGTGAAGCGAGTTTCTCAGAGGAGAGTAACGAAAGCAAGGAAATACTATAATACGGGACTGACCCCTTTTCGCCCCAGTGCCGTCCATTCCAGCATTCCATCATTCCATTCCCCCGCCGTATTCCATTTTCCAACATTCCATTATTCCATCGTTCCATTTCCCCGCGGCCTACTTGATGCCGGCGGCGAGGTCGCTGGCGACGATGTGGCGCTGGGCCAGGCGAAACACCAGCAGGACCGGCAGGGTGATGATGACCGCGCAGGCGAGGATATGGCCCCACTGGATCGGCGGCTCGGTGAACAGGTTGGCCAGCGCGATCTGCACGGTGCGGGTTTCCTCGCGGGTGCAGACCACCAGCGGCCAGATGAAGTCGCTCCAGTGCGTCAGCATGTCGAGCACCACGACGGTGGCCAGGGCCGGCTTGACGGCGGGCAGGGCCACGCTCCAGTAGATCCGGAAGGCCCTGGCGCCGTCCACCACCGCCGCCTCCTCCAAGTCGCGCGGCAGCGCCAGGAAATGCTGACGCAGGAAGAAGATGTTGAAGGCCTTGACGGCAAAGGGGAGGATCAGCGCCGCCAGGGTGCGCCCGTGCCCGCCGGTCAGTCCGAGGTCGCGGACGGTCAGCAGCAGCGGCACAACAAGCACTTCGACCGGCAGGATGATCAGCACCAGAACCAGCCCGAACAGCAGGCGCGGGCCGCGGAACACCAGGCGGGCGAAGGCGAAGGCGGCCATGCTGTTGAACAGCAGGCCCAGCGCAAGAATGCCGGCCACCTGCAGGAAGGAATTCAGCAATCCGATGCCGAGCGCGGCGCGGCGCCAGGCGGCGGCATAGTTGTCCAGGCTCAGGCCCTGCCACGTCAGCAGCTCGCCAAACCCGCCTTCGAAGATGGCGTGCTCGGGCCGGAACGAGGCGTGCAGCATCCACAGCAGCGGCAGGAGAAAGCCGATCGCCACGGCGGCACTCACCAGCCATCCCAGTCCGCGCTTCATGAGCGCACCTCCCGGGCGAAGAACCGCTGGAGCAGCGTCAGCGCCGCCACCAGCAGCAGGAACAGCATCGCCCCGGCGCTGGCCATGCCCAACTCGCGGCCCAGGAAGGTCATCTCGTAGATGACCTGGATGATGGAAACGGTGGCGTCTTCGGGACCGCCACGCGTCATCAGGTAGGGCTGCACAAACAAGCGGAACGAGAGGATCAGGGTGGCGGTCAGCACGAAGACGATGGACGGCCGCATGGCTGGCACGATGACGTGCCGCAACCGCTGGCCGGCGTGGGCGCCATCGATCTTGGCGGCCTCGAGCTGCTCGGGGGAAAGGTTCTGGAGTCCGGCCAGGAAGATCATCATCTGAAATCCGACGCCCTGCCAGACGGACATGAAGGCGATGGCGGGCAAGGCCAGGCGCGGATTCTGCAGCCAGTCCTGGGCCGACAGGCCGAGGCCGGTGGCGAGGGCGTTGAGCAGTCCCATCTGGTCGCCGCGGGCGGGTTGGTAGAGCATGGTCCACAGGACCGCCAGCACGGGCATGGAGACCACGACGGGGACGAAAAAGACGGTGCGCAGCCAGCGCCAGTAGCGTTCGGGACGGTTGACCCACAGCGCCAAAAAGAACGCCAGCGCGGCCTGGACGGGCACGACCATCACGGCGAACCAGGCGGTGTTGAGGAATGCGCGGCGGAAGCGCGGATCGGTGAGCAGGTCGGAGTAGTTGGCGCCGCCGACGCCGCGAGCGGAGTCCAGGGCGAGCAGGTCGGCGGCGGTGAAACTCCAGCCCAGTGCGCGCAGCATGGGCCAGAGGGTGAAGACGCCCAGCAGCGCCAGGGCGGGGGCCAGGAACAGCCACGCGGCGGCGCGCGTCGAGTTGGAAACGGGATTCACAGCGCACCCCGCTGGCGGTTGACGAGCTGCTGCACCTGGGTGGCGGCGCGGTCGAGGCGTTCCCCGGGATCGGCCCCGCGGGCGATGTCGCGCAACGCGGCGGCGACATGCTGGGTCAGCGTGGGATAGAACGGCGTGCGCGGGCGCGGCCGGGCGGCGGTTTCCTGCAAGTGCCGGAAGAGGCGGAACGGCGTTTCATCGTAGTCCGGGAACAGGGCGTAGGCCGAGGCGCGCGCGGGCACCGCGCCATTGGCGGACACGATGGGCAGGATGCCCTGGACGGGATCCACCACCCACCGCAGCCAGAGCGCGGCGGCGTCGGGATCGCGGGCGTCCTGGGTGAGGCCCCAGCACCAGCTCCCGCAGGCGGCGGCCGGCGCATGGTTCATGGCGGGCAGCGGCATGGCGCCCAGGCGGTCGCCCTTCTTGTCGAGATGGGCGCGCGCCATCCAATGGCCGCTCCAATCCATCGCGGTGCGGCCGCTGCCGAAGGGATCGGGGTCCACGGGCGCGCGGTCGGCGTAGTCCCGCGCGAACACCTCCTGCCAGCGGCGCAGGGTCGCGGCGTTGAGCGGGGAGTTCAGCACCCCATCGACCTGGTGCGTCTCCTCGTCAATGAGCCGCCCGCCGGCGGACCAGATCACGGGGCTGAAGGCATAGGTGTACCATTCGTCGCCGGTGAGATCCATGTGCAGGGCCACGGGATCGAACCCGGTGGCTTTGAGCTGTCCGCAGGCGGCGAGGAATTCGTCCCATGTCCAGCCCTCGTAGTCCCCGGGCGGTTCGACGCCGGCGGCGGCGAGCAGGTCGCGGTCGTAGTAGAGCACCATGGCGGAGTCGAAGGCGCCGAGGGCGTAGAGCACGCCATCCACTTCGCCCTGGGCGCGGATGGCGGGGGCGAAGTCGGCCAGTTCTTCGGCGCTGAACCATCCGGCAATGGGCCGCAGCAGGTCGGCATGTACGAACTGGGCGACGGTGGGGCCGTCGAGCGCCAGCACGTCGGGCAGGTCGCGCGCGGCGGCGGCGATGGTGACTTTTTCGGTGTACTGGTGATCGGGGAAGAAGGTCAGGTGCACTTCAACGCCATGCCCGGCATGGGCGGCGTTGAAGGCGGCAGCGATCTCGCGCATCGCGCGGGTTTCGGCTTCCTGTCCCTGCTGGCACCAGACGCGGACCACCTGCGCGGCGTCGCGCGGAGCCGGCCCGCAACCGGCGGTCCACGCGAGAACCGCCGCGACCAGGACGCGGCGCCAGGCGCGCGCGCATGTGCCTTGCTGTCGCTCGTTCACCACAAGGCCAACCTAGCGCCCGGTCCGCCGCATGGCCAGTCGTTTTTTTGCGTCGTTTTCCATGGCGTGGAAAAAAGTTTTCCACGGCATGGAAAAATCACGTCCGTTATTTCCACGGCATGGAAAAACGCGGATGAAATTTTCCACGGCATGGAAAAAAAAGTTCCACAGCGTGGAAACTGGCGGGGCCCGCGGTCGCGTCCCTCCCCGAACTTCTTCACCCATGACGCGAGGTCATGGGGGTCGAATGCCCGATGCCGGATCAGAAAAACGCGGGATAGACGCCGAGGATGAGGCCGCCGGCGAGTTCGATCAGGATGCGGGCGCGGCGGCCCCGGGCCGGGCGCCGGTAGTGCTCTTCGAGCAGGAAGGGGAGGCGCATCGGCAGATAGAAAAACAGGAACAGGAGCGCCAGCACCGGCAGAAAGGCGAGGCGCTCGACCAGCGGGCTTTGGGCGATCTCGCCCATGTCCACAATGACCTCCCACCACGCGGTGTAGGCCACGCAGCCATAAGCCAACAGGAGGATGTCGGCGAAGGTTTCCTTCGGGTGTCCCGGCGGTTCGGGGGACACGCTCTGCCCGGCGCAGGCGAACAAGGCGGCGAATTCCTTGAAGATCAGGGCGGTGAACAAAACGGCCCCCCACGCCGACAGGTTTTCGCTGCCGTTGCCCACCAGGCCCCAGCAGTCGAGGGCCAGCATGCCAGCAAGCAGGGTGACGATCATGTGGCCGATGGTGACGGCGCAGAAGAGGGCGAACATCTCTCCTTCGGGCTGGAAACCGTCCTCGGCGTTGCGGCGTCGAAGAAACCGGCACTTCCAGCGCAGGGCGGGCACTTCGAGCATCAGGATCGCGAGTAAAAGACCGCCTGGCAGCCACAGGGGGGCGGGATCGGCCAGGCCGGCCTTGAGGGCGCGCGCCAACGATGGCGCCGCCAGCAGCGCGTAAAGATAAAAGCCGAGGGAAACGACATGATCGCGCAGCCAGCGGACGGGGCCTCCACCGGGATTCGCGGATCCAGCCGAAAGGGGTGCGTTCATGCGGGCGTGACTCCTGCGTCAATCGAGCCGGAGGGTGCGCAACCAGGTGCGGAAGTCTTTGGGGAGGGGCGAGGAGGCGGCCAGGGGCTTGCCGCTATTCGGGTGGAGAAAGCGCAGCGTGGCGGCGTGAAGCATCTGGCGGGGGATTTCAGGGAAGTCGGCGCTGCGGGCGCTGAAGTATTGCCGGTCGCCCAAAATGGGATGGCCGATCTGGTGGAGATGGATGCGGATCTGGTGGGTGCGGCCGGTTTCGATCGCCACGGTGACGTGGGCGCATCGCGGCGGCTTGGTCTGCGCCGAGACTTGGCGAACATGGCTGACGGCGGGGAGGTTGTCGATTTTGGCGCGGACATCCATTTGCGGGGCGGGCAGGTTGCCGGTCACCAGGGCGTGGTAGATTTTGGTGACGCGGCCTTCCTCGAACTGGGAAACAAGCCCGCGCCGCGCTTCGTCGGTTTTGGCGACCAGCACGCACCCGGAGGTGTCCTTGTCGAGGCGGTGGACGGCCCGCAGGGCGGGCAGGCCCAACTGGTCGCGCAGTCGTGTTTCCAGGGATTTCTCGCCGGTGGTCAACAGTCGCGGGGGCTTGTCGGCGACAAGCAACAGCGGATCGTCGAGCAGGAGGCGGATGGGAGGGGCTTCTCCCGCTTTCGGCGCGACGGCGTCGGGCAGGAGTTCGACCGCATCGCGGATCTGCAAGAGGTGTTTGGCCATCCAGATGCGCCGGCCGTTGACGAAGACGAGGCGATCGTCCAGCAGGGCCTTGGCGGCGCGACGCGAGAGCGACAGGCATTCCGCCAGGTGGTCGAGCAGAGGGGTGCCATTGCGGCGGACGGGCGGCAGGCGGCGCAGGGCCGGCGGGGTTGGGGCATGGCGTTTCATGGGTCGTCCAATCGGAATGGTGAAAATCGGGTCTGGGTGTCGTAGGGATCGGAGGATTCCGCGCGCTTGAGGCGGTTGACGATGAGATAGGTGATCGGCGTGGCCAGGGCTTCATAGGCGGTCTTGAGCGCGAAGTTCCACAGGGAGATCCGGATGACCAGGTCCAGTGGCCAGACGCCGGCGAAGGCGAGCGTGGTGAAGAGCGCGGAGTCCACGGCCTGCCCGGCGATGGTGCTGCCGATGGTGCGGCTCCACAGGTGGCGGCCGCGGGTCCAGATCTTCATTTTCGCCATGACCCACGCGTTGAGGAACGATCCGCACCAGAACGCCGCGAGGCTGGCGAGCACCACGCGCGGAGTCTGGAGGAGGATGGAGGCGAAGGCGTCCTGCATTTCCCAGCCGGGGGCCGGCGGCAGCAGCGCCACCAGCGAAAACGTCGCCGCCGCGAACAGGTTGAGCACGAAGCCCAGCCAAATGATGCGCCGGGATTGGGCGTAGCCGTAGACTTCGACGAGAATGTCGCCGAAAATGTACGAAATGGGAAACAGCAGATTGCCGCCATCCATCATGACGTTCGGCAGCCCCGGAATCGTCAGCGGCTTGATCGCCGTGACGTTGGAGATGACCAGGACGGTGCAGAATGTGGCCGTGATGGGCGCCAGCCAGCGTCGGCGGGGTGTGGCTGGAAAGGGTGGACGCATGATGGGTTTCAGAGTTCGGTTTGCGAGGCACGGGGCGGCTCAATGCGATCGGGACCCTATCGAGTGTCCGCCCCGGTTTCCAGTCAAAAGAATGAAACAGAAAGGGGGTGGTTGCATTGGTGTTCCGAGGCAACATCCATTCATATTCCCCCAAGCACTATGTTCGGTGTTTATAAACAGTGAACATATATAGTATTTATAAATAGTATACAGGTGGTTTTTGTAAATAATGAATCCTGCCGTGGTGCGCGATTGAACCCGGGCTTCTCGTTTGGAGGGCGGGGGGGTATAAGTTCAGCACATGAAGGTGTGCGTGGACATTCAGGCGGCGCTGGGGCAGCGCGGGGGGGTGGGGCGCTATGTGCGCGAACTGTTGGCGCATCTGGGACCCGAAGCGGGGGATGATCAGCTCTCGGCCTTTTATTTTGATTTCAAGCGCACCGGGCTGGAATCGCCCTTGCCGCAGGTTGAGGTCCGGGCCTGCCGCTGGATGCCGGGGCGAGTGGCCCAGGCGACATGGAAACGGTTTCGTCTTCCGCCGTTTGACTGGTTCGCCGGGCCAGCCGATCTGTACCATTTTCCCAATTTCATCCGGCCGCCGCTGTCGCGCGGTCGCAAATCGGTCGTGACGATTCACGATGTCTCTTTTCTGCGCCTGCCGGAAACCACCGAGGACAAGAATCTGGCCTGGCTGACGGTAGAGATTCATCGCACGGTGGAACAGGCCGATGCCATACTGACCGACAGCCAATTTTCAGCCAACGAGATCGTGGAATTGCTGGGAGTGCCGGAGGACAAGGTATTCCCCGTTCGGCTGGGGCTGCCCCCATTGGGACCGCCACCTCGTCCGGAAGAGGTGGAGCGGATCCGCCGATCGCTGGGGCTGGAGAAGCCCTATCTGCTGATGGTTGGCACGATCGAGCCGCGCAAAAACATCCCATTCCTGGTGAAGATCCATGAAAGTCTTTCAGAAGATGACGGGGAGTTGGCTGTGGTCGGGAGCCTGGGCTGGAAAACCGGGCCATCCGTGCAGGCCATGGAGCAATCGGTGCGCAGGGAGGGCATTCATCTGCTTCAGGGGTTGGATGACCGCCAACTGGCGGCGGTGTATTCCGGTGCGTCGATCTTTGTGTATCCGACCCTCTACGAGGGGTTCGGTTTTCCGCCGCTGGAGGCCATGGCGCGGGGGATTCCGGTCGTCAGCGCCCGCAACAGTTCCTTGCCCGAAGTGCTTGGGGATGCCGCGGAATGGATCGACGGCTATGACGCCGAAGAATGGGCGGCGAAGATCCGCAACATCCTGGGTGACTCCGCCAAGACCGCCCGGTTGCGCGCCGCCGGCCTGGAGCAGGTGAAGAACTTCACGTGGGAGGAAACGGCTCGACGCACCTGGGAGGTGTATCGGAGTCTGGCGTAACTGGGCCCATCCATGGGCACGGGGATGATCATTGCTGCTGAATGATCTCGGTCAGCACTCGACCTTCCACATCGGGCATCTCGAAGCCCAAGATCGCCGCGATGGTGGGGGCGATGTCGATCAGCTCCATGATGCCGAGTTTGGTCTGGCGGATGCCCGGGCCAAACGCCACAAAGCCGGTATGCATGTCTTCTTCGGTGGGCAGATAGCCATGATTGCCACGCAGGGCGGCATTGCGGGAGAAGTGGCCGGTGAACGCCCCGGAAGACATGTAGGGGGGGATGCCTTCGAGGAAAAAAGCCGCCTCGGGAGCGGCCCCGTGCTGGTCGAGTTCTGGTCGATCAACAATCCGGTACATCGGGCGGCCGAAATCGTCGCGAGCGTGGTCGGCAAACAACTCCTTAACCCTGCGGAGCATCTCCCGGTCTTCGGGATCCTTGAGATAGACTCCAGCGGAGCCACTGGTGTTCTCCGCCATGGCGGTCCAGTCGACAATCTCGCTGCCGTCCCGCTGGATCAACCCGTGTTCGATCAGCAATACATTGGGGGCGAACATGTAGCTGACGTCGGTGAACCCGTGGTCGCCGGTGATGATAAAGACCGTATGCGGGCCAAGCCCCGTTTTATGAACTTGGTCGTAGATGCGCTTGAGCAGACGGTCGGTGCGCTTCAAGGCCACCCGAAACTGAACGGAGCTGGGACCGCTTTTGTGCTGGACGCTGTCGGTTTCAATGAAGTGCAGAAGCAGCAGATTGGGCTGATATCGGTCCAGGATCTCTTCGGCCATCCGGGTCAGGAAGGCATCGCGCTTATCGCTCGGGCCCAGCATGGCGGGCCATTTATCATTGAATAGTTCGTCGGCGAGATCGAGGACATTCGGGGTTGCTCGGCGCAGCACCTGGCGGAGTTCAGAGCCGCGCATGGATCCCCAGAATTCCGGGAAATTCCATTCGATTTCCGGTGCGGTGGCGCTGGATGGCCAGGACAAGGCGGCGATGGATAGGCCCGCAGCATGAGCTCGCTGCCAGATGGAAGGCGCCCGGAGGTCGCCTTGGTACCAGTAGCCGCGCCCATCCAGTGCGGGAGGGCGAAATTGGGTGCTGGAGACGACCCCGTGACGATTTGGGCGCACGCCGGTGCTGATGTTGGCATGGCCGGGATACGTGGTGGAGGGATAGGCCACAATCGCGCCCTGCGCCCGAGCTCCCTGCTGGCTCATTCGATAGAGGAAAGGGGCTTGTTTCTGCAAGATCGGGCTCAAGTAGAAGTCCGGGCGCATGCCGTCCAAGGTGATCAAGACGACATGGCGGATCCCGGCTGGCTCGGAGCCACTCTCTTGGGCGGCCGAGAAAGAGGACAGGCCAAGCAGGAGGGCCAGAACGGTCAGTCCAAAACGTCGCAGGGAAAATGGATTCATGAGGCCTCCGGAATAGGATGGAACGAACATATTCGGAAACAACCTATTCAGCCGGGCCGGTCGTGTCAATCGAGGGATGGCGCCATGGCGCAATCCATCGGCTCATGGACCGCTCATGGATCGCGGTTTGATCGAACAGGGAAAGTGTGCGACGGCCCTGTCCCCGCACAAGTGAAGACGGTTTAGTTGTTCACGGCACGGCTGGCGGTCCTGGTGTTGATTCCCTCCGCATTGGTGGCGTAGACGCTGAAGGTGAACGGCTCGTCGGCACCGGCGCGGAGGATGCCGATGGAGTTGGAATCGGCCGCCTCGGTTGCTCCGAAACTGGTGGTGAACGTGTAGGAAACGGCTCCTGCGATGGGGCTGCATTCCAGGACGTATGTGGTTCCCCGGCCCACGATGGTGAATCGTTCGCGCAGTCGTAAGCCCGACGGGATAACGGATGCAAACTGCTCGTTGGCGCTTGGGTCGGGTTGGGTATCGCCATTCCCACCGGGGCCATTCGCCGGGGGCGGGGGGGGGGAGTCGTCTTTTTTGCTATCCTTGCATCCCGTCAGGATACATGCGCAACCCATCAACGCCACCATCATCCACCTGCAGGTTTTCATGATCGTCCTCCGTTGTGTTTCTGAACCCGTTTGCTGTGCCGTGTAGCGGTTTGAAAACCGATGTTGTGATCGTAGCGCTTTGGTTGCCGGGGAACCAAGCTAAAACCGAAAATAATTAGAGCCGGATCGTCCGATGATCTTTCCTTGCAGGATTCGGCCCTGCATCCTAGCATGCCCCTCATTACATAAGGAAAAGACCCATGACTGAATCGTCCCCCTCCGACCGCCCCGCCCCCCCGCCCGAAAGCAAATGGCGCACGATCGCGCTCGTGGCCCTCCCCCTGCTCGGAATTGCCCTGGTGGCGCTCGCCATTACGCTGGTCCGCCCCCGCGAACCGGGCCGCGTCACCGCGGTCTATTCCCAGGACCAGGCCGAGGGCGCGGCCGTCAATATCGGCGCGGTGCACGACGCCACCGACCCGTCGGCTCTCATCGTTCCGCGCCTGGGCTATCGCTACAAGCTGTTTATCGACGAAGAAAGCGAGGATCGTACGTCCGGCATCGCCCGCATGGGCGGTCGGATCACGTTCATTCCCGGTGCCCGCCGAGGGCAGACCATCCTCGCGGATGTCACTCGGATACGCGAACGCGTGATTGATGCGGTTCTCGTCCGCGTGTTGTCCGAAGTCGCTCTGCCCCGTCCGGCCGCCCCGGCGGCCTACACCCCTCCGCCGGGCGATTCCACCGCCCATGTCGTGGCCGGCGCGGAAATGGATGTGGTCATTTCCCAAGAGTCCACCCAAAACCCCGGAAAAGAAGGAATCGCCAGGGTCGAAGGTTTGATTGTGGTTGTCGACGGAGCAACGGACATCGGCAGCCGCGTCAACATCCGCATCACCGACCGCCGGGAACGAATCGCCTTTGCCGAACTGACAGGCCAGCCCGCCGGAACAGAGCCATTGCCCACCTTCACTCGGCCCGCGCCAACCATGCGGCCGGATCGGCGGGCCTACCAGCCCCGTGCCGGCGACCCGGCCGCCCATGTCGTGGCCGGCGCGGAAATGGATGTGGTCATTACCGAAGAATCCGGCCAAAGTCCGGGGGTGGATGGGGTGGCCCGGGTGAACGGCCTGGTTGTATTTGTCCAGGGCGCGCCCACGCTTGGCGAAACCGTTCATGTGCGCATCACCGACCGCCGGGAACGCGCCGCCAATGCGGTTCCGACGGGGAAGCCGGCCGGCACGGCCGCCGCGCCCTCGGCCGGGGAAGTGGTGCGACGCGCTCTGCCGCAGGCCGCCACCCGCGGCGCCGCCGACCACGTCGTGGCCGGAGCAGAGATCGAATTGACCATCACCGAACGCTCGCGCCAGAACCCTGAAACCGAAGGGGTCGCCCGGGTGGACGGATTGGTCGTCTTTGTCGAAGGCGCCACGACCCTTGGCGAAACCGTCCGTGCCCGCGTCACG
Source organism: uncultured Verrucomicrobiota bacterium (assembly GCA_964399775.1). GTDB lineage: Bacteria > Verrucomicrobiota > Kiritimatiellia > CAIQIC01 > Lenti-01 > Lenti-01. The sequence continues at coordinate 34,869 of CAYNSH010000013.1, forward strand.
GCTCGCCGCGAGCGCGTGGCCTTCGCGGAAGTCATTCGCCCCTGACCCGGAGGACCCCATGGCCCAAACCCTTGCCAACGAACGCAGCCTGAGCCGTCGCCAGACGGAAATCGCCCGCGAAATCGCCTTTCTCCAACGCATCCGAATTCTGGGATGGAGCGGCACCCTGGTGGCGCTGGTTGCCGGCATCGCCATGATGCTGGGTCCCGAGGGCAAGCCTGCCTGGCTGATCTTCGGATTGATGCTGCTCTTTGTCACGCTGGGACAGGAATTCCGCCGCCGGGAGACCATTCAGGAACTCGCCGAAACCGAAGGGATGCGCGGGGCCAAGGAACTCATGGCCCGGCTCCTGGATGAAAAACTCGCCAACGACCACTATGTCCTCAACGACCTCCGCCTCAAAGTCGGCCGCGAGAAATGCTGGATCGACCACATGGTGGTGGCCCCCTCCGGTCTCTTCGTCATCGACACGCTGAACTGGTCCGGCAAAATCATCGGCGACACTTCCAAGCAGGCCCCGACCTGGAAGATTCGCAGTCCGGACGGCAAGACTCGCCCCGCGCGCAATCCGGTCGGGCGCGTGCTGCGCGAGCGGCGCATTCTCTGCAACTGGCTCAAGGGCACCGCCCTCATTTGGGAGCGCGTATTTCCGGTGGTTGTCCTGGCCCATCCCGAAGCCCAAATCGCCGTCAGCAATGCCGAGCGCCGCGTCCTCACCCCGGAACAGGTTGTCACCTTCATCAACGATTTCTGCTTTGAAAAGCCGGTGCTCTCCAATGCCGAAGTCGAAAAGCTTGCCCGGGGCCTCCACGCGCAGGCCGATCTGGGCTGACCCGGACCCCTCCCGCCGCGCCGTTCTTTCAGGCCATGGCCCGGATCCTTCGCAGCGAAACCAGCCTTCTCCGGCGGCAGAATGCCATCGCCCGCGAACTGGGCGCCCGCGTCTTCACGCGCTTCCTTGTCTGGGGAATCGCCGCCGGGGTTTGCGTCTGGGGCGGATTGCACACCTATCAGCACCGAACCTACGGCGGGCTGATCGGGGGCGCGTTGGCCCTCGTCTTCGCCGCCGGCTATGAAGTCCGCCTGCGCGAAATCGCCGTGGAACGCCGCAATCTCGAAGGCGGTCACCGCGGCGAACAGCGGATGGCCGAACTGTTGGCCGAGCAACTGGCCGACGACCACGTCATCCTCAACGACCTCGACTTCCGCGTGGCCCACGAACGCTGCCAAATCGACCACTTGGTACTGGCCCCCTCCGGCCTCTATATCCTTGAGTCCAAATATTGGTCCGGCACTCTCACCGGTGACGTCCACGATACCCAATGGACCCAGAAACGCGCCGATGGACGGACCAAGATCGTCAAAAGTCCGGTCCTGCAGGCGGAGCGCCAGCGCCGCATGTTCATCACGTTATTGCCGGCCTCTGTTCCCGAGGACCGCATCCACGCCCTCGCGGTCTTCACCCATCCGGCCGCGAAGCTCCACATCGCCAACGGGCGGGACAAGGCCTTTCTGGTGCGGAACGCCATTCGCTACATCAACGACCGGTGCTTCGATCCCCCGGTTCTCACCGAAGCCCAGATCCTCGATCTGGCCGAGCACATCAATCGCCGGCAAGCCTGAGGCCGGCGATTCAGGGTGGAGCCGCGCGCGCCTTCGAATTCTCCCAGGCGGGGGAGATTGGCGGGGACGAAGCCGACGGCGCGGACGACGTCGTTGGGGGGACTGCCGTTGACCGAGAGTTCGCGCAGGCCGGGATGGGTGAGCAGGACAAAACGGAATTCCCGGTTGCTTATCGTGCCAAGGGCGGTATGTTGTGGACCTCAAACAACCAGAGGCGGATCCGTTCGGCCGGATTGTCGTGACGCCTCCTCCAAGATCAGTTTTGTTCCGGAAGGAACGGGATTCTTCGCCGGGACGATCCTGGCGTCTTCAACGGGAGCATTCAATATGAGATGTAAGTTCAGTGGTATTCAGGCATGGGCGATTTCGATTGGAATCCTCTTTGGGGCGGGGGCCGGGACGGTGCTCGCTCAGGTTTGCGATGGCTCGGTGGAGTGCGCGGATGAAGCGGGCGAAGGTGCCGCCGCAATGGGCGTCCTCGCGGGCGCAACGCCGGCGGCCCCCGTCTTTGTCGTGGTGGCCCCGGTCGGGAAGCAGACGGTGCCGATGATCACCCAGGCTCCCCGTCTGGACACGCTGGACGGCAAGACGATCGCCGTGGTGGGTGGCAGTTTCATGGCCTATGTCACGCATCCGGAGATCAAGCGGCTGATGTTGGCCAACCACCCCACCGCCAAGGTGATTCTGCTGAATGAAATCGGCGCGGCGGGGCCCTATCCCGCCCCGGGCGTGGAGCGGCCGTCCAAAGACGAGTTCCAGCGCAAGCTGCGGGAAATGGGCGTGGATGCCGTCATCTCCGGGAACGGCGGCTGCGGGCTGTGCACCCCCAAGGAAACGGGTTCGAGCATCGCGGCGGAAGTGCTTGGGATTCCGGCGGTGACGATTGCGGGCCCGGGGTTCGTGGAACAGGTCTATTCGACGGCGGTCAACAACGGGGTGCCGGCGCCGCGCACGGCGACCTATCCCGGTGCGTTTGCGGCCCACAGCCGAGAAGAGCTGATCCAAAATACCCGCGAAGTCCTGTGGCCCCAAATCGTAGCGGCCTTGACCCAGCCCATCACCGCGGAGGAAGTGGAAGCGCGCAGCAAAGCGGCCGTGGGAAATGCCCGCGACATCGTCTTTGCCGGCACGCTGGACGAGATCAACCGGCACTTCACCGAGCAGCGCTGGTCGGACGGATTGCCCATTGTGCCGCCGACCATCGAGCGGGTGGAAGCCTTCCTGCGCTTTACGGATCGGCCCTGGGACGAGTCGGTCGGCGTGCTGCCCATCGCATTCCGGGATACCCTGGTGTGGCATGTCGCGGTCAATGGCGCCATGGCCGGCTGCCCGCCGGAGTTCATGCCGCTGCTGATCGCCTATACCCAGGCGCTGGGCCATCCGAGCTATCGGCGCACGCTCGGTAGCACCCATGCGTGGATTCCCTATGCCTGGGTGAACGGTCCCGTCTCCCGCCAACTGGGGCTGGATGTCGGGCAAGGGCAAATTTCCGAGCCGCACCACGCGGCGTTGGGACGGTTCATCAATCTGGCTATGCTGAACCTGGCGGGCTACTACATCAAACAGGACCGGATGGGCACCTTCGGCTATCCCGTGTCGTGGTCCTTGGCGGAAGACGAAGAGGCGTGCCTCCGGATCGGCTGGATGCCCCACCATGTGCAGCAGGGGTTCGATCTGAACGACAACGCGCTGACCGCGTCGTCCGCCCTGCTGTGGGGCAACAACCTCACCCCGGCCACGACCGATCCCGTGAAAATCATGGAATTGATGGCGTGGGATGCGGTCGAGAAAAGCCAGTTTGCCACGGGCAGCGGTCCGGTCCTGACACCGCGGACGATCCTGGTGACGGAACACACCGCCCGCAACCTGGCCCGGGGGTATCCCGCCAAGGAAGATCTGGAGGATGCCCTCGTCGCAACGGCCCGGCGGCCTGCACACGAACGGGCCTTCGCCAATTACTGGGCCAATCCCGGCAGCGCCTTTGATCCCGCCCGCTACACCCTGGAACAGCATCTCGAGAAAATCATCCGCGACGAGGGCGGAGAGCTGACCGACCCGCCGCCATGGTTTCCGAAGCGGGCCGCGACCGAGAAGATTCACACCGTCCCCGTGATGCGCAAGGGTGTGACCTCCATCCTGGTGACCGGGGATGCCGACCGGAACAAGGTGCAGACCATGCCCGGCGGCAGCGCCGTCACGTTCAAAATCGAACTGCCCGCCAACTGGGACGAATTGACGGCGGAACTCGGCTATCGCCCGCTCAAGGAATTCCATCTGGAGCCGACGTGGACGCCGATCCGTGATGCGCCCGTCGGACGCCGCCCCGGCGTGCGCCCGGACCGTCCCCGGTCGCCGACAGGTCAGCCGAATCGCCCGTCTCAGCCCATCCGCCCGGACCGTCCGCCGCGGCGACCTGCGCCGGATCGTTCTCCGGCCCCTCGGCGATAAACCGAACGTCTACATGTTGACCGCGGCACCGACGTGGAGGGCTCGGCGCGCCGCGCCTGACTTTTCGTGCCGCGGCGGAACGGCGGCTACATCGCACCGGTGCCGCGCGGCAGTCGCGGCAAATCGGCGGGGACGAAGCCAACGGAGCGGACGATGTCCTGTCCGGCCCTGGAGAGGACGAAGCGGAGGAAGCGGCTGGCGAGGGGGTGGGCGGGTTGGGCGCGGGTGTAGAGCCGGACAGTGCGCACATAGGGATAGAGGCCTTCGTTGACGGCGATGTCGTTGGCCGGGATGCCGTTGATTGCCAGGGCACGCAATCCGGGATGGGTGACGAGATTCATGCCGACATAGCCGATGGCGTCGGGGTTGGCCTCGATTTCGTCGGCCAGGGCGGTGTAGCTGGCGAAGCCGCGTGCGGAAGTCGCATAGGGCAGGTTGTCCATCGCCAGTTCCTGGAAGCCCAGATGCGTGCCGCCGGTGGCATCGCGGATCAGCACTGCGATGGGCCGGTCGGGGCCACCGACTTGCTTCCAGTTGGTGGCCTTCCCGGTGAAGATGTCGCGGACTTGGCGGTCGGACAGGCTTTTCAACGGGTTGGCTTCGTTCACCACCACGGTGACGGCGTAGTAGCCCACCACCGAGGATTTGAGATCGATCTTGCGCGACCGGGCGCGGCGCTGCTCGTCTTCGTTGATCATGCGCGAGGAGGCCCCAATGTCGCAGGTGCCGTCCAGCAGGCCGGCGATGCCCGAGGCGGAGCCGAGGCTTTCGATCTCGACGGCGATGCCCGGGTTCCGGGCCCGGAAGGCGGTGATCAGTTGAGGGCCAAGTTCCTCGCCGAAGGTGTTGGAGCCTTTGATTGACAGGGTGTCCTCCGCATGGACGGTCAGAGGCAGGGCCAGGCACAGGGCGGCCACGATCCATTTCAGGTTGGTTTTCATCTTCTTCACCTTTTGGGAATGTTTTCGTTCCAACGGCTTGATCCTATCATCGATGGGCGGCTGGGTCTAGCTTTCTAAGGGCTAATAAACATAACCCCACGGATGCCTTCAGCGTCCCACGGATGGAAATCGCCGGAGGAATGGAATACGGGAAGGGTGGAATATGGGAATGATGGGGAACCGCCATCCCGGCCCATTCCATTATTCCACCATTCCATTCTTCCCTTTAGCGGCTATCCCTTCGCCACCGGGGAACCAGTGTTGGGTGCGGGTGCAGATGCGCACCAGCCAGAGCATGACAGGCACTTCGATGAGCACGCCGACGACAGTGGCCAGGGCCGCGCCGGAGGACAGGCCGAAGAGCATCACAGCGGTAGCGATGGCGACCTCGAAGTGGTTGGAGGCGCCGATCATCGCGGCGGGGGCGGCGTCGGCGTAGGAGAGCTTCAGCGCGCGGGCGGCGGCATAGCCCAGCCAGAAGATCAGCATCGTCTGAATGAACAGGGGAACCGCGATCCACAGGATGGTGAGCGGGTTGGACAGAATAACCTCGCCCTTGAAGCTGAATAGCAGGACCAGGGTGGTCAGCAGGGCGATGATGGTGACGGGCGTCAGGACGTGGAGGAATTTTTCGCGGAACCAGACCTCGCCCTTGGTGGCGAAGATCCATTTGCGGGTGAAGTAGCCGGCGACGAGCGGCAGGGCCACGTAGATGGCGATGGAGAGCAGGAGGGCCTGCCACGGAACGGGCAGGCGGCCGACGCCGAGGAGGAAGCCGCCCAGCACGCCGTAGAGCAGGAGCATCGTCAGCGAATTGATGGCCACCATGACGAGGGTGAGGCCGTCGTTGCCGCGGGCGAGATAGCCCCAGACGAGCACCATGGCGGTGCAAGGGGCGATGCCCAGCAGGATGGCGCCCGCAAAATAGCTTCGCCAGAGCGGGATCTGCAGCATTTTGACGCCTTCGCTGAGGACGACGGTGCCCGCGCCGTGAGTCGCGCCCACGGCCAGATCGAGCCCAAACGGGATTTTGACGAGGTCCATCGCGTCCGCGCCGATGAACGATTTGAAGACGAAGCCGAGGAAGAAATAGGCGATGGCGAACATGGTGAACGGCTTGATGGCCCAGTTGACGAACAGCGTCAGGAAGACCGGCTTGCCGCTCTTGCCGGCCTTCACCACCGAGGCGAAGTCGATCTTCACCATGATGGGATACATCATGAAGAACAGGCAGATGGCGATGGGGATCGAGACGACGGGCGCGCCGTTCACGAAGATGGCCATGCCGTCGAGGGTCTGGGCCAGCCCCGGGGCCACCTTGCCGAGCAGGATGCCGCCGACAATGCACAGGCCGACCCAGACGGTCAGGTAGCGCTCGAAGAGGTTGGTCATCTTCCGTTGATCTGGTTGAGTTGCGGTGCTGCAGGTCATGTTCGTGCTCCTATTTTTACGGCTTCGATGGTGGCGGAACGGACGACGTTCTCCGCGCCGCTGCCCGGAAACCAATCCTTGATGAATTCCTTGCTCTGCTCGTTCACATCAATTCGAATCTTGGAGAAACCGGCTTGCTTCAGCATCCGCTCCGTTTCCGGGACAGTGGCGGAACCGGCGATACAGGCGCTATGGGCTTCGAGTTTCTTTTTTACCCGGGCAGGAATGGGTGCGATGGCGACGACATCGGAAATGGCGAGGCGTCCGCCGGGCTTCAGAACGCGGGCGGCCTCGGCGTAGACCTGCGGCTTGTCGGGGGAGAGGTTGATGACGCAGTTGGAGAGGATGACATCCGCAACGCCGTCCGCGATGGGCAGGTGTTCGATTTCGCCCAGGCGGAAATCGACGTTCCGGATGTTGCCCTTGGCGGCGTTTTCGCGGGCCTTGTGGATCATCTCGGGCGTCATGTCCACGCCGATGGCCCGCCCCGTCTTGCCGACGCGGCGCGCGGCGAGAAAGCAGTCGAAACCGCCGCCACAGCCGAGATCGACGACGGTTTCACCGGGCTGGAGCGCGGCGATGGCCTGGGGGTTCCCGCAACCGAGGCCCATGTCGGCGCCGTCCGGGACGGCGGCGAGTTCTTCCGGCGAATACCCGAGCTGGGCAGAGGCGCCGGGGTTGAGCAAGGCGTCGGGTGAACAGCAATTGCTGGAACACCCGCACGAGCCGCCAGATTTCGCAATGCCGGCATAGCGCTCGCGGACGTGCGCGCGGATGCGATCACTTTTCACAGGTGTCATCTCAAGATCCTACTCATATGGAATGTTGAAATACTGGAATGGTGGAAAGGAGGGGATGTGAAGAGATGGAATGTTGGAATGATGGAATGATGGGGATGGGAAGAGCTGGAATGATGGAATATTGGAAGGGAGAGGAAGCAAAGAGGCCGAAAAGAGCTGAATGGATTTATGGGTTTTCATTATTCCAATCTTCCATCATTCCATTATTCCATTTCCCCCAGCCCCTCCGGCAGCGTTTCGACGAACGCCTTGATTTCGTCGCGGACGCGGCGATAGGGGACGAGGGCTTCTTCCTCGGTCCGGGCGTCCTTGGCGAGGCGCGGGGGATCGTCGAAGCCGACGTGCACGACCTTGGTCTTGCCGGGGAAGAGCGGGCAGGACTCGTGGGCGTGGTCGCAGACGGTCACCACGTAGTCAAAATCCTTCGTCGGCAGATCGGCGACGGTCTTGGAGCGGTGGCCGGAGATGTCCACCCCGGCTTCGGCCATGACTTTCACTGCACGCGGATTGAGGCCGTGCGTCTCGATGCCGGCGGAGAAGGCCTCGATTTGATCGCCTTTCAGGGCGCGGGCCCAGCCTTCCGCCATCTGGCTGCGGCAGGAGTTGCCGGTGCAGAGAAAGAGAATGCGGATCATGGTTTAGCTCCTTATGGAATCCGGGATTGAACCACGGATGGACATGGATGGACACCGATGGGAGGGGGGAAAATCATGGAAAAGTGGAAAAGTGGAATGGTGGAATGATGGAGAACGGTCCGAGCCGCTGCCGGAGAGACACCCGCCGGTGATTGGATGGCATGGCCGATCGGCTGCTGGACCTGTTCTATCCGTGTCCATCTGTGTTCATCCGTGGTTGGCTGCCGAATCTTCACCGGTTCCCGTCAGCACCCCATCGGAGAACTCCCGCATGGCGGCCATGGAGCCTTTTTCCACCTGGTGGCCGACGGCAATGGCCGCGCGGATGTCGTCATCCGAGAGCCCCAATTCTTGGGCCTTGGCGACATGAAAACGCATACAGGGCTGGCAGTGGGCGCACACCGAGGCGCCGATGGCAATCAGTTCCTTCGTGGACTCGTTCATGGGGTTCTCCTTTGAGCCTTGCCGGGCGATTTCCGTTGGCGTTGCGTCCGGCACACGTTGTGCGGATCGCTGAGGGCCGCGCTGGTGAGTTTCCGGGCGTCCTGCCGGACCACCAGATCCGTCTTCAGCCGGTCATGCAGCCAGACGAGAATCAGGCGGGACGGCTCGGCGGCGGGGCCGTCCGGCAGGCGGTAATAGATCCAGCGCCCCTGCTTGCGGGAGGCGACCAGTCCGGCAGCGTCCAGCAGCGAGAGGTGCTTGGAGACGGTAGAGGGGGCCAGGGCCAGCGCTTCGACGATCTGGCAGACGCAGCGCTCGCCCCCGCGCAGCATCAGCAGGATGCGCAACCGCTGCGGGTCGGCCAGGGCCTTGGTGATGCGGGCGGTGGATTTTAGATCGGCGGCGCTCATGAAGTTGGATTCCAATGATTCGTCATGTGGCGAAATGTAAACGGAAGGAAACGGGGTGTCAAGGGGGAGAGAGGGGTAGAATGGAATCGTGGACTAGGGGAAGGATGGGTCTAGCTTGACACGGTCGGCAAATGGAGTAGAAGTCGATATCCGTTCCCCCTGACCAGCGAAACCGGTCTAGATATCCATGTCCATGACTGTCAGAGAGGCCGCCCGGATGTTGCAGATGTCCGAGCGGTCGTTGCATGAGCACATTGAGAAAGGCGACTGCCCTTCCCGACGCGTGAACGGACGGCTGTCGCTCGATCGGGGCGAACTGGTGGAATGGGCGACGGAACAGGGACTGTCGGTATCCATGCCGGTGGAACCCGATCAGGCGCCGTTGCCCTCGCTGGCCGACGCCTTGGAGCGAGGGGGGATTGTCCACCAGGTGCCGGGAACCGACAAGGAGTCGGTCCTGCGCCGCATGGTCGAGAGCATGCCGCTGCCGGCCGACGTGGATCCGGACTTTTTGCACAGTGTGCTGCTGGCGCGCGAGGCACTGGGTTCCACCGCGCTGGGCGATGGCGTGGCCGTGCCGCATCCACGCAGCCCGATCTTGCTGCGCGTGCCCTGTCCGCTGATCACGCTATGCTTTCTGGCGACGCCGATCGACTTCGGTGCGCTCGATGGCCGGCCGGTGCATGCGTTGTTTTCGATGATCAGCCCATCAACGCGCATCCATTTGCATTTGCTGTCGCGGCTGGCGTTCGCGCTGCGGGATCCGGAGTTCAAGGATTGCATCGTTCGGCAGGCGGAGCCTGGCGACATTCTGGCGGCGGCTCGACGCGTCGAAGCCCGCGCAGCCCCGGGTGGGTAGCAAGGTCCCGCCATGCCGCTTCAAGGGGTCTATCTGTTTGGGTTGCTGTTCGGCGCGCTGATCGTGCTGGCGGGTTCCGGGCTGGGTGCGTTGTGGGCCGGGCGCCGTTCGGAACGGCTGGCGGTGGCGCTGGGAGCGGGCGGCGCGGTGGTCGCCTGCGCGGCGGGGCTGGTGGTGGCGATGGCTTCGCTGGTTGTACGGTTCGACAAGGTCGCGGCGCTGCCGTGGAGCATGCCCTATGGACAGTTTCAGTTGGGGCTGGATCCGCTGAGCGCGTTTTTTCTGATTCCGCTCTTTGTGTTGTCGGGTCTGGCGGCGGTTTATGCGATCGGCTATTTCCGGCCGTGGGCGGGCCGCAATCCGGGCCGGTTCTGGTTCTTCTATAATATGCTGGTGGTCGGAATGGCGCTGGTCCTGACGGCGCGCAACGGGGTGCTGTTTCTGGTGGCGTGGGAAGTGATGTCGCTGGCGTCGTTTTTCCTGGTGGTGTTCGACGAGGGGGACGTCGGGGCCCGGGATGCCGGCTGGACGTATCTGGTGGCAACACACATCGGGACCGCTTTCTTGATCGCGCTGTTCCTGTTGCTGGGTCGTGCCGGTGGATCGCAGGATTTCGCCGCCTATGCCGCGCCGGCGGGGTGGACGGGCGGGCTCTTTCTGATGGCGCTGATCGGGTTCGGCACCAAGGCGGGGCTGTTTCCGCTGCACGTCTGGCTGCCGGAGGCGCATCCGGCGGCCCCCAGCCCGGTGTCGGCGGTGATGTCGGGCGTGATGATCAAGACGGGCATCTATGGCATCGTGCGCATGCTGGCGATCCTGGAAAAGGTGCCGGGGTGGTGCGGGTGGCTGGTACTGGGTGTCGGTGCGGTGTCCGGCATCCTGGGGGTTTTGTTTGCCCTGGCGCAGCATGATCTAAAACGGCTGCTGGCCTATCACAGTGTGGAAAACATCGGGATCATTGCGCTGGGAATTGGCCTGGGTATGCTGGGCGTGCATTACGGCGTTCCGGCTCTCGCGGCGCTGGGGTTTGCCGGCGGGCTATTGCATGTGCTGAATCACGCCCTGTTCAAAGGGCTGCTGTTTCTGGGCGCGGGGGCGGTCGCCCATGCGACGGGCACACGCAACATCGAACGACTGGGCGGATTGCTCAAACGGATGCCATGGACGGGCGCTGCCTTCCTGGCGGGGGCGGTCGCCATTTGCGGATTACCTCCCTTCAATGGGTTTGCCAGCGAATTCCTGATCTATCTGGGTGCGTACCGCACGATTCTGGGCCACGGCTTGCTGGCGGCGGGCGGACTGGCGGTCGTGGTGTCCCTGGCGCTAATCGGCGGGCTGGCGGTGGCCTGCTTCACCAAGGCGTTCGGCATTGTGTTTTTGGGGGAGCCGCGCTCTCCGGCGGCCATTGGTGCGCACGAGGCGGACGCCACAATGCGGTGGCCGATGGCCATCCTGGCGACCCTTTGTCTGGGGATCGGGCTGGCCGCCGGCGCGGTGGTACGGCTGCTGGCGCCCGCGGTGGCGCAACTGGCCGGACCGGCCGCGATGGTGGATGCGCCCAGCCCGATGATTCCGTCGGTGGTGGGGCTGCTCTTGTTGGCGCTGATTGCGCTGGTGTGGGGGCTGGCCGTCCTGCGGCGGCGCATGCTGGTTGGTCGGCCTGTGCGGGAAACCGTGACCTGGGACTGCGGCTACGCGGCCCCGGCGGTCCGCATGCAGTACACGGCCACTGGGTATGCCCAGCCGTTGACGCACGGGGCAAATAGCATTCTGCGCCCGCATATGGACACCCAGTTGCCGGACGGCATCTATCCTGCGTCGGCTTCGTTTGAAAGCCATACGCCGGACATGGCGCGTGAAAAGCTGTTTGCCCCCCTGTTCGAGCGGGCGGCGGGATGGCTGGGCCGTTTGCGTTGGCTGCAACAGGGCCGCGTGCATTTCTACATCCTCTATATCGTGGTTGTCCTGATGGTGCTTCTGGCCTGGGCGGTGCGTTCATGAACGCGGCCGCCATGATTCATCCCCTGGTCGCCTTGGCGCTGGCGCCGCTGCTGCCGGGCGTGATCAACCGCGTGAAGGCGTTCTTCGCCGGGCGCACCGGTCCGCCGCTGTTGCAGGCCTATATCGATTTGTGGAAGCTGTTCCGCAAAGGGGCGGTGTACAGCCGCACCACGACCTGGGTGTTTCGCGCCGGCCCGCTGGTGAACTTCGCCTGTCTGCTGGCCGCGCTGGTCCTGGTGCCGCTCGGGCGGGTGCCCGCCGCGGTTTCGTTCGCGGGGGATCTGGTGTTGCTGGCCTATCTGCTGGGGCTGGGCCGGTTCGCCACGGTGGCGGCGGCGCTGGACACGGGGTCCAGCTTCGAAGGCATGGGCGCGAGCCGCGAGGTGCAGTTCGCCGTCTTCGCGGAGCCGGCGTTGCTGATCGGGCTGGCCGCGCTGGCGCGGCATGCGCAGTCCTTGTCGCTCTCGCCCATCTACGGGGGGCTGTCCGCGGCGGCATGGGCCGGGGCGTTGCCGATGGTGTGCCTGCTGGGCACCGGGTTGTTCGTCCTCTTTCTGGCGGAGAACTGCCGGATTCCCGTGGACGATCCCAACACGCATCTGGAACTGACGATGATCCACGAAGTGATGGTGCTGGACCACGGGAGCGTGGATTTGGGCTTTGTGCTGTGGGGCTCATACTTGAAGCTGTGGGTGCTGGGCGCGCTATGGGTGGGGCTGGTGCTGCCGGGGTCGTCGGGCCAACCGGCGCTGGACCTGGTGGCCGGCGTGGCGGGTCTGCTGGGATTGGCGGTGCTGACCGGGATCGTGGAATCCGTCACGGCCCGCGTGCGCCTGTTGCGGGTGCCCCAACTGCTGGTTGGCGCGGGGGTCCTGTGCACCTTGGGGCTGTTGCTGACTTTCCGGTGAACGCATGAACGGACTCTTCGAAGCCATCCTGATTTTCCTGATCCTGTCGGATCTGCTCCTGCTGGGATCGAGCCGGCTGCGCAATGCGATCCGCATCGTCGCCCTGCAAGGGGTGGCGCTGGGTGCGCTGCCGCTGCTGGCGCATGGCCACGTGACCTGGCATGCCGTTTTGCTGGGGCTGGGCAGCGCCGGGATCAAGGGCTTTGTATTTCCGGCCCTGTTGAACCGGGCGCTGCGCGACACCCGCGCCAACCGGGAAATCGAACCCTTCGTGGGCTTCATTCTTTCGTTGCTGCTGGGGGTGGGAATCCTGGCGCTTTCCTTCGGGGCCGGCGCGCGGTTGCCCCTGCCGTGGGAGGTTCCGTCGACTCTGCTGGTGCCGGCGGGGCTGTTCACGGTGTGGACGGGGCTGTTCCTGATCATGGCGCGCCGCAAGGCCATCACGCAGGTGTTGGGCTACGTCGTGATGGAAAGCGGCATCTTCACCCTGGGCATGGTGCTGGTGGAGGCGATGCCGCTGCTGGTGGAACTGGGCATCCTGCTGGACATTTTCGTGGCGGTGTTCGTGATGGGCATCATCGTGTTCCAGATCAACCGCGAATTCGACCACATCGATTCCGATCAGCTCTCGGCCTTGCGGGAGGGGACGCCATGATCCCGCTCCTGATCCTTCTGCCCCTGGTTTCGGCGGTGGCGGCGGTCTTGATCCGTCCGGACCGCCCCCGGCGGGCGCTGCTGGTCGCGACGGCCGTCGCGCACGCCGTGCTGACGGCCTGGTGCTGGATGGCGCCGCCGGAATTCGCGCCGGAGGCCTGGCTGGGGCTGGACGCGGCGGGGCGGCTGTTCCTGGGCATTGCGAGTTTGTTGTTTCTCGCGGTATCGGTGTATGCCGTGCAGAGCCTCGGTCACGAGGCCCATGGCCGCCAGACCGAAGAGGACACGGGGGCGATGTTCGTCAACGCCCCCGAGGCCGTGTTCACCGCCTGCCTGCTGGTCTTCCTGTCCACGATGACGCTGGTGGCGGCAAGCCGACATCTGGGGCTGCTGTGGGTGGCGGTGGAGGCCACGACGCTGGCCACGGCCCCGCTGATCTATTTTCACCGGCAGGCGCGTTCGCTGGAGGCGACGTGGAAATACCTGCTGGTGTGCTCGGTGGGCATCGCGCTGGCCTTGCTGGGCAATTTCCTGCTGGTGATCGCCTCGGCCGCCGCCGATGGGTCGGGCGGGTCGCTGCTGGTGCCGGAACTGATCACTCGCGGAGCGCAGTTGCGGGCCCCCTGGCTGAGGGCCGCCTTTGTTTTCCTGCTGGTGGGCTATGGCACCAAGATGGGCCTGGCGCCGATGCATACGTGGCTGCCCGACGCGCACAGCGAGGCGCCGTCGCCGGTGTCTGCGCTGCTGTCCGGCGCGTTGCTCAACTGCGCCTTTCTGGGCATCCTGCGGGCCAATGCCATTTGCGTGGCGGCCGGTCTGGGCGATTTCAGCGGGCCGCTGCTGGCGGGCTTCGGCCTCTTGTCGATGGCGGTGGCGGCGGCCTTTCTGGTGCACCAGACCGACTACAAGCGGATGCTGGCCTATTCCAGCGTGGAGCACATGGGGCTGCTGGCGCTGGGGGCGGGGCTGGGCGGAGCCGCGATGTTCGGCGCGCTGCTGCATGCGGTCAATCATTCCATGGTGAAGGCGGCGCTGTTCATGCTGGCCGGCAACCTGTTGTTGGTCTATCGCACGAAAAACTCGCTGCATGTGCAGGGCGCGTTGCGGATCCTGCCCGTCAGCGGATTTCTCTGGCTGGCGGGGCTGTTTGCCATCACGGGGTCGCCGCCGTTCGGCACCTTCGCCAGCGAATTCATCCTGTTGAAGGAAGCCTTCGGGCGGGGGCCAGTCGGCGCGGCGATGGCCGGCGCGGCCCTGCTGGTGTTGACGATCGCCTTCATCGGCATGTCGCGGACCATGCTGCGAATGGCGCTGGGCCGCCCTCCCGAGGGCACGGTCGTCGCGAGCGAGCCCTCCGCCTCCTATGGGCCTGCGCTGGTGCTGATGGCGGGCGCGCTGGTGCTCGGGCTGTGGATTCCGCACGGCCTGATGGATGTGCTGGGGCAGGCCTCCCGCCTGCTGGGAGGAGGCGCGCCATGAGCGCGGCCACTCTCACTTGCCGCAACCTGGAGCCGGTTTCCCGTTCACGGATTCCGGTCGTGACGGTGGACGAATTCCGGCGGACGGTGCTGGATGCCGTGGCCGAAGGGAACCGCCTGGCCGCACTGTACGGGGAACCGCGAACCGACGGCGGCGTTCGTCTGGTGGCGGTGCTGGTCGACGATCCGGCCGGGGAGTTGCATCTGGTGGCGACCGATCCCGGCGAGACCTATCCCGCGCTGACCCCGGATTGCTCCCAGGCCGGAGGCTTTGAACGGGAGATCGCGGAACAGTGGGGCGTGAAGCCGACGGGGCATCCGTGGCTCAAGCCGCTGCGCTTTCATCGTGGCTTCCGGCCGGGGCATGATGCCTGGGGCCGCGCGGAGGGGGAGATCCCGGCCCCGTCGGTGATGGACTTCTTCCGGGTGGAAGGCGAAGGCCTCCATGAAGTGGCGGTGGGGCCGGTGCATGCCGGGATCATCGAGCCGGGACACTTCCGTTTCCAGTGCCATGGCGAGCAGGTGCTGCATCTGGAGATTTCGCTGGGCTTCCAGCATCGCGGCGTCGAGCGCGCGCTTTTTGGCGGGCCGCATCCGCGCACGATCCACCACATGGAAACGCTGGCGGGCGACACGACGATCGGGCATGCACTGGCCTACGGCCAGGCGTTGGAAGCGCTCGCCGGGTGCCGGGTGCCGGCGCGTGCGCAGGCGTTGCGGGCCGTGGCGCTCGAACTGGAGCGGCTGGCCAACCATACGGGCGATCTCGGGGCGCTGGCGGGCGACGTGGGCTTTCTGCCGACGGCGTCGTTCTGCGGACGGCTGCGCGGCGATTTCCTGAACCTGACGGCGTTGCTGTGCGGCAGCCGGTTCGGGCGCGGATTCGTTCGCCCCGGCGGGACCGCCTTTGACATCGATGACGCCATCGCGGCGGACTTGGAATCACGCCTGGAGGCCACGTTCCGGGATGTGGCCGGCGCCGTGGGGATGTTGTGGGACAAGGCATCCGTGATGGCCCGTTTCGAGAATACGGGAGTGGTGCCGATGAATATCGCCTGCGAACTCGGCCTGGTCGGCCCGGCGGCGCGCGCGAGCGGGCGCGAGATGGATGCGCGCCGCGACCACCCCTCGGGCATCTACCGGTTTGCCCAGGTGCCGGTGGCCATGGTCGATGGCGGGGATGTGTTTGCGCGCGCCTATGTGCGTTGGCTGGAGATCGAGCGTTCGGTGCAGTTCATCCGCGAGCAGATCGCCCGCCTGCCGGCCGGCGCGGTCCGTTCGGCCTGCGGCCCGCCGGCGCCGGATGCCATGGTGGTGTCGATCCATGAAGGCTGGCGCGGCGAGATCGTCCACGTGGCGAGCACGGACGCCGCCGGACGGTTCGCGCGCTACAAGGTGGTGGATCCGTCGTTCCACAACTGGCTGGGGCTGGCGCTGTACCAGGTGCCAGCAATCGGGGACGGTCTGACT